>DATDFQ010000056.1:0-300000 GCA_036522515.1 Bacteroidota bacterium
ATCCAGAGTCAAGTGTGTTGCCAATTACACCACCGGGCAATGTCAAAAACACCAATTTTACCAAGGGGTTCTCTGGAAGGGGGCTGATTTAGCCGCGAGGGTGCAACCATTTTGCAACCACTGGGGTCAATTGGTATAGAATGGTACGAAAATGATTCCACTTGTGCAACCACTTGCCTGAATACAGAATGATGCAATGCGTGGTTAGCATCATTATGCGTCTCAACGAGATGGTACCAGGTTGTCCCATTTTGCGCGGGGAAATCAATCCTCAAACGAAAACTGCAACCGGAGCTATGAGAGTTTCGGATCGTAAACTCTGGGATTGTTCAGCTACTCACCCCCGATCGATTGTTTTTCCCCATTTAAACGCTTACCTTCCATTGTACTGCGCTTCTATGGAGGTAGCGCTATGGCCCACGGAAAGCTGCTCGCATCGCTAAGTTCCTTCCTCGTTGTAATGGTCTGTCACACAAACGCGTTCTCGCAAATTTCCAGTACTGTATGGCTAACGATTCGAGATAATGCAGGTGGCCATGATTCATTAGTGTTCGGCAATGACCAACGCGCTACATATTGCCTCGATACAGTATTGGGTGAAAACGCATCACCTCCTTACCCGCCAACCGGATTTGCTGCTGTTTTTTTGAGCATACCCGGAAGGCAGAACTGTTTCACCACCCTTGGGATAATCAAGAAGGATTTGCGTGATTTCCCACCTACACATAGAGACACATTCCAAATCCGGTTTCAAAACGTAGATTCCTTAGCGGAGCTACCCAATGTGTCTGCAACACTGCGATGGCCGGATGTAGCATGCTTAAGCGCTCGGTGCGATAGTATGTTTATTGTCGATCCCTCGGCTGCCATTCTACCGACCAGGGTTGACATGTTTGCGCAAGACAGTCTCATTTTGCAAAGTGTATATGATCCCAATGGGCCCAATCCAACCGCCCCGGTGTACACATTCTTCATCTACGATTACGGTCTACGGCAAATTGTTGATGATTGCATGCTCGGACCCGAGGTTGTCACTTACTCCGCTAGCCATATAGATACAGCGTCCGCGACCCTCAATGGAGGTGTTGCAGGTAACTGCTACAGCGTAGACTCCGTTGCCTTCCGATTCGGAACCACAACGAGTTACGGTAATGGGATTTCTGCGACGCAGGGTGCAGGAGCTACCTACTTCGCGCTCGTTGCAAATCTCACACCCAAGACAACTTATCACTATCAGATCATCTCATATCTAAAGCGTCCGTGTGGTCCATCCTGGATCTTTGCTGGCGGGGATAGTACTTTCACAACCGCGTTCTTGACATCTGCCCAAGATGACCTGATTGATCTTCCGCGGGAATTTTCGTTAGGCCAAAACTATCCTAACCCATTTAATCCATCAACATCAATCTCCTACAGCATCCCAAAACAAACCCACGTCCGACTGCAAATCTTCAATCCGCTAGGACAACTCATCACTACACTCGTGGATCAGGACAAACCCCCCGGCACCTACACCGCTAAATGGGACGCCAGCACCCAGCCCAGCGGCTTATATTTCTATCGGTTATCAGCGGGAGAGCTTGTTCAGACGAAGAAGGCAATCTTGATCCGATGAGAGAGCGTCGAGCAATCATGAATGGAATGAAGTGGGTTTGCTTTCTATTGGTGACAATTATTGCATATTCCTGCAATGATTTTATCGAGCCCGATGTATTCGGTCCGACGGTAAGTCGTGGGTCAGGGTACGCCCGCCGAATTCAGCTAAACTATTCCCACGCTGACTCGATTGAAGCTGGCAATTTCGCTGTGTGGTATTCCGGACAAAATCGTCCATCCGACAGCTTGATCTCTGAGTTGTTGTACTCGCTCAATTACCTGCGATATGCGTTCGACGACAGTATCCGTTTTCAAAATGCGCCAGTCCTCCAGCAGAGGTTTCTAGCTCCCTGGGTGGTTTCCGAATTGCTTTTGAAAGTTGATGATACGACAGCCCATAAGATAAACCTTGGACAATATGACGGCTGGAATAGACTTGACGAGTATCTCCGTCCGGCCTATCATGATTCGGCGGACGTATTGGCCTGGTTGGACCTGCATTTTAATGGATTTCTCCATCCGAGGAGACTCGGAGAATTGTACCGTCAACTTCCGGGAGTAATTGATTGGGAGGAAAATCTTATTTTCCTCGGCGACTGGGGTGCCTTTCCAATTTACCCCAGCTTCGATGGTGAAGATTGGTCGTACCTATTCACCAGCGGAACCGGTTTAGGGCCCGGCTCCGCTTGGTACTTCAGATATGTCAGAGGTATTCCGCACTACATTGGTGTGTGGAATTCTGGAGAGCCCGAACCTCCGTGGTGGATTGATGTTCAAAACGGTATAGATTTCGTGCATTGGGATGGACCGCCACATTGACCAACGAGCGGTGTCTTCTGCGTCATCCGAAGCATAACTTATCATCTTCTCAGAATTTAATTCAAGGACGCCATGGAAAACAATAAACAACCCGCTTATGGTAACGGCAAGATCTGCTACCTCGAGATTCCTGCCGTTGACATCGATAAATCTTCCGCCTTTTACAGAGACGTTTTCGGGTGGCAGCTCCGAACACGGGGGGACGGGCACATCGCCTTCGATGACACGGTCGGGCAAGTGAGCGGCACGTGGGTGACCGGACGGAAAGCGGGAAGAGAACCGGGAGTCTTGATCTACATCATGGTTGACAGTGTCGAGAACACGATAAAAGCAGTGAGCGCCCATGGAGGGAAGATAGTCCAACCCATCGGTATGGACGCACCTGAGATCACGGCGAGATTCAGCGACCTGGCGGGAAATGTCTTCGGACTCTATCAGCAGCCGTCAAAAGGGTAGATCCACTCCTCGCCCACACGGCACGAAAGGCAGTCCCTAGTGTAACCCCTTCGCAGCCCGCTGAGATACTGCCAGGCGCGCCAACCTCCCTTTGACACCCGGATCATCCGGGTTGATAGCCCGCGCCTGCTCCAGAGTCGACTCAGCTTCCTGCAGTGACCCTACCGCTTCATAAAAATCCTCCGCCGCAAGGAGCAGAGAAAGGTTCTGAGGAAAGGTCTTCCGGATGTTGGAAACCAGATCAGCGCACCCGGCGGGCGCACCGGGCCGGCTGCAGAGATCGGCCAGATTTTCAATCCCCTCCTTCGCATGGTCAATTGATCCGCTCCGGATCGAATTCGATAGCAGCAGCTTGAGGCACGCATACTCGCTATCCGGCTGATTCAGCTTTCGCCGAAAGAGGGATGCATAGTAGACCGTCTGAGGGGATGTCTCGAGCTGCATCTCTTCCGCCATGGTCCGGATTGCGCGCGTCGTATCGCCAAGCTCAAAGTCGGCAATCGCATGGATGAACCGTGCCATCGGATAGTTCGGGTACTTCGTCAGGATTGTGTCGACGTGCCGACGCGCCTCCTCATTGCGCCCCTGCTGCGCCAGATTTGCCGCTAGATAGATTCGGGCATCAGCAAGATCGGGATCATGAGAGATTGTCTCGGTGTACATGGTAAGGGCGGCGCCCGGCTTGACCTGAGTCCGCAGGAGGTTACCCGCGAGATAAAACTCCTGCGCGCGGTAGCGTTCTACTACTCGAGGAACATACCATATCAACAACAAGGCAAAGAGTGCATATGGTGCGAGATGAATCTTTTTCACCCACTGAGGGAGAGTGATCGAGAAAGAGCGTGCCTCCGTTGCGCGCTTCTCATGCAAAAGTGCGAGGATCATCCAGAACATCAAAGCGACGGGCACCGTCCGAAGATTCATGCTTGCAAGATTGTCCATGAGGATCGCTGCAATGGCGCACAAGAGTCCCGCCACCATAATCCTTTCAGCGGATTCCGCCTGCTTCATTCTCTTTATCGCAGACCGGATCGTCAGACCAACGATCGTCACGAATCCGAGAAGCCCGGAAAGACCTGTCTCCGAAAGAATCTCAAGGAATTCATTATGGGCGTGCGGGACGATATCCTCCGAATGGGCCATCCAATACTCCGGCGAACGGAATTTCGGAAGGAACGCTACGAAATTGCCAATCCCCTGGCCGAAGAGCGGGGAGGCGAGGAACGCGTTCCACGCTCCCTTGTAAAAATAGAGTCTCCGCGCAATGGAGGAGGTGGGGTTCGATTCGACGATCGCAAGTAATCGACGTTGTACCATCTCAGGGAAGAGGAGGAACATCAAGACTGCCGCCGCGGCAAGGATTCCTAGCGCAATCCAGCGTGTTCTCGCCGGGCGGACGTTCAGGAACACGAGCAAAAGGACTCCCGCTGCCGCTCCCGCCCACGCGCTTCTTGCTTCCGTTGTGATCAATAAATAGCCGATGACGATAAGCAATAGCCCCATCGGAATCCGGGCCTCGGGACGCGGGTTCGCAAGTATCCTGGCAGCGAGAAGAGCCACCATCGGTGCAAGAAAGCCGGCAAAATAGGTTACATTTCCGAATGTCGATATTGTCTCCCGTCCGATCGTCACGGATGAAGATCGATCCGCCGAAAAATGCTGGAAGATTGCGACGATGCCTGCTACGATTGTTATCCCGATGAGCGACTTGAAAATCCTTTGCGCGAATCCCCGGTCTTCAAGCAGTTGGATGCTGACGGCAAAGAGAAGCGCGTAACACAACAGATCTCCCAGACCGGTTACCCCGAGTGTCAGATTTGGCGCATTGAGGAGTGAGATCGCTGAAAGTGCGACATACGCGAGGACTGCGAGATCGATCGCACTGAACGTCCGGTGAATCTTCATCCTCTGCAGCGAGTGGGAAGTCCAGGCTGCGGCCAGGAGTGCGGTTGTCACGTAAAGAATCGGCCGCTTCAGCATCGTGCTATCGTTGACATTCACGACAAACACCAGCGACGTGCCGGCAAGTGCGAGTATGACGAGCCACTGCATGAAAAGGAGCCCGGTGTCCGTGCGGGTTTTCATCGTTCGAGGATCGGATGCGATGGAGGGACCTAAGTTTGAAAGTTGAAAACTGAAAGTGTCGCATTTTTCCACGAAAGTCAAGTATTTGGGGCGTGACGAGGCGTTTCGAGGTTTGACTTTCAGGGGTAATTTCGTTATATATCAACCGCACTTCGAATCCATCATCGCGATTCATGAAAGAACCGGTGCAATCTTTGCTCGAGGACTCAGCTGTTAAAGTAGCAAGAGTGGCAAAGGGAGACCTCATCTCGGAGCGGAACGGAAAGCACCTCTATCATTCCGAGAAGCCCGATCTTGCCATCCAGGAATTTGCCTCAAATGGAATTGACGACGGGAAAAAACGTTCCAAGTCGAGGGAACTCGACGGATTGAGGAACGAAATTTCCACCTACCTGTTTGAGTATCTCGAAGGGTTCCACATTCCCACCCACTTTGTCAGCAATCTCTCCGATATCCGGATGCTGGTCCGTCGCACGGAGAGTATTCCCCTTGAAGTCCGAATCTACAACTACTCCGGATCCGCGTTGACGAAACGGTTCGGGATGAAAGAAGGGGTGAAGCTCGATTTTCCGGTCATCGAGCATTACTATTGTAACGGCAACCAGACCCCATCCTGGATCAACGAGTATCACGTCTACGCGTTCGGGATCACGACAGCCGAGGAATTCAAGCAGATCAACCGCACTGCCGCCAAAATCAATGCGGTGCTGCGCGGGCTCTGCGACAGGCGGCAACTCCTGCTTGCGGATCTCCGGCTGGAGTTCGGACGCTCGAAGGGTCAGATTGTTCTCTCGGATGAACTTTCCCCCTCAACGTGCCACTTCCTGGACCTGTCGGTGGAAGACAAGAACGGCCGGGATCGCTTCCTTCCGGACCAGCCTAATGCGCTACCCGCCTTCACCGAACTGCGGGACCGATTAAAAGTCAGAGCTTAGAAGGACCGGTCAAGCTCGGTGATCACCCGATACGGTTTGGATACGGTTCTGAAAGTTTCGTTGCTTGCAGCGATCATCGTCACGATCGCGATGACGGCCCTTCGTAACGATCTCCTCAGGTACACGATTGTCGGCGCCGTCGCGATCTTCGTTCTGCTCGTCCTCAATTTCTTCCGTGATCCGAAACGAACGCCGCCTTCGGGCACTGACCTGATTGTTTCACCGGCCGACGGCCGGATTGTTGCGATACGCGAGGTGGTCGAGAGCGAGTTCCTCAAACACCCCGCGGTGCAGATCAGCGTCTTCATGTCCCCCCTCGACGTCCATGTGAACCGGTTCCCGATTTCGGGCCGGATTGCCCACTTTCAGCACATTCCGGGTAAATTCGGGCTTGCCTACACCGACAAATCGTCGGAAGAGAACGAGCGCACCCACATCGGTATTGAATCGGGATCGAGGAAAATATTGTTTAAACAAATAGCAGGCGCCGTGGCCCGGAGAATTGTGGCTGATCTTAAAGTCGGGCAGCCGGCGGTGCTCGGCGAACGCTTTGGCATGATTAAATTTGGCTCGCGCGTGGATGTCGTTATACCCAGAGAATCGATTGTGAAAGTTGCCCTCCACGACAGGGTCGTGGCGGGCGAAACCGTGCTGGCCCATTTCGCATGACCGGCGATGGGCGTGCTGCCCAGAATTTGGAAGTAAAAGGAGGGGATAAGTGAAAATTACTCGTGCGGTTGTTCCGAGCCTCTTTACGGTTCTGAACATGTTCTGCGGATTCGGGGCCATCATTCACACGGCGCAAGGGGATTACATCCTGGCTTCGTGGTTCATCATCCTCGCCGCGTTGTTCGATGCGTTCGACGGCGTCATGGCGAGGATCACGAAATCATCGAGCGATTTCGGCGTGGAGTTCGATTCGTTGTCTGATGTGATCTCATTTGGTGTGGCGCCCTCGTTCCTTGTCTATCGGCTTCAGTTGCACACGCTGGAGGGCCCCGGCATGCTTCTGAGCGCCATGCCCATGGTCTTCGGAGCTCTTCGGCTCGCGCGGTTCAATTCTCAACTCGTTTCATACGACAAGGACTATTTCAAGGGGTTGCCGATTCCGGCGATGGCGGTGATGATCGCGTCGTTCGTGATGTCGTTCTACCATGAAGGAACGAACCTCAATGCGCTTGAGACGTCGCTCCTTGTTCCGATGATCATCATCCTCTCTCTGCTGATGGTGAGTTCGATGAAGTACGACGCGGTGCCCAAGTTTACCGCGCGCGGGATCAAACAGCATCCGGCTCGTTTCACCGTGGCGATCATCGGCATCACGGCAATAGTTATCACCCGCGGCGGCGCGCTCTTTCCCTTCTTTGTGTTTTACACCGCGACGGGCCCGCTCCGGCACCTCGTCCGCGTGATCCAGAATTCGATCCACCCGGTCACGAAGGGCCTTGAGGAAAAGGACACCGAAATCACGAGCGTCGATCTCTGAGAGAGCGGAGGCGCATTGTACCTGGCGAAAATCATGGTGACGACACGGAAATCGATTCTGGATCCGCAGGGCAAAGCAGTCAGCCATGCGCTCGAAAGCCTGGGGATGGAAAAAATCGTCGAGGTCCGTATCGGCAAGTTCATTGAGTTGAAGATCGATACGGCGAGCGCTCCGGCGGCGGAGCAGATGGCGAACGAGGCGTGCAAGAAATTGCTCGCAAACCCGGTGATGGAAGATTATTCATTTTCTGTCGAGCAGATCTGAAATGAAGTTCGGCGTCGTTGTGTTTCCGGGATCGAACTGTGACCATGATGCATTCGATGTTCTGCACCGTGTCCTCGGGCAGGACACAGAGTTCCTCTGGCATAAGGACTCGTCACTCGGGAACGTCGATGTCGTGGTGTTGCCGGGGGGATTCTCGTACGGCGACTATCTTCGGTGCGGAGCGATCGCGCGTTTCTCCCCGATCATGAAGGAAGTCGGCGCGTTTGCGGAACGGGGCGGAATCGTCGTCGGAATCTGCAACGGCTTCCAGATCCTGTGCGAAGCGGGCCTCCTGCCCGGCGCGTTTCTCAGGAATGATCGCATGACGTTCGTGTGCAAGAAGGTACATCTCCGCGTGGAAAATTCCGGCACCCGGTTTACCTCCAACTGCCGGGCCGGCGAGGTTCTGCGCATCCCGATCGCTCACGGCGAGGGAAACTATCAGGTGGACGATGCAGCGTTCCATGAGCTCGAACGGAACCGACAGATTCTCTTCCGCTATTGTGACGGCGAGGGACAGGTGACGTCTTCCGCAAATCCCAACGGCTCGCGTTCCAATATCGCCGGCATCATGAACGCCCGCGGAAACGTGATGGGATTGATGCCTCATCCGGAGCGCGCGGCGGATCCCGCGCTCGGCGACACGGATGGACAAGAGATTTTTCTCTCGCTCATCGAGAGCTTTGTGTTGAACGAACAGATCACAGACCAGTCGATACCATAGAGGAGTTTCACAATGGGCAGTCTAGGCACACCTGAAATCATACTTATCGCTCTCGTTGTCCTGGTGTTGTTCGGCGCGAAAAGGATTCCTGAATTTATGCAAGGGCTCGGCAAGGGCGTCCGTGAGTTTCGGAAGGCCGCACGCGATATCCAGGGAGAAATCGAAAAACCCGACGAGCCGAAGAAAATTGACAACAGCACCAAGTAAGCCGGTCTGAAGTCCCGCTGCCCGAAACCCGGGCGGCATTATGCCCGGTCCCGCCAGAGCCGGGCACCTTTCCCGAGTCAACCAGAATCAGGAGATACAGGTACTGGAGAATTTCGATACTCTTCGCCAGGAGCTTGCATCCGGCCGCGCCACGTGCGCCGGGATTACGGAGCGCTATCTCGGCAGGATCGAGAAAAAGAAGCATCTGAACGCATTTCTCAAGGTCATGCGCGAGGAGTCATTGGAACGCGCGGCCCTTGTCGACCGGAGACTCGCCGCGGGGAGCGCGGGCCCCCTCGCAGGCATGGTCATTGCGGTCAAGGATGTCATCAATATGAGGGGCGTGCAGGTCACCTGCGGCTCGAAGATCCTCGAAGGGTACGAGTCCCCGTACGATGCCACTGTGATCCAACGGCTCGAGGCCGCGGATGCAATTCTGATCGGCAAGACCAACATGGATGAATTCGCGATGGGCTCGTCGACCGAAAATTCGGCGTACGGCCCCACGCTGAACCCGGTTGATGAATCCCGCGTTCCGGGAGGATCGAGCGGCGGGTCGGCGGTCGCTGTGGCTGCAGGGCTTGCGACGGCAGCGCTCGGCACCGACACGGGCGGATCGGTCCGCCAGCCGGCGGCGCTGTGCGGTGTAGTCGGGTTGAAGCCGACGTACGGCCGGGTCTCCCGGTACGGGCTCGTCGCGTTCGCCTCCTCATTCGATCAGATCGGCGTCTTCGGTACGACTGCGCTCGACGTTGCGAAAGTGCTCGGTGTGATCGCGGGACACGATCCGTGCGATTCGACATCCTCGACGCTGCCCGTGCCCGACTATGCGGCAGCTCTTAACGG
The DNA here is from genome assembly GCA_036522515.1 of Bacteroidota bacterium. Classification (NCBI taxonomy): domain Bacteria; kingdom Pseudomonadati; phylum Bacteroidota; species Bacteroidota bacterium. The sequence goes on from DATDFQ010000056.1 coordinate 9,419, forward strand.
AAGCGTCCGGGGTCTCCGGATCGGGTTGCCGAAGGAGTATTTCACTCCCGCGCTCAACCGCGAGGTCGCAGGCGCGATCATGGCAAAGGTCGATGTTTTGAAGAATGCCGGTGCAACGGTACACGACGTTTCATTGCCGCATACGGAGTACACGATCGCAACCTATTACATTCTCACGACCGCGGAAGCATCCTCAAACCTTGCCCGCTACGACGGCGCACGGTACGGGAAGAGAGCCGAAGGGGCGCGCGATCTCGTCGAGATGTACACGAAGTCGCGCAGCGAAGGATTCGGAGAGGAAGTCAAGCGGAGGATCATGCTCGGAACCTACGTTCTTTCCGCCGGCTACTACGATGCCTATTACCTGAAGGGGCAAAAAGTGCGCCGGCTGATCAAGGAGGATTTTGACCGTGGGTTCGGGGAGGTCGATTGCCTGGTTACTCCGACGTCGCCGACCACGGCGTTCAAGATCGGCGAAAAGGTGGAAGACCCTCTGACGATGTATCTCTCGGATATCTACACGGCTTCGGCCAACCTGGCCGGCATCCCCGGTATCAGTATTCTTTGCGGCCATGACCGCCAGGGTTTACCGATCGGGCTCCAGATTCTGGGGAAACAGTTCGACGAGGCGACAATTCTGCGAGTTGCAAACTTTTTGGAGACTACGAAATCCGTATGAGCATTCTTATCGATAACAAAACGCGTCTTGTCGTTCAGGGCATCACCGGAGGCGAGGGAACGTTTCACACCCAGCAAATGATCGAATACGGGACGAAGGTCGTCGGAGGGGTTACGCCGGGTAAGGGCGGCCTTCAGTATTCGGGGAACGACGAACACCGTTTCCGGGGGACAGTCCCGGTGTTTAATACCGTCGCCGACGCGGTGAAGAACGAAGGCGCCAACGCAAGTGTGATATTCGTCCCCGCTTCCTTCGCTGCAGACGCCATACTCGAGGCCGCAGATGCGGGGATCAAGCTGATCGTGACCATCACAGAAGGCATACCGACTCGCGATATGGTGAAGGTCTACGGGTACCTGCAGAACAAGGGTGTCAGGATGATCGGCCCGAACTGTCCCGGCATTATTACCCCAGGCAAGTGCAAGATCGGTATCATGCCCGGGTTTATTCACCGTCCCGGCCGCGTAGGCTTGATATCACGGAGCGGAACGCTCACCTATGAAGCGGTCTGGCAGGTGACCGAGCTGGGGATGGGGCAATCCACATGTATCGGGATCGGGGGAGATCCGGTTATCGGCACACGGTTCCTCGACGCCCTCAAACTCTTCAACGATGACGACGGAACAGACGCGGTCATTCTGATCGGAGAAATCGGCGGCACCTCGGAAGAAGAAGCCGCTGCCTATATAAAAAGGGAGTTTAAGAAACCGGTCATCGGGTTCATAGCAGGGCGCACAGCGCCGCCCGGACGGCGCATGGGTCACGCCGGGGCGATCATTGCGGGGGGAAAAGGGACGGCCGCCGAAAAGATGAAGGCCATGCGAGAGGCGGGCATTCACGTGGTCGAAAGCCCCGCGTCGATAGGGGAGATGACAAAAAAGGTTCTCGGCAAGAAGGCCGCTAGAAAGCACGTGGTCATTTCCAGGGGAAGAAAAAAACGGCCCGCTGCAAGAAAGAAGAAGTAGCGTGAAGCATTCCCCCGGTTTCCTGAAACTTGTCAATGATGCGAAAGCCCGCGTCAAACAGACGACGCCTGAAGAGGTCAAGGCCAGGATCGACCGGGGAGAGAAAGTCGTCCTCACCGATATCCGGGAGGACCGCGAGTGGGATGCAGGCCACATCGCCGGCGCCGTTCATCTGGGAAAAGGCATCATCGAACGGGACATCGAATCGAAGGTTCCCGATAAGGATACCGAGATAATTCTCTACTGCGGCGGCGGGTTCCGATCCGCCCTCGCCGCGGACAATTTGCAAAAAATGGGATACAGCAACGTCGTCTCCATGGACGGGGGCTGGAGAAGATGGAAAGAGCTTGGATATCCCACCACTACCCAATAACGAAGGAAACGTATGTCTGTCGAACGAACACTGGCAATACTAAAACCCGATTGTGTGCGGAAGAATCTCACCGGAGAGGTGATCGCGCGGATTGAAAAGGCGGGCTTCAAGATCATCGCCATGAAAAAGGCGCGGTTGAGCACAGAAAGCGCCGGAGAGTTTTACGCGGTACACAAGGGGAGACCCTTCTACGACGGACTCGTTGAGTTCATGAGTTCAGGCCCTTGCGTTCCGATCGCACTGGAACGGGAGAATGCGGTCGCGGAGTTCCGGACGCTCATCGGCGCCACGGATCCGAAGGATGCCGCCGCGGGAACGATTCGCAAACTCTATGCGGATAACAAGGGTGAAAACGTCGTCCATGGCTCCGACTCGGCGGAGAACGGGAGGATTGAAATCGGGTTTTTCTTCTCGAACAAGGAGCTGATCGAGGCCCGTTGATCCGGCCTCACCGCCTTCCGGCCAACGCCCTCGACTTCGCCGCTTCGTAGAGAAACACCGCGCTTGCGCTGGCGACATTGAGCGAATCGACTCCGTCCGACATCGGAATTGCGACCCGCTCGTCGCAAAGTTCCAGGATCTTCGCCGATATCCCCGCATCCTCGTTTCCCAGCACCAGGCAGCAATTCCTGCTGAGATCGATTTCGTGAAGAGATCTGTTCCCGCCTGGGGCGGCGGCGACGAGCATCATGTCATTGTTTCTTGAGAGCAGCGTCAAGGATCGTGCGAGGTCATCGACGTGGACAACCGGAAGCTTGAAAACGGTTCCCATCGAGTTCCTGACGGCACGCCGGAGGTAGGGGCTGCTTGACGTTTCTCCTACGATAAGAGCATCCACGCCGAAGGCGGCGCAATTCCTCACTACCACACCGACATTCTCAGCGCTCACAAGACCCTCAAGTGCGACAAGCAACCGCGGAGGCTTCAACTCCTGGATAATCTCTTCGAGAGTCCTGGGGGAGGGGATGGTGGCGACGGCCATTATACCCTGGTGAAGGTTGAAGCCGACGATTGATTCAAGAAGTTTTTTATCCGCAACAAAGAGCTGAGCGTTTTCGACCCGGGCAATAAGACCGGCGGTTTCTGGAGAATCGCCGGAGAAGAGTTGCTCATACCATTCTGGTGTAAGGAGGATCGAAACGACTTTGAGATCGCTCGCCAGCAGGCGGCGGACCACTTTGTCGCCTTCCGCGACAAAGAATCCCTGGCGAATGTGCTCAAGAGGCCGGCGAAGTGTTCGATAGGGCTGCAGCTCGGGCATTTCGAGAGATGTGACGCGATGAAATTGTGGCGGGTTCACAAGGGCAGTTAGGAAATGTTGGGCTTACATGGGATTTGCCATGTGCATGTTCACAAGATAGGGGGGAAGGCCGAGAGAAACAAGCTCACCCTGCGTTGGTAGAGTCTCACTTTCATCTCGTCTCGTCATCCCGACATGTTCCAGGTCGGGATCTTTCCAAAAGAGTTGAAAGATGCTGACCAGGAGCATGTCAGCATGACGAGTTCAAGTGAAGGAGGGCACCCCCCTTGCGGTGGCAAATTACTTCCAAAATCTGTATCATACCCACAATCCAAGGAAGGCCTTCATGCGAATTCTCATCACCGGCGGGACCGGATTCATCGGGAGCCTGCTGATCCCGAGGCTCACCAAAGAGGGGCACCATGTGGTTGTCCTCACGAGAACGCCGGGATCGGTCAGGCTTTCCTCCCAGCTCGTCGAAGCGGAGCATTGGGACGGCGTGCACCCCGGTCCATGGATCAATCGCATCGAAAGAGTTGACGCCATCATCAACCTGGCGGGCGAGAATATCGCCGACAAGCGGTGGACGCGGTCGCGGAAGCAGATGCTCATCGACAGCCGCATCCAGTCGACGCGCGCGATCGTCGACGCCATTCGACACGCACCCAAAAAACCGTCCGTTCTGATTAACGCTTCTGCGGTGGGTTACTACGGGAGCGTCGAAGAAGCGGATGTTGTTGAAAACTTTTCCCGGGGAAATGACTTCCTGTCTGAACTTTGCTGGGCGTGGGAACAGGAGGCATGGAATGCCGAACGCATGGGGGTGAGAGTAGTGAGGCTTCGCTTCGGCATCATTCTGGACAGAAAGGCGGGGGCCCTGAAGAAGCTCATTCTGCCGTTTCGTCTCTACGCGGGGGGATGGCTTGGTTCCGGCCGCCAGTGGTTTCCCTGGATTCATAGCGACGATCTGGTGGGCATCATCATGTTCGCCCTGGAACATACCGATCTCTCGGGCCCCGTCAATGTCGCCGCTCCGGAACATGTGACGAACAAAGAATTTTCCCTGGAGCTTGGAAGGGTGATGAGGCGTCCATGCTGGGCTCCGGTCCCGGGGTTTGTCTTGCGCCTCGCCCTCGGGGAGCTCGCGGGGATGATCCTCACCGGCCAACGCGTGATCCCCGAAAAGCTTCTGAACGCCGGTTATGAATTCCGATATCCCACGCTGACCCGATCCCTCGAGGCAATTTTCTCCTATCCGCCCGCCTGAACCCCGCCGGGGTTGCTGATCCGTTTCCAGTCCCGTTACGTATGATCAATATCGACCGGTTCCCGCGACAGTAAGCGCGTGAAACAGTTGCCTATTCCATCCATTTCACTAATTCATCGTTCCGTAAGATTCAATCCAATCATGGAGGTTGTATGAAGAAATATTTTCTCATCGCGGCGCTGGCGGCTGCGATACTCACGCCGATGACGTTCCTTCTCCGGCAACCGACCGACGCTTCCAGTCACCGGGAAGCGCCGCTCATTACGAACGATCCCCTTGCCGACAACACCGATCTGTACGCATTCCGGTGTCCGGATGACACAAACTTCGTCACCATTGTGGCGGATTACATTCCGTTGGAATTGCCCGAAGGGGGCCCGAACTACGGAAATTTCGGCGAGAACATCCGGTATGAGATCCATATCAAGAACAAGACCTCCGTTGCTACACTCGGAAGCGCAAAGGATGACATCACGTATCGGTACACGTTTACTCTGAAAAACGAAGATCCCACGACCTTTTTCAATATTCGCCTCGGAAAACAGAACCTGAAGGCGACCTACAAGTGCGAAAAAAGCGTCGGCGGATTGGCATTCGTCACGATCATACAGAACGGCGTCGTCCCGCCCAACAATATCGGTCCCCGGTCGATCGAGGGAGGCGCCGGCCTCAACACTTCGTATAACTCGCTTGCCACGTCCGCGATTGCGACCGCGTCCACCGGAGAGACGGTGTTCTGCGGTCCCCGCGACGATCCCTTCTTTGTCGACCTGGGTGGGATTTTCGATCTCGGGCAAACCCGCAGCTCGTTCGGGAGCGATCCGTCTGATCCGAATACGGCCCGCGACGCGGTCGCGGGCTTCAACACCCATTCAATCATCATGAAAATCCCGATTAACCTTCTGCAGAAGGATGGCAAGTCTGTCTCGCAGGCATCGAACATCCTCGACCCCGATTTTGTGATCGGAGTCTGGGCTTCGGCCAGCCGGCAAAAGCTCTCCATCCTCTCGGACGGCGGGAAACCCCCGAAGACTTCCGGACCCTGGATGCAGGTTTCACGCCTGGGAATGCCGCTGACGAATGAAGCCCTCATTCCGATCGGCGACAAAGATTATTGGAATTCCGTCACGCCTTACAGCGCCGATGAGCAGGAATTTGTTCATTACTTCGCGAACCCGGAGCTCGCCCTCTACATGGACGACAGCCAGTTCGGAGGCGCGGTTCCGGGACTCAGCCCTCTCCGCGTCCAGTCTCAATCGTTCCCGGCGATCGGCGTCTTGCCGGGCTACTCGACCCCGGGCTTCGATTTTCGGAACGGCAAGGACGGGGCGTTTGCGGTAACACACCTCTCCCCCGTGCCCGATCTATCCGGCACGGCGTTCGCGGTCCCGGTGCAGCCCGGACTTGTCGGTGCGGGGCAACCGCGACTGGCGGACATTTTTCCGATCTTTTACTTCGGAGTCCCGAACGCGATCCCCTATCAGCTTGCCACCGGTAAGACCGGCGGACCGTTGAGCGCCGGGAAGCCGTTCATCCACAATTTTCTCCCGATCACAAACGATGCCGGGAAATTGTACGGCGGCGATATGCTCCGTCTGAACATGGCGACACCGGTCACGCCCCGTGGGACGGACGAATTTACGAAGTACGCACGGATGGGGCTCATCCGGGCGGCCGTGCTTGGACTGGTTGCAGCCCCCTACAACACCAATCCGAGCCTCCAGGCGATACCGCACATGGATGGATTCCCGAACGGAAGGCGGCTTGAGGACGATGTGACCACGATCGAATTGCAGGCGGTGGGCGGACTCGTCCTCGGTGCGGTCGGGCTTCCGTTCAACGATGCGACGGCGGCGAACTACTCGGACCTCGCTTCGCCGAAGCTTCTTGCCGAACTCGGCTATAACGGCGGGCCGACAAAGAACGACGAAGCGATCCTGGCGGCGTTTCCGTACGTTCCCGAGCCCCATCGCGGTTACGATTACGTTAAGCAGCTTACGGTCGCCTCGGCGCCTCCGGCGGCAACCAAGATGAGCACCGGGGACTTTCTGGGAGCGAGCGCACCCAAGGCGTTCCTGCTGGACCAGAACTATCCCAACCCGTTCAATCCATCGACGGAGGTCCGCTATCATCTCTCTACGGCAGGCGCGGTGAAACTCGCGATTTACAACCAGATCGGTCAGCAAGTCGCAAAGCTGGTCGATGAGGAGAAAGGGCCCGGAACCTACGCGGCAAACTGGAATGCAGGAAGTCTCGCGAGCGGAACATATTTCATCACCCTTACGGTCGGGTCGGAGCTCGTATCAACGAAGAAGGCGACTCTGGTGAAATAAGGGTGGCGTCTCGGTCCCGGTAGGCGCAGCCTTTCGGCTGCGTGGCAAGATCGCAGCAGTTCACCAGCCACGCGACCTGAAGGTCGCGCCTACCGATGCCTCGGGCTTGGTAGGCGCAGGCTTTAGCCTGCGTTCGCTCGGCTCGGCAGTTGAAATTCAGCAACCACCCGACAAATCAAATTTACATGGAGTAGGAAGAAAGCCGTCTCCTAACAAGGGGGCGGCTTTTGTTTTGTCCGAATCCGGCAAATAATTGTCATGGATCTCGGATCGAGTAAGGAATCCGATTCCGGGTAAGTATCGTATATAGGTTAAACCTCGCTTAGCGGGATCGGTCAGTAGATGGATTTCCGATCCGATTCCGCTTGATTCAGACAGCAAAGTTGGCTATTTTGGTCTGCCTGAGGTAGGTATCAGGGTTCTGCAGGCTCCTCGGCTCGGGGGAGGAAACAGGTTCGAATAACCACCAAATCAACACCCACAATCCATCAGGAGTGTGTCATGAGGAAATTGTTCTTGCTGGCAATCGCCGGAGCATGCATCGCTGTTGCGATCGTCTTTGGACTCCGGAATTCCACCAATGCGTCGAGCCACCGGGAAGCGCCCATTATCAGCGCCGACCCCCTTGCCGACAACACCGATTTGTACGCCTACCGGAATCCGTATGACACAAGCGTCGTCACGATCGTGGCAAACTATATCCCGCTCGAACTCCCGGAAGGCGGTCCCAACTATGCGTCGTTCGGGGAGGGCATCCTGTATGAAATTCACATAAAGAATAAGACCACCGTCGGCCCTTTGGGGAGTGCCGGGGATGATATCACCTACCGGTTCACTTTCACCAAACAAAATGAAGATTCCTCGACCTTCTTCAACATCCGTCTCGGAAAGCAAAATCTCAAGACGACGTTCGTGTGCGACAAGAGTGTCAATGGCGGCGGCTTTTCACAGATCGCCAGCGGCTCTGTTCCTCCCAACAACATCGGGCCCCGTTCAATCGAGACCGGAGTGGGACTCAACACAACCTACGGCGCGCTCGTAGCGAATTCGATCGTGACGGCGGGATCCGGAGAGAAGATTTTCTGCGGGCCGCGCGACGATCCCTTCTTTGTCGATCTGGGCGGCGTCTTCGATCTGGGTCAAACGCGCAGCACCTTCGGAACCGATCCCGGGAATGCCGCCAATGCCCGCGATGCGGTCGCCGGTTTCAATACACACGCGATCGTGATGAACATTCCGATCAGCGTGCTGCAGAAGGACGGGAAGACGGTCGATCAGGCCGCCAATATTCTTGATCCCGATTTTGTGATCGGAGTGTGGGCCTCCGCCAGCAGACAACGTATCCGCACTCTGTCGCTGACCGGCGGTCCGCCGGTAGAGTCGGGACCGTGGGTCCAGGTTTCGCGCCTCGGAATGCCGCTGACGAATGAAGTGATCATCCCGCTGGGTCAGAAGGATTACTGGAACGCCGTCTCTCCGTACAGCGCCGAGGAGCAGGGGTTCGTCGATTACTTCGCCAACCCGGAGCTCGCGCTCTACATGGACTCGACTCTCTATGCCGCCGCCATCCCTTCCTTCGCGTCGCTCCAGATACAGTCGCAGTCGTATCCGGCGGTCGGAGTCATCCCGGGTTACTCGACCCCCGGCTTCAATTTCTATAACTTCCACGACGGCGCATGGGCGGTCACGAAGCTCGCGAGTCCGCCGAACCTTTCAGGCACAGCGTTCGCCGCCGGCGTTCAGCCCTCGCTGGTCGACAGCGGAAAACCCCGCCTCGTCGACATCTATCCGATCTTCTACTTCGGTGTTCCGAATCTCATTCCCTACCAGCTCGCGACCGGCAAGGACGGCGGACCGCTCGATACCGGCAAGGCGTTTATCAACAATTTCCTGCCGATCACCCTCGACAATGGAAAGTTATATGGCGGGGACTTGCTTCGCCTGAACATGGCGACTCCGGTGACGCCTCGCGGCACGTCGGAATACAATCAGTACGCCGGGATGGGCCTCATCAGGGCGGCCGTTCTCGGTTTGACCGCCGCGCCCTACAACACGAGCAAGAATCTTGAGGCGATACCTCATATGGACGGGTTCCCGAACGGACGACGGCTCGAAGACGATGTGACAACCATCGAGCTCCAGGCGGTCGGCGGGCTGGTTCTTGCAGCGGTCGGCCTGCCGTTTAACGATGCCGTCGCGGGCGATTATTCCGACCTCGCCTCCGGTGCTCTCGTCGGGCATCTGTTGTACAACGCCGGGCCGACACAGAACGACGTGCCGTTCCAATCGACGTTCCCGTATCTCGCCGATCCCCACCGCGGATGGGACTACGTGAAGCAACTGACTGCGTCCGCGCCCGCAGGGCCGACGAGCGTCGGATCGGACTTCATGGGCCTGAGCGTGCCGAAGGCGTTCTTCATCGATCAGAACTATCCCAATCCGTTCAACCCTTCGACGACGATAAAGTATCATCTCTCGGGGACCGACCAGGTCACTCTCAAGGTGTTCAATGAGGCCGGTCAGGAAGTTGCCACACTGGTCGACGCCCGGCAGAATCCGGGAACCTATTCGGTTAATTGGGATGCGGCTGTCGGCGGCGGGAACGGAAAAGCGGGTCTGGCGAGCGGTGTCTACTTCTATAGGCTGCAGGTCGGCAGTTCGATCCTCCCCGCCAAGAAGGCAATGTTGATAAAGTAATGTGTAACCTTACGCAGATGGTGAAAGCTCCGGCTACTGGTTCCCCATGGGGACAAGATATGGTGATGATGGGGCCGGAGCTTCCCACCTGTTTTCGAAACGGACAAATATGAAACAATCCTCCAAAATAGTCATTGCAATTCTTGTCGTCACCGGGCTCGGCGTGGCGGCGTACTTTGCGCTGTTGAAGCGGAACTCCGGACCTGAGATCCCGTCCCTCAGTCTGAGAGGGGGGAGCGCCAATGCCTCGACCGAATTCCTCAACGCGCAGAAGGCGGTGGAGTATTATCGCGACGAAATCCGAAAGCATCCCGAGACCGTGAAGAACTATCTCGAGCTCGCCCAGTTGTACCTGCAGGAAGCGCGTGTCACCGGACGGCACCATGAGTATATGCCGAAGGCGAGGTATCTGATCGACGAGGCCCTCAACCGCGATCCGCAGAACTTTGACGCGCGGATGATCAAAGGAACGATGTTGATGACGATGCATCACTTCGGAGAGGCAAGAGAGCTCGCCGAGGATGCCGTGAAGCAGAATCCTCACAGTGCCATCGGATATGGTGTCCTTTGCGACGCGCTCGTGGAATCGGGGCGGTATGAGGAAGCTGTCAAAACCTGCGACCGGATGCTCAGCGTTCGGCCGGATCTCCGGTCCTATGCCCGCGCCTCATACCTGCGCGAACTGCACGGAGACAATCCGGGAGCTGTTGAAGCCATGAAGATGGCCGCCGATGCCGGGGTCTACGGTCAGGAGAACCGTGCCTGGGCGCTCTACAACCTGGGGAAGCTCTTCCTGAACCAGGGCAACCTGGATACGGCGGCGTACATCTTCAAAGGGATTCTGGAGGAGCGTCCCGACTATGCCTATGCGATGAGCGGCCTGGCACAGGTTAGGCGGGCGAAGGGAGAGACACAGGAAGCGGTCGAGCTGGTCACGAAGGCCTACCAGCAAACCCCGGAACATATTTTTGTCGAGCAATTGGCCGACATCTACCGCGCGACGGGCCAGACGCAGAGCGCCGACGGCGTGGCGAAGATCGTGCTGCAAGCGTTCGAACAGCATGAGAAGGATGGATGGAACATCAACAGGGAATACGCGATGTTCTGCGCGAACCACGGGATGAATCTTAAGGAAGCGCTCGACCGCGCGAAGAAGGAGTTTGACCTACGCCCCGACAATATCGATGTTCTGGAAACGTATGCCTGGACGCTCTACAAGAACGGCAAGGGAGCTGAGGCGGTACCATATATAGAGAAGGCGATGCGCCTCCGGACGAGGAGCTTCAATCTCCACTATCACGCCGGCGCCATTTACGCCGCGGCGGGCATCAAGGATAGCGCGGATGCGTACTTCGCGAGGGCGAAGAATGAAAACCGATTTGTGAATGTGTTTTGTCCGGATGTGAATCAGCAGATGAAGAATTCTCCCGGAATCGCGGGGAATCAATAAACTGTCATCCTGAGCGCCTATTTGTCATCCTGAGTCCCGCCTGCGCGGGATAAACTTCGCGAAGGATCTCCAACCCAAAAAATGACAAAAAAACTTTCATATCTCCTCTTCCTGCTTCTCGCGATCGCAGGAATCTCCCAGAGTCATCCTCTCGGGATCTTCAGCATCAACCGGTACACCAGAATCGAACCCGGACGTGGGGCGATCCGGCTCGTTTATGTGATGGATGTCGCGGAGATTCCGTCAATCCAGGAGTTCACGAAGATCGATGCCAATCATGACGGAGTTGCCGACGAACAGGAGCGGAACCGTTATGCGGAGGCAAAGCTTGCGGAGATCGCAGGAGCGTTCCGGCTCTCCGTTGATGGAACGCAGGTCGAGGCACATCCGATCGTGCATGAGTTGTCATTTCCCGAAGGTCAGGGCGGGTTGAAAACCACCCGGCTGACGTCGATATTCGAAGCTCCGCTCTCAGGAGAGAGCCGCACGCACGACGTTTCCTTCCTCGATCACAATTTCGACGACCGGATCGGATGGAAGGAAATCGTTGTTCGCCCACTTTCCGGCGCCGAACTCGAGCAATCATCCGTCGGGACGGACGATCTTACGGACGAGTTGCGGAACTATCCTGCCGACCGGATTTCGAATCCCGTCAAGATTTCCGAGGCGAAGATTCGATTTTCACCCGGGAATTCATCGGCAGATTTCTCGGTTGCGTCGATGACCCGGAAGGTCATTTCCCGGACCAAAGACGGGTTTGCGGAATTGATTTCTCCGAAAGAGCTGAGCGGACCGGTAATGCTCTTCTCGTTACTGATCGCCTTTATCCTTGGAGCGGGACATGCTCTCACGCCGGGCCACGGCAAGACGATCGTGGCCGCGTATCTTGTCGGGTCGCGGGGCACCGCAAAACACGCCGCCTTCCTCGGACTGACGGTGACCGCAACTCACACGATCGGCGTGTTCCTCATGGGGCTTATAGCGCTCTTCGCATCCCGCTACATCCTTCCAGAAAATTTATTTCCCTGGCTTGGGATGGTATCGGGCCTCATCGTGGTGGGGATCGGTCTCTCGCTGGCCCGGAAACGCATTCGCCTGGCTCGTGGCAAGACGCAGCCGGAGGATGGGCATCCCGTTCATGAACACGGTGAGGGTCACGATCATGTTCATACTCACGATCATGCTCATTCGCACCATCACGAGGGGAGCCATGCGCACAATCATCTTCCGCCCGGGGCCGACGGGACGCCTGTTACATGGAAGAGTTTGCTCGCCCTCGGAGTGTCGGGCGGAATGCTTCCATGTCCCTCTGCGATCGTCGTCCTGCTCAGCGCTGTCGCGCTAGGACGCATCGGGTTTGGATTGCTTCTCATTGTCTCGTTCAGCGTCGGGCTCGCCGGTGTGCTGACGGGGATCGGGCTTCTCATGGTGTACGCGCGGCGCTTTTTTGAGCGGTTCAACACGACAGGAAGGCTGGCTCGCTGGCTTCCCGTGGGAAGCGCGCTGATAGTAACCGTGGCGGGGCTTGTCATCACGTTTCAGGCATTCGCTCAAACGGGCATCCATCTGCCTGTGGATTTTTGGGGTTCCTCAACTCCCCTGAGGACCGGATCGCTCTCTGTCCTCGGGCTGGGTTTTGTTCTCGGACTCAAGCATGCTCTCGATGCGGACCATCTTGTGGCGGTCTCCACGATCGTGAGCGAGAGGAAGGGGCTCGTAAGCGCTTCGCTTGTCGGAGCCCTCTGGGGTCTCGGTCATACGGCATCGCTTCTGATCGTGGGCCTTCTTGTCATTCTCTTCCGAGTTCAAATACCCGACCGGGTTGCCATGGGGATGGAATTTGCGGTAGCCATCATGCTCGTCATTCTCGGTGCCAACTTGCTCCGAAAACTCCGGAAGGGCGCGACTCTCCATCTTCATACTCATACGCATCACCACCACCTGCATATCCATCCGCATCTTCATGAACCGGCGGCTGCGCACGGCCACCCTCACGGAGCGGCGGGTCATCATGCAGTGAAGACATCCAGAAAACCGTTTCTGATCGGAATGGTACATGGAATGGCAGGAAGCGCGGCGCTCATGCTCGTCGTCCTCGCGGCGATTTCCTCCAGAATGGTGGCCCTGCTATACATCGCTATTTTTGGATTTGGGTCGGTGGGCGGGATGTTCCTCATGAGCGCACTGATCAGTGTTCCATTTGCGATCACTGCGAAGCATGACGGCATCAACAAAATCGTCCAGACCACGGCGGGAGTGGTGAGCGTCGGCTTCGGATTATTCCTGGTCTGGCAGATCGGGTTTTCGGAGGGATTCCTGCTGTAGTGGTGGACGCTGCTGGGTTCGAACCAGCGACCCCCGCCTTGTAAGGGCGGTGCTCTGAACCAGCTGAGCTAAGCGTCCGGGAATGACTTAAGAACACACGATCCGGGGCTGCCTAAGTAACCTCCACCTTTCGTAACAAACCACCCCTCTTCGCGTACCAAAGATAGCATATTGGCGCGACCATCGCAAACGACCGCCTTCTCCAGACCCTCTATTTCCTTGGGTTTTAGGAAAAATCTTGGTACATTTGTGCCGGGGAGGCGCTGATCCACCGGCAAAAATCTGTTACTCATCACACAATTACGCGAAAGAACAGTACATCATGAACAAGTTCATCCTCTCTCTCCTTACTATCGCCAGCTTCCTGGTCGCCCCGTTTGCCCTGTATGGTCAGGACGGACAGGCATTGGACGCGACCGACCCGCTTGTTTCTCACATCGATACCAGTGTGAAGCCCGGGGAAGATTTCTTCCTCTATGCAAACGGAAAATGGTTTAAGGAAAATCCGATTCCTTCAAGCGAGCAGAGCAACGGACTCTGGCAGTTGATCCAGGATACGATCAATGCGCAGGTTCGCGATGTGTGTGAGTCGTCCGCCAGATTGACAAACGCGGAGAAGGGGAGCAACAAGCAGAAGATCGGGGATTTCTTCCTCACCGGAATGGACAGCGTCGCGCTCAACAAGAGGGGGATCGAGGATCTCAAGAGCGACTTTGACATGATCGACGGAATCAAGGATACGAAGGGCGTCATGCAGGCAGCCGCATATGTTCACGCCGTCTCCGGCTCCCCGATGTTCGGATTTGGCGTCGGCCAGGACGATAAGATCAGCAGCAAGAATGCGGTCTTTATCGTCCAGGGTGGACTGAGCCTTCCGGACCGGAATTTCTATTTCGACAAAGACGCCCGGACGGTGATGATCCGTGGAAAATTCGCCGAACACGTCGGGAACATGTTCAAGATCATGGGCTATGACGAGGCAGCGGCGGGGAACGCGTCCGAGAGACTCGTCAAGATGGAAACGGCCATCGCGGAGAAATGCCGCAAGCGGGAGGACACGCGCGACCCGGTGAAGAACTACAATAAGATGTCCTTCAAGCAATTGACCGAGTCGACCCCCAACCTCGACTGGAGTACCTTTATGGACGGAGTCGGGTTGAAGCAGGTCGACACCGTGGTCGTGGGTCAACCCGAATTCCTCACCGGAATGAACGACTATATCAAATCGTTTCCCCTGGACGACTGGAAGATCTACCTCAAGTTCCATCTTGTGCGGGGTCTGGCTCGTTACATGGACGATAAGACCTATAAAGAGGCGTTCAGTTTCTATTCCACCGTCCTCCGCGGAGTTCCGGAACCGAAGCCGCGATGGAAACGCGTTGTCGAGCAGACAAACGGATCCCTCGGTGAGCTGATCGGCCAGGTCTATGTCGCCGAATATTTGCCGAAAGGAACGAAAGAAAAGCTCATGGAGATCGGTAATGCGATCAAGAGCGTCTATGCCGAGCGGATCAAGGCCCTGGACTGGATGAGCGATGCGACGAAGCAAAAGGCCCTCCAGAAGCTGAGCACCATCATGATGAAGGTGGGCTATCCGGACAAGTGGAAGGACCTGAGCAGCCTGGAGGTCGATCGTTCATCGTACGTCCACAACGTGAAGAACGCGAACCGGTGGAGATTCGACTACGACATCGCGAAGTACGGGAAGCCGGTGGACCGCACGGAGTGGGGAATGGAACCGCAGACCTACAACGCGTACTACAATCCCTCCAACAATGAAATCGTCGTGCCGGGATGCAATATCATCGTCCCCGGATACGAACGAAAGCTGGCGGACGATGCGCTTCTCTACTCCGTGATCGGAGGATCGACCTTCGGTCACGAGATTACGCATGGATTCGACGACCAGGGAAGCAAGTACGATGACCAGGGAAACCTGAACAACTGGTGGGAGCCGGAGGACAGCGCAAAGTTTTATACGAGAACCAGGATGATCGTCAAACAATACAACGAATATAGCCCGGTCGATACCCTCCATATCAACGGCGAACTGACGCAAGGGGAGAACATCGCCGATCTCGGAGGCATCATGATGGGATACGAGGCCTTCAAAAAGACAGACCAGTGGACGAAGCATCAGGTGATCGCAGGCCTCGACCCGGCCCATCGTTTCTTCCTCGGGTACGCGCTTGCGTGGATGGTCAACGAACGGCCCGAGGCGGTTGCCAATCAGATCAAGAGCAACGAGCATTCTCCCGCGAAATACCGCGTCATCGGCCCTTTAACCGACATGCCGGAATTTGACGCGACATTCGGTATCAAAGAGGGAGATCCGATGTGGCGCTCCGAAGCGCAGAAAGTGAAGATCTGGTAAGTGACTCAGCCGGGTCACCACCACGACCAGAATTCGACTCTCACGAACCGAACGAGCCGCCGCCCGATGATATTGATGAGAGGCTGATCGCCGCAGTAGATTTTCGCGTTTCCGCTCATCTCGGGCTTGAGGAGCATTGATGAATTCTCGAGGGAAGTCATGACGAGGATCGTCCGGTCATCCCTCAATTCTGTTTGCTTCACGGCGATGGGCGCTATCGAGCTGACCGTACCCTCAAAATCGAGGCTCGGAAACGCCTGAGCCTTGAGAACCACTTTCTCCCCCAGCCTGACGTCCGCGATCTCCTTCTCGGGTACCGAAATCTCCGCGGTGACGGTCTTGATATCGTTCACCGCGGCAATGAGGTCCCCCTTCTTTACATTCTGGCCGATCTTCTCCCTCAATTTGTGCGAGGTGACGACGCCGGAGATCGGGCTTGTGATCGTGAGGAGTTGTACCTGCCGTCCAAGGTAGTCCTTCTGCGCTTCCAAACTCCCGATTTTTGCCTGCAATGCCTCGATGACCTCTTTTCTGCTGCCGGCCTGCAGCAACCTCAGCTCGTCGGCGGCCTCATCCAGCTCCTTTTTCCGTACGACAGATGTCCCCTCCGTCTCGGTGAAGTTCTTTTGAGAAATAATCTGTTTCTCAAGAAGCGACTTATCCATGTCGAGGTCTTTGTTCGCGTACTTAAGGCGCTCCACGGCTTTGGCAAGACGGGTCTTGGCAAGCTCAATCTCCTCCGGCCGTGCGCCCGCCTGGAGCAGTTTAAGCTGCGCCCTATTCTCGTCGATCTGAGCTTTGATTTTCGCCAGTTCGGAGCTGTACTCTCTGTCGCCGAGGCGTGCGATCGGGGCGCCTTTTTCGACGACGTCCCCTTCGTCATGGAAGATTTCCTCGATGATACCTTCCACTTCGCCCCGGACCTCCGCGTTGCGGCTCGGCAGAATGGTAAACTGTCCCGAGACCTTGAGCTCGCCGCGGTAGAACACGAGGAATAGGAGGAGCACGGCTCCAACCACAAGAAATTTAACCGGTTTACTTACGCGCTTCATTATGGATTGGCTATTCGTGAAAACCGACAGAGGGCGCCGCAGAATTCTCCTGAGTGTCCCCCGAAAGAGCCCTGTCAGCAAGAGGACAAATATAACAAATCCCCAGCCTTGATACCGGGAGGTCAAAAACCCTCCAAGCCTCGAAAGGACAAAGCTGAACAACCAGTACGAATAGACAGAGGCGAGCACGCTATAGATGAGGAAAATCCGCCGTTGGCGCGGGGTTATTTTCTTCATCTGCCCTGCTGCAGAGCTCCAGAACCTGCCGACCGTCCCTCTCAGATACTCGAACGCTTTTCGCCGGAGGTTGGGAATCTCCAGATAGTCGCTCAGGAGGTAATAGCCGTCCAATTTTATCAGCGGATTGAGATTGAAAAGAGACTTGATGCCGGAAGTTGCCGTGATGACCACCGCCATATTATTCACGACGCTGCCGGGATCCGTCACCCGCCAGACGATCGTTGCAAGGGCCCAGAGAAAAATCTCGAAATAGGCTCCCGCAAACGTGACCCAGAGCCGTTTTGACTTCTCCCTGAAGAGCCAGGCGTCGCTCACATTGCAATAGAATGCGGGTTGGAAATACAGGAGCAGGAATCCGACCTCGTGGACGCTTCCCCCAAATCGTTTGCAGCTCACCCCGTGGGAAGTCTCATGGGCTGCGATGACAAACAACACCACCACCCAGGCGAACAAGAGCGATTGAAACTGGAGCAGGTTCCCGAAACTAACCCTGAGCTCGTTCCAGTTCGAAAACGTGATCGCCCCCGCGAACAGGATCAGAAGGCCCGACCCGACGACGAACGACGGAGTGAAGAGGAAGCCCAGCCGTTTCGCCAATCGGCCGAACAGCAGGTCGGGATCAAAAAGCTTTACTCGCACGTAGAAGGGGTTTCCGCGAATCCTCCCGGGTGCCGCCGGAATGGATCCCGTACCGCTCCGGCCTTCTGCCAGAAGGCCCTTCTGCCTCAGGTTATTAATGAACCGGTCGAGGGTCTCGCGCGGGAGCGTACCGCCCAGCTCTCGTTCAGCCATCGTCTTCACGGTCTCGAGAGAATTCCTTCCATCCAGCTGCCGCAGGATGACAGCTTCGGCCTCCTTGAAGCTGAAAAACCTCCCCGACACAGGGTCCTTAAGGACGAACCCCGTCTCTTCGGTTAAGTCGTGACGGCTGATAACAAGATCGCTACGTAGCCTCAGTTCAGAAGTTTCCATCCAAATTACGTTAGATACAAAATGGCGAAGGCCACCCTATCAGGGAAGCCTCCGCCATTCTTGTTTGTTGGATTTGCCTCGAGCCGAACCAGGTTTGTTTCAGGCATTCCGACAGCAAAGGTGCCATGGAGTCCGCCGTGCCTGTGCCCGGATCAGTTCGAATGCGGATTAGTGGCCTCCCTGGTTGCCCGGCTGGCCTTCGTATCCCAGAGTACCGTTGCCCTGGTTACCGGGTTGCCCCTCGTACCCGAGTTGCCCCGGGGCCTGAGAGGGAGCGATTTTCTCTTCGAGTTCTTCGAACTCGAGAGTGATCTCTCGATCTTTCTCCATTGTTGTCACCTCCTTTCCTGTTACCTATCCCGACAACAATAAGCTAATACCTGAACATCGAGCGAGAAAAAAGAATTCCAAAAAAAGGAACGGGGCCGGCAGATTAAGAAATTTTCACGGTGAGGGAATTAGCGCGTGCGGGGTATCTGACAAACAAGAGTGCCCCTGGTGCTAACGCCAAGATAGGGAAGCTCACTAATTTAGTCAAGAAAAATCAAGCGCGCTTTCCCGGTTTACTCGATTAATATTCCGGGAGGTGATTGAACGGGGACACAATCTGCGGGGGGGAAGGGAGGGGTGTGTTAACCTGGTAAACGCTCAAATATCTTGAGCGGGAGACGGGGATCGAACCCGCGACGTCCAGCTTGGGAAGCTGGCATTCTACCGCTGAATTACTCCCGCAAAATAGGATGTTTCCACCAATTCTCTGATAGATTCTATCGGAGTGAGCGCACTGCAGCTACAAATATAACAAAAAAGCGATGAATTGCAGCCCATTCGGATTCATGGGCAGTGTCTCAATTTCACCGAACATGTCATCCTGAGGAAGCGTAGCGACCGAAGGATCTCCTCTTTCCGAACTGAGAGATCCTTCGCTTCGCTCAGGATGACAAAATAGGAGACTACCGATTTATGCGCCGAGAAGCACTTCGGCAGGAACTTGCAACTTACGATGAAGGATTTTCATCATCTTCACAGAAAGATTTCGCTTGCCGTTGAATATCTCCGATACCCGAGCTGGCGTGCCAATGATTTTCGCCAGGTCTCCATTAGACATTCCTAATTGTTCCATTCTGAATTTGATCGCCTCGACGGGTGTCGGGGCTTCGATCGGAAAGTGCTCATCTTCGTATTTCTCGACCAGGATAGCCAGAACTTCCACCATGCGTCCGTCCCTGGAATCCGGCTTTGCATCGAAATGGGATTCAATGAAAGAAAGGGCTTCCTTGTAATCTGCCCTGGTTCTAATCGGTTGTATGCTCATATCGTCTCCGCATTTATCATATCGTACTCGTGATGAGTTCCGATAAATCGTATGTAAACTATCTTCGGCTTGAACTTGATTGCCGTAATAAGCCTGTATTTGTTTCCGCAAATGTTGAAAACGACCCTCCCGTTTTTCAAGACACTTGCAGTGCCGTAGAGCGCCTTGATTTCATTACTGTGCTTCCAATCCGCTTTCCTTGCCTCATGGTACCACGCCCTGATTGATTGTTCCGCATCCTTGTGCCGTTTGGCAAAGTGAATCAAAACAGGGCGTGTTATCACTCTCACGGCGGTTATGCGCCTTTCCCAAAGTGGGAATATTTATTCCCATTTTGGGAATACTCAAATTAAGCAAAACTATTCCTCTTTGTCAACAATGGAAGATTGAGAATTCGGCGCGTTGGGAGGCATGTCCCGGATAAAAGCCGGCGAAATAAGCCGAATTCACAATTGTAGGGACCCCAAACCAAAACATCGGTAATGTCGCAGTTTCATCTTCTCTCGTCATCCCGACATGTTTTAGGTCGGGATCTTCATGAAAGAGTTGAAAGATGCTGACCAGGAGCATGTCAGCATGACGAGGTGGAGAGGCGTTCGGTCAAATTTAGACACCACCAAAACACCCTGCCCCTTGACTTTCAAACAGGCCTTTCTATATTGGATCGATTGATTGTCTCTTCGAAAGTTCGGTACAATCTGCTAGTTTCTTTGGTTCGGCTCCGCCAGCCAAGGGATGTTAAGTCATCAGCCTTATCAACGCTCATTGGAGGAGTCATGATGTTCCGATACTCTTGTTGTTCCATTCTCTTCGCGCTTAGGTGTCGGTCAGGCCGCCGCGTGAAATCAGCGATCTGTCTGCTTTTTCTTATCGCTCTGCTATCACTCATGAGCGAGTCAGGTTCGGCCCAGTTTTTACAGCAGGGTGTCAAGCTCGTCGGCACAGGCGCGGCCGGTCTTGCCCAGCAGGGTGCCTCGGTCTCATTCTCCGCCGATAGTAACACGGTACTCGTTGGCGGAATCGCAGACAGCAATGGTGCCGGCGCGACGTGGGTTTTTACCCGTTCAGGCAGCGTATGGTCACAGCAGGCGAAACTCGTCGGTACGGGCGCTGTAGGATTTGCTTATCAAGCAAGATCGGTCTCCCTTTCCGCAGATGGCAACACGGCACTGGTGGGTGGAGACAATGATAACGGCCACGCCGGAGCGGCGTGGGTCTTCACCCGCTCAGGAGGTGTGTGGTCGCAACAGGGAAACAAGCTCGTAGGCACGGGCGCAGTGGGTAATGCCGGCCAGGGCGTATCGGTTGCCATTTCCGGCGATGGCAATACCTCAATCGTGGGGGGTCTAAGCGATAATGGCGGGATCGGGGCAAGCTGGGTTTTCATACGCTCGGGTGGTGTCTGGACGCAGCAAGGAAGCAAGCTTGTCGGCACAGGGGCCGTAGGCCCCTCCGTTTACCAGGGCTACTCGGTCTCGATCGCCGCCGACGGGAATACCGCCATTGTGGGTGCGGCTGCTGATAATAACAGCGTGGGTGCAGCATGGGTATTTACTCGTGCCGGAGGTGTGTGGACTCAGCAAGGAAGCAAGCTTGTGGGCACCGGTGCTTCGGGTTCCGCTAGTCAGGGTATATCTGTATCGATAGCCGCCGATGGAAATACCGCGATCGTGGGGGGACCTGGAGATAACAGCCTTGCCGGAGCAGCTTGGATTTTCATACGGAACCTGGGTGTGTGGTCCCAGCTGGGAAGTAAGCTCGTCGGCACCGGGGCTGTCGGCGCCGCTCACCAAGGGTCTTCGGTCTTCGTCGCTGCCGACGGGTTTACCGCAATCGTGGGGGGACCGCAAGATAGTAGTAACGCCGGTGCGGCGTGGGTCTTCGGACGCTCGGGCAATATATGGTCGCAGCAGGGAGGCAAACTGCTGGGTTCAGGGGTTGTGGGACTCAGTCAACAAGGGTTCTCGGTCTCCCTTTCCAGCGATGGCAGTTCGGCAATTGTTGGAGGGTTTAGCGACAGATCTGGTGCCGGCGCAGCATGGATTTACTCGCGGACAGGTAGCGTGTGGACTCAGCAAGGAACCAAGCTGGTCGGCACAGGTGCCGTGAGCATAGCCCGCCAGGGAGCCTCTGTTGGTCTCTCCGGCGATGGAAATACCGCGATCTCGGGCGGTACATTGGACAGTTCCGGCCTCGGCGCGACGTGGGTCTTCACTCGGGCAGGCGGAGTTTGGACACAGCAGGGGAGTAAGCTCGTCGGTACAGGCGCCTCTGGGAGTTCGGGTCAAGGCGTCTCACTCTCACTCTCCGCCGACGGCAATACGGCCATCGTTGGTGCAAACGCCGATAGCAGCGCCACGGGCGCCGCATGGATCTTTACGCGCACCGGAGTCACCTGGTCGCAGCAAGGAAGTAAGCTCGTTGGCACCGGGGCTGTTGGTGTCGCCCAACAAGGCGGTTCCGTGTGCCTCTCCGCCGACGGCAATACGGCAATCATGGGTGGGAGGGTTGATAATAGCTTTACCGGTGCGGCGTGGGTATTCACTCGAACGGGCGGGGTTTGGACTCAGCAAGGAGGCAAGCTTTTCGATGCGGGTGCCGCAGTTTCTACGCAACAAGGGGCCTCGGTTTCTCTTTCCGGCGACGGCAATACGGCGATTATAGGAGGGCCGGGACTTAATAGTAGTGCGGGTGCGGCTTGGATCTACGCACGGACTGGAGGCGTATGGACGCAGACAGGCGGGGCGCATGTGGGTACAGGCGCCACAGGCTCTGCGCATCAAGGCGCCGCAGTTTCGATTTCCGGTGACGGCAATACTGCGATAGTGGGCGGACCGTATGATAGTTCTCAGGTCGGAGCCGCATGGATCTACGCACGCGTTGCCGGAGTCTGGACTCAACAGGGAGGGAAGCTGGTCGGCACGGGCCATGTGGGTTTTTCACAGCAGGGCACCTCAGTCTCCATTTCGGGCGATGGAAATACGGCAGTTGTGGGGGGCCCTAACGACAGCAGCGGAGTGGGTGCCACATGGGTTTTCACACGGACCGGCGGTGTATGGTCTCAGTATGGAGGTAAGCTCGTAGGCGCCGGGGGTGTGGGCCTTGCCAATCAGGCCAAGTCGTCTTCCCTTTCCGCAGACGGCCATACGGCAATTGTGGGTGGGTATGTCGATAACTCTGGCTTTGGTGCGGCGTGGCTCTTCGCGAAAGCACCGACTACTCTGGAAGATACGCTGGGAAACGGGTGGAATATGGTATCGGTGCCGCTGAAGGTGGAGGATTATCACAAGACGGTGCGCTATCCCACGGCAATCTCAAACGCTTTCGCATATCAGGGTGGTTATATCACGCAGCCGATTCTCGCCAATGGGAAAGGATACTGGCTGAAATTCGAAGGGGCTCAGACTGTTCCCACCAGCGGTTACGAACGGTCGTTGGATTCGATTAACGTGTTGTCGGGTTGGAATTTGGTGGGATCTCTCAGTGCCCCTGTCAGCGTTTCGAGCATCACGAGCTCACCGGGCGGGATTGTCACATCGCCGTTCTTCGGATACGACGGCTCGTACCAGATTGCAACTGCTATCGAACCCGGCCAGGGATATTGGGTGAGGGCAAACCAGACGGGAAAACTTTATCTTTCCACAGCCAACGCCCTACCCGAGGCAGGGCGAATCAGAATCGTTAACAACGGCGAAAGTCCACCACCGCCGCCGGATCACGGAGACAATTCGGCGTCGAGTGCCGCCCCCAGAGAATATGCGCTTGAACAGAATTACCCCAACCCGTTCAATCCGGTGACGATTGTAAGGTATCAGGTGCCAGCGGCCGGTCATGTGGTGCTAAGTGTCTACAATCTCCTTGGTCAGAGGGTCGGGACTCTGGTGAACGGCCCTCAGAGCCCCGGGTACAAGTCGGTAAGCTGGGACGCGAGCGGAGTGCCGAGCGGTATTTATTACTATCGTCTGACGGCGGGTACGTTCACGGCGACGAGGAGCATGCTTCTAATCAAGTAGTATCGATTGAAGGTAGTGGCTGAGTTTAAACCGTCAAACCGAATGAACGCAGGCTAAAGCCTGCGCCTACCAAGCCCGAGGCGTCCCAATATGCGTTCCGCCGCGGAGCGGCGGAACGAGAACCGGGGTATAGGTAGCCGCAAGCTTTAGCTTGCGGGTTTTTGATCGAGGAGCTGTGCCATGGCGGGAAAAAGACCGCAGCCTAAAGGCTGCGGCTACCCTCCGCGAATGATTGGCGCAGCCTGAAGGCTGCGGTTACCAAGCCCGAGGCATCCGTAGGCGCGACCTTCAGGTCGCGTGAAGTTTTACGCAGGCTAAAGCCTGCGCCTACCAAAATGGTGGGGGAATACTTCGCGTCGGTTTACTTTATTCCCCGCTTCCTCTTCTCGATCAACACCTGCGCATCGACCGGCGCCGCGCAAATCGCGCAGACATAGCGACGGGTGGTTTCATTGAAGTCCGGTTCGCGAACCTGCTTGCAGTTCGGGCAACGGATCATCAAGGGTTTTTCTTCCTTTGGTTTCGGCACGATTTCCTTCCTGTTGTAATCTCAACCCGGTTCCGTTCAGATCCCGTGCGGCGCAGAGCGCCGCACATATGCGTTCCCCAGCAGAGCGTGGGAACGAGGACAAAGAGGCCAGTGAATATATTTGTATATTAGGTATGATGCAAAAAGGAGACGAAGTAACACTCAATATCGACAACCTCTCCGGAGACGGGAAAACTGTGGCCCGCCTCGACGGAATGGTGTATTTTGTCGATAGAGCGGTCCCGGGCGATATTGTCCGGGCGCGAGTCTGGAAAGTCAAGAAGAACTTTGCGGATGCCCGGGCTGTCGAGGTCCTCACGCCCTCTCCCTTCCGTACGGCGCCGAAATGCAAACACTTTGGAGTGTGCGGCGGCTGCAAGTGGCAGGATCTTGCCTATGAGGCTCAACTGCGGTTCAAACACAAGCTTGTCGTCGATGCCTTTGAGCGGATCGGCGGGTTTGTGGATCCCGTTGTTCATCCTGTCCTCGGTTGCGAGGATCCCTATTTTTACCGCAACAAGATGGAGTTCACGTTCTCGAATTACCGGTGGCTGACCGACGAAGAGGTCCACCGGAAGGAACCAGCAGAGCCCGCGGTCGCTCTCGGGTTGCACGTGCCCGAGCGGTATGACAAAGTAGTCAACCTCGAAGAATGCTGGCTCCAATCGGAACTGAGCGCGGCGATCGTGAATACCATCCGTGAAGTTTGCAAGGTCTGGAACCTCTCGGTTTACTCGACCGAAACCCAGGAAGGATACATGCGACACCTCGTGATCCGGGAGGGGAAGAGGACCGGCGACGTGATGGTCAATCTTGTGACGAGCGCCGACTGGCCGGAAGGGATGGCGAAGTTGAGCGGCCTCCTCTGCAAGCAGTTCCCGCAGATCACCACAATCGTCAATAATATCACGACGCGGAGATCGATGGTCGCCCGTGGTGAGGTGGAGAAGGTCTATCATGGTCCGGGTACGATCAACGAGAAGCTGGGAGAGTACTCATTCCGCCTTTCGGCAAATTCCTTTTTTCAGACGAACACGCTCCAGGCGGAACGGCTTTACGAAACGGTCCGCACCCTCGCGAATCTCACTTCCAGGGACGTTGTCTACGATCTCTATTGCGGAACAGGCACCATTGCGATTTATCTCTCACAACATGTCGACCGGGTTGTCGGGATCGAGCTCGTGGCGAGTTCCATCGCCGATGCCATGCGGAATGCGGAGGTGAATCGTGTGGGAAATTGCTTTTTCCTGCAGGGCGACCTGAAGGATCGGTTAACCACGGACCGCGCGTGGATCGGTGAACATCCCCGCCCGACAGTCATCGTCACCGACCCGCCGAGAAGCGGCATGCATCCGAAAGTCGTGGAGCAGATCGTTAAGAGTTCGCCGGAACGGGTCGTCTACGTGAGCTGTAATCCTTCTACTCAGGCGCGCGATGCGAAATTGCTGGCCGGGTCAGGGTATGTGCTGAAAGAGATCCAGCCTGTCGACATGTTTCCGCATACCGACCATGTCGAGGCGGTGGGTCTCTTCGTTAAGAAGTGACTTCCGGCTTTCTTCCGACGTAAATCGTTGCGCCCCCGAAGGTCAGCGGGTGCGCCGCCGGGGAAGCAAATCCCGCCTTCGCCATTGAGGAAAGAAAATCGCCCCGCTCGGGAAAATGTCGTATCGACTCCGGGAGGTACCGGTACGCACTCTCGTGCTTTGAAACGATCCTGCCGAACAATGGAATTCCGATCGAGGAGTAGAGGTTGTACAAGCCTCTCATGACAGCCCCATCGGGTCTCGAAAGCTCGAGAATAACGGAGATTCCTCCGGGAACGAGGACCCTCAGCATTTCCCGCAATCCGGCCTCGCGATCGGCGAAGTTCCGGATGCCGAACGCCACAATTGTTCCGTCGAACGACCCTTCGCGAAAAGGAAGCCGAAGAGCGTCGCAGATGACGAGATCCACAATCCCCCCATCCGCGCGGTTGTTAAGTTTCTGTTCGAACACTCGAAGCATCGCGGGAGCGAAGTCCGTGGCAACGACGCGGGCCGGCCTGATGGCCAGGACCTCGAGCGAAACATCTCCGCTTCCTGCGGCGATGTCGAGAATCTTCCCACCCTTCTTTTCCGCGAGGAACGAAACGGCCTTCCGCCGCCAGCGAATGTCCAGTCCGAAGCTCAACATTCGGTTCAGGCGATCGTAGGTTGGCGCGATCGCATCGAACATCTCCTTGATGCGGCGTGGATCCTGCGGATGGCTGTTGGCATTCTCATTCATCGGTCGTCAATTTCTCCAAAAATAGGATCAGTTGCAACACTTGTTCGCAGGAAGACGAATAGTCGGTAGCCGCAGCCTTCAGGCGGCGTTTGACGGCACGCGACCTAAAGGTCGCGCCTACCGAAACCTCTGGCGTCGTCTCTCTTGGTAGCCGCAGCCTTCAGGTTTTGTCATTGAAATCCATCCGAGCGAAACCTCGGACAGAGACGGACGTACACGTTCTAGTGATGCGCCCCGTCGACATGTCTCGATTCTATTCATCGATCTGCACCTCCCTTGGCCGGGGGATTCTCCTTTGTGCCATCGTGACGCTACCGTCGACAACGGCCCGCGCGCGCCAGCCGGGCTTTTCCGACACCGCCGCTGTCTATTTTGGGGAAATAAGAGCCGCCACCGCCCAGAACCGGGATCTGTGGAATCTAGACCTATACGGGCCGATCCTCCTCGTTGAGAGAGAATCGAGGAACGTGTACGCAAATCTTGCCGATTCGGCCGGGACCCTCAACCCCGAGGGATCCGTCTATACAGGCGTTCTTCCGAAAACGGTGAATATCTCCAACACCTCGCTCCGATGGGGAGGAAGGGAATGGGCGATGATCATGCTTCCCTTGCCGGCCGGGAAGAGCGCCCGGCTCAATCTCCTTGCGCACGAGCTCTTTCACCGATCACAATCTGCTCTCGGATTCACAAATCGGAACCCGGACAACAATCACCTCGATCGGAAGGATGGCCGGGTCTATATTCGTCTCGAGCTCGAGGCGCTGAAACAAGCGCTCCTTGCCGGCTCCGCCGATGACCTGCATGAGCATGTGGCGAACGCCCTAGCGTTCAGGCAATTCCGCCGCGCATTATTTCAGGGCGCCGACACCACCGAGAACCAGATGGAGCTGAACGAGGGGATGACCGAATTCACCGGCGTTATGCTGAGCGGACGATCCGACCGGGAAGTGCGTGATCATTTCATGAAAAGTATTGGCGACTTCCTCGTGGACCGCTCCTACGTCCGGGCGTTCGCATATGAAACAATCCCCGTCTATGGCTACCTGCTTGCCAGGACAAACCCAGGCTGGAACAGGGAAATTGGCGGGAATACGGATCTTACAGCCTACTTCGAAAAAGCGTTCGGCATCTCGCTGCCGCCGGATTTGAAGAGGACCATGGCCGGAATCGGGGAAAAGTACCATAGTAAGATTATCGTCGACGAAGAGACCGAACGGGATACCCGCCTCCAGAAACAGATCGCTGAATACAAGAGCCGCTTTATCGAAAAACAGCATCTCGAAATCCCTTTGCAGAACATGAACATGTCGTTCGATTACAAGCTGATTGTGCCGCTTGAGGACAAGGGGACAGTCTATCCCACGATCCGGGTCGTGGACAATTGGGGAATCCTGACCGTGAAAAATGGGGCGCTTATGAGCCCCGGTTGGGACAAGATCACCGTGAGCGTGCCCGCCGAACTGGGTGAGAAATTCTTGAAAGGTGACGGGTGGACGCTCGAATTGAAAGAAAATTATGAGGTGGTCAGCGACCGGCAGGGGGGAAACTATGTCCTAAAGAAGAAATGACCGGCAATTACACACAGAACCACCGCCCCTAGTTTGGTCGTGCCGCAGTTTCACCTTCTCTCGTCATCCCGACATGTTTTAGGTCGGGATCTTTATAAAAGAGTTGAAAGATGCTGACCAGGAGCATGTCAGCATGACGAGGTGGAGAGACGTTCTGCCAAACCGAGACACCGCCCCCAGTTTGCTTTTCTCCCTCCTTTCTCCTATGTTCGACAAATTCCATCAACCCTCTGACCATCTTGACGAGATATCCCTTACTGCTCGGCCTGGCATGTCTCGTTCCCATTGGCCTTCTTCAGGCAGAATCACCCACCAAAACGATCGCAGCGCACCGCGTCGCGTCCGGGCCGAGGGTCGACGGTATTCTGGGTGACGAGCAATGGCGAGGAGTCTCTCCCGACACGTCGTTCGAGCAGTTTGATCCCGAAGAGGGAGCGGCGCCGACGGAGAGAACCTCTGTCCGGCTTGTCTATGACGATCATGCGCTCTATGCGGGCATCGTTTGCTATGACTCATCTCCGGACGGCATTGTCGAGCAATTGACGCGGAGGGACCGGACCGGCCAGGCCGACCGGTTTTCCGTGATCATCGATTCCTACCACGACCACACGACCGCGTTCCTCTTCAGCGGAACGATTTCCGGCGTCCAGACCGACGGCATTCTTTCGGAGGACGGACGCGTCTATGACACGGAATGGGATGCCGTGTGGGAATTCGACGCAAAAATAACCAGGGAGGGCTGGTCGGCCGAATTCAGAATCCCCTTCAGCGCGATCCGCTTCGCTCCCCGGGACTCCGGATATGTCTGGGGAATCAATTTTCGCCGCTACATCGCCCGAAAACGTGAGACGGACGAGTGGGTGATGCTTCCCCGGAAAGAAACCCCGGTGGGTGTTATCTCCTCCGTCTCCAAAATGGGGCACGTCTACGGAATAGACCACGTTCGCCCTCCGCTTCATCTCGAACTCCTGCCGTACGCCGATATGAAGGAGAGTTTTCTCTCCCAGCCCGATCCGTTTCCTCTCCGGAAGGAGTTCAAGGCCTCCGCGGGACTCGATCTGAAGTATGGCGTGACGAACAACGTGACGCTCGATCTGGCCCTCAACCCCGATTTCGGCCAGGTGGAAGTCGACGCGGCTGTCCTCAATCTCACCGTTTTTGAGACCTTCTATCCCGAGAAGCGCCCCTTTTTTTTGGAGGGCTCGCAGATATTCTCCTTCGGCAATACGTTCGACAGCCAGTCGATGCGCCTCTTTTATTCGAGAAGGATCGGCAAGAACCCGCTCCCGTCGGAATCGCCCCCGCCCGGATATTACTTTCTGGAAACTCCGCCCGTGACGACGATTCTCGGCGCGGCCAAGATAACAGGGAAGACGGATGACGGACTTTCCTTCGGATTGCTCTCGGCCGCGACGGATCGAGAGGAGGGGGTTGCGGAGGATGCGCTCGGTCACCGGACTTCGCCCTTATTGTTTGAACCGAGGGCGAGTTACGACGTGTTTCGTCTCAAGAAGGATTTCGCCGGGAACTCGTATGTGGGAATGATGGCGACAGGAGCGTTCAAGGAGGAGAATTCCCCGGTCCTTGCGGGCGGCGTCGACTGGAACCTGCGCGTGGGCGATGCGGGTTATGCGCTCGACGGTTTTCTCGCGGGCTCCCAGGCGATCTCTCCGCTCGCCTATCCGGTGGTGGACCGGGTCACCGGAGGGTCGGGAAAGGTGGGCCTCGGAAAAATCCAGGACGAGCACCTCCTCGTTCTTTCCCTGTATGATTTCACGACGAGAAATTTCTGGATCAACGACATCGGCTTTTACAGCCAGCCCCGCGAGCATGGAGGGATCACTCAGATCACCTATAAGGATGAGCAGCCGGCGGCACCCCTCTTACGGTACTATCTGAACGCCGACGTGCAATACCGTTGGAACTGGGACGCGGTCAACACGGTCAGCATCTTTGAGACGGAACCGATTTTTCAGATGAGGAACTTCTGGTCGCTGGATATCGATCTGATCCACGACTTCCCCGCGTTCGACGACGAGAACCGGGGAATCAATGGAACGTACCATCGTTCCGAGGGAAACAGGATCTCGGTTAAGCTCGATTCCGATGTACGGCAGGTTGTGGTCGCCACCCTCATCGGGCAGTACCAGCATACGGCCCGGGGTATGAGTTCGGGTTCGGCGATAGCCCAGCTCACCGTTCGTCCGAGCAGCTGGATGGAACTCGACCCGTCGGTGGCCCTTACGCGAACAAGGAATGAAGAGACCTGGGTGAGGGATGTCTCAACGGGCGGACCGCATCTTCTTCCGCATGGGGAGAATCTCTTCGCCGACCGTGACATCGATCAGTATGATTTCTCATTGCGGGGAACGATCACCTTCACGCGGAGCATGAGCGTCCAGTTCTTCACACAAGTCCTGCTGGCAAAAGGGGCATACGAGCATTTCAAGCGGTTGGCGGGACCGGACCAGCTTCCGGACTTTGACTTTTTCAACAGCATCTACTTCCAGGGTTTTAATTTCAATGAGAAGGTGTTGAATGCGAACGTCGTCTTCCGTTGGGAGTACCTTCCGGGAAGCACGCTCTATTTTGTCTGGACGCAGGCGCGATTCGGCGAGAATGGGGTTTTTGAAAGGAATCTTTCGGATAATTTCTCCGACACGTTCCGGCTGCCGATGGATAATGTTCTCCTGCTCAAAATGAACTACTGGTGGAGCCTTTGATTTAGGGGCCGAAAACCCCCAAACACAACTCCCTTTGCCGTATTCCGTAAAACCCTCCATGGGCTGTCAACGGAACGGTTGCCTCCCTTGTCTAACCTCCAGAACATCATACAAAGAGACCTCCGGATGCCCGCCGAAGACGAGCGGCGACTGATTCTCGATGCGCAGAAAGGAAGCCGCGAGGCCTTTCGTCTTCTCGTCGAGCGCCACATGAAGCAGGCGTACAACATCGCCTATGGAGTCATCGCCGATCACGATGAAGCGGAAGATATTGCCCAGGAATCGTTTGTTCGCGTGCATCGATCCATCCGCTCGTTTCGCGGAGATTCGGGATTTGGGACCTGGCTCTACCGGATTGTGATGAACATGTCGATCAATCGACTGCGACAGAAAAAAGTGAGAGAACGGAGAGAGGTACATCTTGAAAGCGGATTTCATGAACGATCGGGCGCAAATCGCCCCGCGGGAATCATCCTTGGGAACGGCCAACCGGACACCGGGCTGCCGGGTTCTTCGGAACCGGACTTCCACGCGCATCTCGAGCGTGCCCTTCACAAGCTCCCGACCCTCCAGAGGGCGGTCGTGATCCTGAGGCATATGAACGGAATGTCGACGAAACAGGTTGGCGCGATCCTCAATTGCTCCGAGGGAACGGTGAAAACACATCTCCACCGGGGTCTGCGAAAGATGAGAACGATGCTGGATTTTCTGAAGGTTGAGGGGTTGGAATGAGGCACTCGAAGATAAAATTGATGCTCTATGAGTTTGTTCGCTCGGAACTCCCGCAGGAGGAAATGGCCGAGGTTGAGTCTCATCTTTGCTTCTGCGAACAGTGCGCCCGTGAGGCGGAGGGAATCAGGGAGATTGTGAACCTCACCGCAGCCGCGGGATCCACGCCGAGCGCCGGGCGATCCCCGGAATATTGGAACAAGTTCGCGTATTCCGTCGAAAGCAGAATCCGGGCAATCGGCTCGCGTGCGAAGCGCCGGCCGGTGACGATTCTTGACGATCTCGCCGCATTCTTCACGCTCCGGCCTCGCGCCCTCGCGATCGTTGGAAGCAGTCTTGCGCTCGTGGTTCTTGCCGTCCTCGTTTCCCGGAACACCCGGCCCCGGCCCGAAAACCCGGAGCAGTCCTCGAACATCGAGGCCGCGCCTGTCCAGCCTGTTCTCGCAGAAAATAAGATCGGCGACTATTTCCGCAGATCGAAAGTTCTGCTTGTCGGAATCACGCATCTCAAGGCGGACGACGACCAGCCGATCGACCTGAGCAGCGAAAGCAAGGTGTCCCGTGAGTTGCTGGACGATGCCCGCTACCTGAGGAACCAGCCGCTCGATCTTCGGTCGGCGAAACTGATCGACGATCTGCAGAAAATCCTGGTGGAGCTCGCGAATATCAAGGAGCACGAGGCGTTGCCGAACGTCGATATCATCCGGAGCGGGATTCATCGGGAAAACCTGTTGTTCAAGATTAGAATGGCGGAAGCGTCGTGCGATTCGACGCGGTTCGTACCGGTCCGTGACACCTACTAATGAAAGAAGGACTATGACAACCAGGAAAGTGCTATTTCTTTTATTCTGCGGTTCAGTGGCGTTGGGCCGGATCAGCGCTCAAACGGGGTCGGCATCTACAGTCTATTCGGGCGATCAATGGGCCCCTTTCACGGTCGCCGCAGCATGGGGATCGTCTGAGGTGCCGGAGCCTTTTGGCTCGGAAGGCAAGAAGAACGATCCCGCCTACCCCTTGTATAAAGAGGGATACCATTTTATCCTCGACGGCAAATGGGAGGAAGCAAGGAAGAAGCTCGGAGAAATGATCAAGAAGTTCCCTTCCAGCGCCTACATCGACGATGCGGAGTATTGGTCCGCGTATGCGATGATGTACCTCGACGAGAAAAAGGCCGCGAAGGAATACGAGAAGTTCATCTCCCGTCACCCCGAGAGCCGCTATTATGACGACGCCGTGGCCGACCTCTCAGGTCTGGATGGAAGCACGGTGGGCCGGCCGGTTCCGGTGCCGATGATCACCACCGCGCCGAGGGTCTGGACAAGCAGCAGCAGCGGCCGGGGGAAAGGGAGCGGCAGAGGGATGATGTACATCGACTCGCTCGGCGGAACCGGATTTGTCATGAGCTCTGAAAGCCTGATCGTGCACAACCTCGGCAGCTCGCTTCGATCGGGTGGAGTAAGGGGTTACGCCTACTCCTCCGGAAATCCGCCCGTACTAAGAAGCCTCAACCGTGCGCTTACGCTTCAGTCACGCGCCCTCAGGGCGGCCCGGCTTCCGAGCATGGCCCACGCTCCGAGGGCGACGCTGGCGCCGGGCTTGTTCGAGCGGGAGGAAGATCTTGACGCAGAAACCAGATTGAAGCTGGAGGCGCTCGAAGCTCTGGGATCGTCCAAGCAAGACTCGGCCGCGTTCCGGGCATTGAAGGATATTGCCCTCGATCGCTCGGAAAACCGGCGGCTCCGGACGGCAGCGATGGAACAGCTGGTAGATTTCGAGGCGTATGATCCGATGCATGTGTTTCTCGAGATCGCCAAGAAGGATACCGGCCTCGAAATCCAGGATGCGGCGATCGATTATATCGGCATGCTCACGAAAGACAAGAACAGGTCCGTTGAGACGCTGATAGAATTGTTCTATGCAATACCCAATAATCGGGCGGAACAGCGCGGGAACATCTTTTATTCGATTGCCGAGGTCGGAAACGACAAGGCGGTAGACTTTCTCGCCAAGATCGCGAAGACGCATGAAGGGTACGACCTTCGCAGCGAAGCGATCTATTACCTGGGCAGTATCGGCAATGAGCGTTCCAGGGCGGCGTTGTACGACGTTCTGAGGGAGAAGTAGCGGAGTTTGATGTTGTAGGGGCGACGCATGCGTCGCCCGGGGTGATTCTGCAAACCCGATGTGACGGGCGGGGCATGCCCCGCCCCTACGAAAACGACCTACCACGAAGTCAATCCTCCGTTTGGTTCCGAGGTATACATTTAGTACGTTGGGTCAGGGGTCTCAGGAAGACCTTCCGTCCCCGGCAGACCCCAAGACTACCCCAGGAGGATCCATGAAATCTGCAATCGTGTTCCTGTTTCTCGCCGCATGCGCCTATGCGCAGGGTCAGCAGGGCAACGCCCCATTTAGCATTCTTCCCGAGCAACCTACAATCGGTTCGACGATCAGTGTGACCTACAGTAGCGACGCCCCCGGAGCTCAGCTCGCCGGCGCCGATGCGATCGAGCTGTTCACACTAGTGTTCCGCCCGGGCGAGTATGAGATGTTCCTCGATACCCCGATGAAGAAGGAAGGGAGCAAATGGGTGGCTTCCTTCCCGCTTACGAACAAGAATAGTTGCTACCTGGTCTTTCGTTGCGTATCCGCGGGAAAAGCGGATGAAGGCGGGGATCAGGGGGTCGATGCGCTTATCTACGGCGAGAATGGGAAGCCGGTACTGGGCGCGCATGGCGCGCGTGCCTTTTTCATGAGCAGGGGTCAAATCAATTCGTTCAAGCGAACCAGAGACCCTGCCGGGGCCACCGAGGAGTTCAACAGGGAACGAGAACTCTACCCTCAGAACTGGCATGCGGTGAACGATTATCTCGGCATGATCTCGCGCCAGGACCAGAGCGACAAAGGAACGCCCAAGCTGGCGCCCGAAGTGGAGAAATTTGCTGAAATGTTCAAAGACAATGACGAAGCCACCTCCGCGATCACAAGCTGGTTCAACGCAATCGGAGATAGCGCCAGGGCGCAGGCTACAGGGAAGGCGGCTCTCACGAAGAATCCGGACGGTGTGTTCGCCCGCCAAACACGCTGGTCTCGTATCCTCGAAACGGGTGAGTTGATAACACGCGCCGGCCTGATCCACGAGTTCCTGGCCGATCATCCGGAACTGGACAAGAAGGAAGTCCGTTCAAAGATGCTGACCATGTTCGCCGACTACACGAAGGTGAAGGAATACGATCGGGCGGCCGACGTTCTTTCGAAAATCGAAAACCCATCGTGGCAATGGTACAACGAGTTGGCGTGGGGCCCCATTGAGAAAGGCGAAAACCTCGAAAAGGCGACAGCCTGGGCGCGGACCGGCGTCGATCTGAGCCGCCATCCGGATCCGGACGAAAAGCGATTTTATTCAACCCTCGCCGAGTGGGAGAACAACTGCAGGTATAGTACGGGTGAAATGCTCGATACGTACGCGTACGGATTATTCCAGCTCGCGAAGTACGATGAGGCGGAAAAGGCTTCTGCCGAATCGTTTGATCTCACCAAGGGGGATGATGCGGATATAGTCCAACGATACCTCGATTGCATGATCATGGACAAACATTACGAAAAGGCGGTTGAAGTCGGAATGGAGTCCGTCAAACGGGGGAAGAAGAACGAGAAGGTCCTGGCCAGTCTGAAACGAGCCTATGCCGTGAAAGAAGGGCAATCCGGGGGCTTCGACAAATTATCCGCGGAGAAGCAGAAGGAGTTCGATCAATTGCTCACTTCGGCGAGCCAAACGAGAAACGACCAGGTGCGCAAAGACGTCGCGGCAAGCCGGGTTAGCAAACCCTCGGTCGATTTTACCCTCAACAACCTGGAGGGAAAGCCGGTCGCCTTTTCATCCCTGAAGGGAAAAGTGGTCGTGATAGACTTCTGGGCGACCTGGTGCGGACCGTGCAAAGCATCGTTTCCCTACCTGCAGAAAGTGTACGATAAGTACAAGGATAACCAGAAAGTGGCGTTCCTCGTGGTGGACACCTGGGAACGCGTAAAGGGATTGCCGGCCACCGTCGAGAACGCGAAGAAATTTGTAACGGATAACAAATACACCTTTCCGATTCTGATTGATGAAATCTCGGGAACCAAACTCTCCGATAAGTATCAGGTCACCGGAATCCCGACGAAATTCATCATCGACAAGAAGGGGAATGTCGCGTTCGTGGCGGTAGGATTCAACGGTCCCGAGATGGAGCAGGAGTTGACCGCGCAGATCGAGCTTCTGCTGGGAGAGTCGATGTAATTGCACAGGCCGCTACGCCCCGAGGCTTGATGATTTTTGGTAGCCGCAGCCTTTAGGCTGCGGTCTTTTTCCCGCCATGGCACAGCTCCTCGATCAAAAACCCGCAAGCTAAAGCTTGCGGCTACCGGTACCCCGGCCGCAGAGCGGCCAAATATTCCGTCCCCACGCGGAGCGTGGGAACGAGGAATGCCTCGGACTTGGTAGCCGCAGCCTTTAGGCTGCGGTCTTTTTCCCGCCATGGCACAGCTCCTCGATCAAAAACCCGCAAGCTAAAGCTTGCGGCTACCGATACCCCGGCCGCAGAGCGGCCAAAAATTCCGTTCACACGCCGAGCGTGGGAACGAGACAAGATGCTGACCTGAAGCATGTCAGCATGACGAGTTGGAGAGGAGTGTCGCAAGAATCCGACACCACCGCATCGTGGTGTCGTTTGTTTATCACCCCCGCTTTGCGTATTTTCTTCCCACCGAAACACCCGAACAACAAACTCCCGGCAATGAATTGAAGCAATCCGTGTTCGTTCTACTGGCGGCCTCTGTTCTCTCCGCTGCGGCCGCGGTCGCGGGCGATAATCCCGCGAGCCTCCGGGCCGTCCGGGTGACGAGCCCTCCGCGCCTGGACGGAGTGCTCGATGACGACGTTTGGAAATCGGCCGAACCGGCATCCGGGTTCATCCAGCGAAACCCGGATGAGGGAAAACCCGCCTCGGAACGGTCTGAAGTCCGCGTCCTGTATGACGACGACGCCCTCTATTTCGGTTGCATGTACTACGACGCGGAACCGGAGAAGATCGTCGCACGCCTGACCCGCCGCGACAACGAGATCGAATCCGATGAAGCCTCCATCCGCATCGATTCCTACCACGATCATCAGACCGGGTACGAGTTCACGTTCAATGCCGCGGGCGTGAAGATCGACAAGCTGCAATACGACGATGCGGACCGGGAAGACGACTCGTGGGATCCGGTGTGGTACCTGCAAACGAGGATTACCGACCAGGGTTGGTGCGCGGAGATAAAAATTCCCTTCCGGATCCTGCGATACCGGACCGGGCTTCCCGACAGCGCTGAAAATGTCTGGGGGCTGAATCTCCTTCGCTATATCAGCCGAAAGCAGGAGGAAGAGCGTTGGGCCTTCACTCCGAAGAGCCAGAGCGGGTTCATCTCCCGTTACGGTCATCTGACTGGACTACGGGGGCTCCCCGATCCGCGGCAAATCGAAGCGCTCCCGTTCGTGACCGGCAAGCAGAGTTATGACCCCGCGACGGGCAACCGGGACCGGCGGCAGGAGACGTCTGGGAACGCCGGGCTCGACCTCAAGTACGGACTTTCGAGCAACCTGACGATCGATGCCACGTTCAATCCCGACTTCGGACAGGTGGAAGCGGATCCTGCGGTTCTCAACCTCTCGACTTTCGAGACGTTTTACCCCGAAAAGCGGCCGTTCTTCATCGAGGGAACGCAGATTCTTCACTTCACTACATTCGGCGATCAGAGCGGGCCGGGATTATTCTACTCCAGAAGAATCGGCCGGGGGATTTCTCCCGGCGAGGTATCGGTTCCGGCGGGCGGAAAGATCGAAGATCTCCCCGAGCAAACCACGATTCTGGGCGCCGCGAAGTTGACGGGAAAAACAAACGGCGGGCTTTCTCTGGGAGTTCTTCAGGCCGTCACAAAAGAAGAAAATGCGGTCGTGGTCGATGCTCAGGGCCGCCGCTCCGAGCAGCGCCTGGAGCCGCTCGCGGATTACACAGTCCTCCGCTTGAAACAGGATCTCTTTACGAATTCCAATGTCGGAATGATCTTTACTTCAGTGGCAAAAGACGGACGTCCCCCTTCATTTACCAACGGGTACGATTGGAACCTGAGATTTGCCCAGAACACCTACCTCCTGAACGGATTCCTCGCTTTTTCGCAGGCGACGGCTTCCGGCGACCAGCGCATCACCGGGGAGGCGGGAAAGGCGAATTTTGCAAAAGTGGGCGGGGAACACTGGCTCTGGTCGCTCTCGACAGACTTCACATCGAACCATTACAATATTAATGACGTCGGTTTCTTCTTCAGCCCCGACGACATCGGGTCGATCGCCTCGGTCACATACAAAGAGGATGTCCCCGGAACTGTCGTGAGGTCCTATAACGCCGGTGTCTTCTACCATCACCGTCACGATTTCGAAGGGGCGAATCTTTTCAGGGACTTTCATCTCAACACCAATCTTCTCTTCTCCAACTATTGGGGGATGAGCGCCTCCGCGGACGCAGATTTCGGGATGTATGACCACCGGGAAACCCGGGGAAACGGGTTGTACCGGAAGCCCGCGCGCTACGCGACAAACGTTTCTCTGTATTCGGATTCGCGCGGCCTTGCTGTCGTGTCGTTCGGTCAGACCTTCGCGTGGGACGAGAAGGAGAAGCGGGAGGCATCGACGTCCATCGGCCTCGATATCAACACTCCCTCCTGGATGGAATGGAACCTCTCCACAGGCATCGACCACGTAAGCCGGCTGGAAGCGTGGGCCGATACGATTCTCGTTTCGGGAACGACGCGAAGCATCTTCGCCGACCGGAGCACCGATCAGGTGAACTTTACTCTGCGAAGCACGATCACCTTTACGAGGGAGCTTACGCTCCAATTATACGGCCAGCTCTTTCTCGCAAAAGGGCATTATGAGGCGTTCCGGCAGCTGGCGGGGACATCGGATTTTATTCCGCCGGATCATTACGACCGAAACCGGGATTTCAACGGGCAATCGTTCAACACGAACGTCGTATTGCGGTGGGAATACCTCCCCGGAAGCACGCTCTTTCTCGTCTGGTCGCAGGCGAGGAGCGGCGGCGATGGGGAATACTCGTCGACATTTACCGACAACCTCGATGCGACATTTGTCCATCCTCCCTCCAATGTGGTCTTGCTAAAGCTGAGTTACTGGTTCAGCCTCTAAAAAAAAGGGCAACCCTGCAATGCGGGGTTGCCCTTTTTTTTGAACTTAGCGGCCGGAGTTACCCGCGTCTGCCGCGAGGCGGTTCGTCACGCCGTTCTTTCGGCTTCTCTCTGGGCGCTTCCCGTCCCTGGGGATTGCCGCGCTGGCCGGGGGCTGGTCGTACCGCCGGCATCCGCCGTTCCTGCGGTGCCTGCCGCGTTTCTTGTTGCCGGCGTTCGGGCCTCGGGGTTTCTCTCATCTG
Source organism: Bacteroidota bacterium (assembly GCA_036522515.1). Classification (NCBI taxonomy): domain Bacteria; kingdom Pseudomonadati; phylum Bacteroidota; species Bacteroidota bacterium. Next base: position 47,988 of record DATDFQ010000056.1, read on the forward strand.
CCGTTCCCGCCCGTTGCTCCGGTCTGAAGGCCGGGGTGTCTCGATCCTTCGCTCTGGCGCCTGAGGACGTTCGACCTGAACGCGCCGTTCGACCCGCGTGTCGCGGCGTGGTTCCTGAGGCGTCTGGGGTTCGGCTCTTCTGCCCTGTTCCGGTGCGCGCTCGACCGGCGTTCGTTCCTGAATTCTTGTATCCCGCCGCGAATCGGGAGGGCGGACCGCAGGATTATCGGACCGGTCGCTCCGCCGATCAACGGGGCCGTCGAACGATATCGGATGTTCCGCACGCCGCGCATTCGGAGGTCTCACATCGTTTCCGCGAACCTGCGCATCCAGCCTGGGGCGGAAGACCTCTACGCGCTGGCGATCGCCATCCTTCATGAACCGTTCACCGTTGCCGCGATCACGGGCGATGACGTCGACTTTGTCCACACGCACATTGCCCCGCCGTTCCACGAAGTTCACGTCGATCCCCCTGTTGATGACACGATCGTTGTCGACGCTGATTCCGACGACCGACCGGGTATTACCGAAAATCCTTCGCGTTCGGTCGACCGGTTGAACGTAGTCGACCACCCGTGTCCCGCAAAAGTACCGGCCGGGTACGAAGTTCCAATAATTGTACGGCGTCGACCAATTGTCGCGGTAGGTGATTCCGAAGCTCACGTCGAACTCCGCGTACGGTGACAACGGCGCCCAGCCGATGTAGTCGTCGTCGTAACGCCATTCGACCCAGGCAGGACCCCACGTTTCACCCGGTACCCAGATCCACCCATAATAGTCGTCATAGTACCAGCGGCCGTAATGGTAGGTGGCCCATCCGAATGATTCATCGGAGACCCAATACCATCCGTAATCACTCCAAACCCAACGGCCGTACAGATAGGGTCGCCAGCCGTGCGATACGCCGAACGGTCTCCAGGCATATCCTGAATTGAAGTCGATCCATTCGCCGCGCCGGGAGAGCGAGGAGTAGAAAATTCCAAAATTTCCTCTGAACCCTTCGCGCCGTCCGAAACCGTCGAACGGGGGCTCGGATCTTGCCACCCCCGCCATGGTCGCCAGGGCAAAGAATAACACCAGTAATCGTTTCATGGCTGACTCCTTCTCTTAAAATTCATACTCCTTCCAGAGATGCGGCAAAGCGCGTGCCAGTGCCGGAAACGGCTTTATTCAACAGAATTTCGCTGTTTTTTGACCGTTTGTCCAAAAAATCAGTCATATTCGTTGATGAATAAAGACAACAAGCATATTGGGTAATTCGCAGTTGACTTTTTCAGGATATTCAGCTACGTTATGGCGGGTCGGGAAGAACGAGACCCTCCTCTTCCGAAACACGGAATTCAACCAACCACTTCTAAGCTTAAAGGTAACCCTTGAAAAGGGTCATCCGGCATTCATATCTCCTGTTCGCCGTGCTGTTGCTTCTTTCCCCCCGGGAAGCGCGTCCGCAGGCGTATGGCCCGGAGAACTTCCACTTGCTGGTGGGCGACATCGTGAAGCGCATCGTCACCGGCGAGCAGGAGTCAATCCCCCCGACGGCAAGCGACCTCCGTGAATGGCGGAAGGTGTTTTCCTCCCTTCACTCGCACACCTACGATAATTGCCGGAAAATACTCGCGAAGTATAATTACGTGCTGCTTGAAGTGTCGGACGGGAGAGGCGGGATTGCCTACGATGTCATCAGGGAGAACACTCCCGTCGTTCGCGGATGGGGAACGTTCATCTTCAACCGTAGCCAGTCGAAACGGCTGTATGTCCAGGTAGCGCACCCGTTGCGTGATGCAGAATCGGCGCCCATCGGAGCGGAGCTCTTCCGGCGGCTCGGCGCCGAATGGCTCCTGATCGCGGGAACCGACCGGTCGGGAGGATTTTCCGACGACGAAATCCCGAAAATGAACGAGAGGCTCTTCCAGCAATGGCATGAGATGCTGACAGACCTCATTCATGTGACTCTCTCGGTCCATACCTTTCCCTCACAGGGCTATCCCCACCCGATCGATACGACGGACGTCGTTGTGAGCAACGGCAGGACCTCGGATGAACAGTGGGGAATTTCGCAGATCAGCCTTGCACTTCGGGACACGCTCCGGAGGGCAAACCTCTCCTGCGCGCTTGCCATGTATGATTCGGGGTATGCCCGGCTTTCCGGCACCGGAAGCAGGCAGGGTACCTTCTCGAACGACAGCGTGGGATTCGGTCACTGGCTGAACCTGGAGTTTTCGGACCGGATTCAGAGAGATCAAATCGCCCGCACAAACCTGCTCGCGGCAGTCAACAGGGCGCTGGATGTCACCGGGCAGAAGGTCTCCCGGCAGATGAACCGGGCGTTCGGGCTGGTTTCCCCGAGGGTTGTGCGCGTCGATGCGCAGCACCCGTTGCTCTTTCCGCCCTCCGCAAGCGAGAACTACCGTATTATTTCGTTCAACAGCCGCGAGGTGAAGCACGATACCGTCGTGATCCGGGTTGGCGACTGGATGGACCTCAAGGAACCGTCCATCGCGAGCGCATCGATCTCCAGCCTCGATCCGCGCCAGGCGGATCTCATACGGCAGTTCGGATCGCGTTCCGCGCGCGATTCCCGGGGCGAAGCAAAAATTGTCGAACGTCCCCCCCCCACAGCCCGGTTCGGAGGCCCCGGCGCCGCCACCCAGCCCACCGGAAACGATAACGACCCGGCCGATGAACCGCTCCAGGTGCACCGCATTCCTCTTGAATCGGTTTTCGCATCGACCGTCACGAGCGATTATCACCCCGGGGGGGCGCAGTTTCAGTGGCAGGGCGCGGTCTACCCGGGCTTTTCTCCGTCGGGACCGGTCTTTCAATTTGCGGGAGGGGTGCCCCAATCGGGCGGGATCAATTCGCGCTCGAATCTCATGATCCCTCTTGTCAACAGCTCGTATCCCGCCGCCGGGGCGAAGTTCGTCGGCGTGCAGATGACGGCGATGCTGGTGAACCAGATTACACGGCTTGCGGAGGCCGCGCACGTTCAGCGCGATGTTACGCTTCTCGCAGAGCAGGATGAACAGGGAAAGTATTTCCTCAGGATCTTCCCGGGAAAGTCCTCCGGCCCCGAACCGGTGATGGTCAAACAGTGACCAGGATGGTGTTCTACCGGGCTCTCGCCCTCCTCGTTGCAGTCAACTATTTCGGATTCCGTACCGAGTTATTCGCGCGGGAGGTCGATGAAAACCATCCCGCCTATTTTAATCACTCCGCATTTTCAGCTCCCTCCGTCAATTGGGAGACGTACGACAAGGACAATGCCCCCAAGGCATTTGTCTTCCATGGAACGGCCCAGTTCGAGCTTCTCGGCACGCTTTCCCGGCCCGAACCTCTGACAGTAGAGTTCTACCCTCCGTATCGCCTCATTCAAGATAAGTCTCCTCCGGCACCCTTCCGTTCGGCATAGGCTGCCCGGAACCGCCGCACATTCGCGTGCGGGGTTCCCTGCCGGCCAGTTCATCCTACCAATCATTGCGCCCCGGTACAGAACGGCGAAATCGCCTGTCGGTTAGCATCGGCCGCCCGAACGTCCCCCGGTCGCAATCGTTCTCACAATATTGAAGAAGGGTTTATGCCATGCCAAACAGCGAATACCTGGTGCGTCTCAGACCGTTTATACCCGGAATGATCCTCCTGATGCTCTCCGTCGCCGCGGAAGCACGGACCGGAGGGATTCACGGAACCGTGAAGGGTCCGGCCGGACCAATCGTCGGCGCCACGGTCCGGGTTCTGGAACTGGATCGTGCGGCACGCTCGGACGGCAACGGCGAGTTTGCGTTCCCGAACCTGCCGGATGGAAACTACAGGGTCTTCGTTCGTGTGGTCGGGTACGCTTCTCAAACAAACTCGGTGGAGGTGCTGAATAACACCGCCGAGGCAGCCTTCACGCTGCATGAGTCGGCGGTCGAGATGGAGGAGGTCGTCGTCTCCGCCGCGCCGTCGGCCCGCACGGCGGATGAACAATATCAATCCGCCGAATCGAAGGCGATGGTGGAATTCCATGAGAGCCCCGGCTCGGGCTTTGCGGACAAGATCTCGGATCTCCCCGGCGTTGCGGTCCGCGGGATGGGCTCCGCCCCCAACCGCCCGGTTCTGAGGGGACTCTCCGACAACCGGGTGCTGATCCTGGAAAACGGTCTCCGGAACGGAGACATCTCCACGTACGATCCCGCCCATGCCACACCGATCGAAGCGATGAGCATTTCGCAGATCGATGTCGTTCGGGGTCCGGCGAGCATTATCTACGGTCCCAGCACGATCGGCGGGTTGGTGAATGTCATGACCAATACGATCCCTGCGGCGTCGACAAACCAGTTCTCGGGGACGGTCTCGCTCTCGGGGAATTCCGTGAGCGACGAGTACACAGGTTATTTCAACGGGGTGGTGAGCAGCGAGGGGCATGCGTTCGGGGTTTCAGGAGGCGGCCTCCATTCGCAGGACATTCGCATCCCGGAAGGAGTCTATAGCGACGGGATCCAGGATTTTACGCTCAGCCGCATCCCACAGTCGTTCAATCATTCGGACGAAGCGGGGATCGGTTACTCGTACCAGGGTGGGTTTGGAATGATCGGTCTCGGCGCAAAGTACTACGAGATGAACTATGGAATCCCGGGCACCCCTGCGAACGATAATTGGGAGACTCTCGAGGATCCGGCCGGAACTTCCCGGATAGCCCAGATCAGAAAGTCGATCGAGATGCGAAGCCTCTTCGATGTGGGGGGCTCGTTCGTAAAGCAGGCGAAACTGAACGCAAACTTCGTGGATTATAACCATTCGGAATACCCGACTGCGCAGGATGAGACGGGTGTCTATGACTTCCTCGCGACCCATTTTCACAAGCAGCAATTCAACGGGACCCTCCAGCTCCAGCACCAAAAAATCGACAAGATTGAAGGGACGCTGGGACTCTGGACCAATGTGGAGGACCTTTCTCTCGACGGCGATGAGCCTCTCGGTCCGAACTCGCTCACGACGGGGATCGCCTTGTATGCTTTCGAAGAGTACCTCTTGAACGACATGACCCGTTTCCAGGCAGGTCTTCGGTTCGATTATAATCACATCCATACCAATCCCGATCCGTCGTCCACCGATTCAGTCTTCCGGACCCTGGACGAGTCGCGCACGTCGAATGCGGTCACGGCCTCGCTCGGGATCCTCAACAGGTTGTCGAACGACCTGACGTTTTCGCTGAATCTTGCCCGCTCTTTCCGGGCGCCGACGGTCCAGGAGCTCTTCGCAGACGGCCTCGATGCCCCGAGTGGGACCTACACCATCGGGAGGGCGGATCTGAACTCCGAAACCGGGTTCGGTATCGACGCCTCGCTCAAGGGGAACACGTCCGACATGTCGTTCGAGTTGACCCCGTATGTAAATTTTATCGGCGACTATGTGTACGGATTTCTCACGGGAGAGGAGCTTCTCGGATTTCCGGTGCGCCGGTTTGCGGCGACGGACGCTCGTCTGATGGGGTTTGAGGCGAGCGCCATGGTCCAGGTTGCCCGGAATTTCGCGTTGAAGGCGAGCGCCGACTACGTGAACGCCGAAGACACGAAGCAGAGCGTGCCGCTCCCATTCACGCCGCCCGCGCGGGGGCTGCTCCGGGCGAGCTACCAGGACGAACGTTGGTCAGGATTAGTGGAATGGCGGTTGGCGGCGAGCCAGACGCGTCTCGGCGATGGCGATACGCCGACGGAAGGGTACGGCATCGTGAACATCGGGGCCGGGGTCCGGCTTCCCCAGGATGGCATCGTGCATAATATCAGCATCCATTGCGACAACCTGTTCGACAAGGGCTACCGGGATAACCTCTCCGTGATCAAGGACTTCCTGCCGCAGCCCGCGCGAGGGTTCCGGCTCAATTACGATCTGGTGTTCTAAGTTGTCATCCTGAGGAGCGCAGCGACGAAGGATCTCGTCGCCCGAATCGGTGAGATCCTTCGCTTCGCTCAGGATGACATTTCTCGTTCCGACGCTCCGCATCTTTTGTCCTTATTTTTTTATATATTTTGATGGCCTCATCACCATCATGCTCAAAAGGGTACCATGACAACGAAAGCGCCTTCTTCCGTCGCGGAATTTCCCGCCGAATCGCGGGAAAGAATCGCGTATTCGAGCGTCGCGTCGATTCCCACCGAAGAGCCCAACGATCGAAACCGGCTCGGGTATCACATCTGGCGGTGGATCTCGAACCGCGAAGGGACGCTCGAGGGAGCTATCGCCGAATCGGGATCGCGTATCAAGATCAGCCCCGCCGAGGCCGCCAGGATCATTCGCGAAGAATTGAAGAAGCAGGGGGTAGAATAAAACTTCCCTGACCGGCCATTCATGGGACACACCCATTCACCTCAGGTGGCCAGGCCGAATCTCACCATTCTGGGTTCAGGGTTCGGGGCGTTCAGCCTCCTCAAGGCGGTTGACGCACGAACCTACGACGTTGTCCTCATCAGCCCGCGCAATCATTTCCTCTTCACCCCGCTCCTTCCGAGCACCACGGTCGGCACCGTAGAATTTCGAAGCATCATCGAGCCGATCCGGACCGCCAAAAAAGGAGTGCGATACTACCAGGCCTCCTGCAATTCGATCGACGTGACGAAAAGAACCGCCGGGTGCGAGAGCGCTCTCGACGGCTCGGCCTTCACGATCACCTACGACAAGCTCGTCATTGCCGTGGGCGCCGTCGTGAATACGTACGGGATACCGGGAGTGGAGGAGCATGCGCATTTTCTGAAGGAAGCCGCAGACGCACGGCTGATCCGTCAGAAAATCATCGATTGTCTCGAGGAGGCGACGATACCGGGCCTTTCCGAAGAAGAGCGCCGCCGGTTACTCCACTTCATCGTGGTCGGGGGAGGGCCGACCGGCGTGGAGTTCGCGGCTGAGATGCACGATTTCCTGGTGGAAGACCTCCGGAGAGCCTACCCGGGCCTGACGGACGAGTTCAGGATCACGCTCCTTGAGGCCGCGGACCATATCCTGAGCACCTTCGACGCGGCATTGAGCTCCTATACGCTCGAGCATTTCCGGCGCCAGCGAATCGACGTCCGGACAGGTTCCGGCGTGGTGAGGGTCGATCGCGAATCGGTTCATCTGAAAGACGGGACTTCGTTCCCCTACGGGCTGCTTGTCTGGTCCACCGGCAACGGGGGTGCGCCGTTCGTACGGTCGCTACCGCTGAAAAAGGATCACAACGACCGGATTATTATAGACGAATACCTCCGTGTTCCGGGTTGTGACGGGGTCTATGCGCTGGGTGATTGTGCCACGCTCGAGGAGCGGAATGTCCCGGCTACCGCGCAGCTCGCGCAGCAGGAGGGACGTTATCTGGCACGCAGCCTGAACGCCCTTGCGAGGAACAAGCCTGTGCCTCCATTCCGGGAGAGGAATTTGGGGATGCTCGCCTACGTCGGGAGCAACCGCGCCCTCGCAGATCTCACCTCGGTGCGGGCCCACGGCTTTGCCACGTGGCTGTTCTGGAGGTCGGCTTACTTTACAAAACTGGTGAGTCTCAAGAACAAGGTGCTTGTGTTCTTCGATTGGTTCAAGGCCCTTCTCTTCGGCAGAGACATCAGCCGGTTCTGAGTCGGCTTCGCTCTTATTGCCCCTTATGACGGGCTACTTCGATCCCGGGATACATTTCGATGGTGGTGGTGTCATCGAAGGTTGCACCGGTAGCGTCTGCCGGGATCCCGTGGAACACCGGTTTCAGGTGGCGGAGATAGGTAACGATCGCATGCCGGTCTTCCTCGGTGAAGTTTGAGTATAAGGCCCACGGCATATCCCTGAAATGGGCAACCCGGCCCTCCGGCAATAATCCCGTCCGAAGAACACGTTTCGCCTGTTCGTCCGTCCGCCTCCCAAGACCGGTCTCTTTATCGGGCGTGAGGTTTCTCGTCACGAACGTGCCGAATCCCCGATAGACTCCCTGGTTCCCGCCCGCAAGGTACTCATCCCACTTTGGGCCTTGCTCCCCCAGGGGAGTGTGGCATCCGCTGCAGTCAACAGTCGTTACCAGATACTTGCCACGTTCTGCCAGGACCTTCTCGGCCGGGTCTGTGATCGAGTCAAGCGACGGAACCGGAGCGCCAGTTTGCTTCGTAAACTCTTCGGGGGGAACGAGCATAAACGGCGGAATGAAATAGAGGAATCCGAAGAATCCTGCCACTATCAGCACGGCGAGAACAATCCCCACCCACTTCAGTATCTTTTTCATGGCTGATCCTCCACGGTTGGCCGGTGTGATGGAATCATGTCGGAAGAAATGCCCTTTTCGCGTGTCGTCCCCGCATTTCCGGAATAGACACGAATGGGAAAATCTTTCTTTAGAATCAGAGCCTGGAATTTCCCCCACATGTACGAAAAGAACCCGGGCGATTTCGGATCGGGAATCTTGTTGTAGACCGGAGGCAACGTCCGGAGATATGCGACAATCGCATTGAGATCCTCCGTTTTCATGAGCGCGAATGCCGGCCAGGGCATGGGATAAGGAATCATGCGGCTTCCGTCGCGCCGCACCCCCTTCGTGATGAACGTTTTGATCTGATCGTCCGTCCAGGCGCCGAGCCCGGTCTCCTTGTCGGATGTAAGGTTATACGTTACGACATCATCGAACGGATAAAGGTTCATTCTCGTTCCGCCGGCAAGCCAGAGCGCTTCGATAGGGCTCCCATCCGCGTTCGCAGGCGTATGACAATACGTGCACCCGAGAGTACTGACGAGGTACTTACCCCGCTCGACGGGATGCTGTTTCGCCGCCTCATCCTGCATCGCATAGAGTGCTTTGATCTCCTCTCCGTTCATCGACCAGACAGGTTTCCTTGAAAGCGAGACGACGTAATTCGCAAGATCCCACATCTCATGGTCTGTGGCGGAGCCCAGGAACGAGGGCATCGGGGTTCCGTCGATTCCGGTCCTGAAACGGAGGTAGATGTCGGCGGATGTCGCACCCCCCCGGAACGTCCATCCCTCGGTGAGGTTCGTTGCATTGATGGAGTGTCCATCATCATCCTGCAAATCGGTTGCGATCGCATCCTTTCCCGCTCCATCGCTCCCATGGCACGAGGCGCATTCGAGCCGTTCGTAGACCTTCCTGCCCGAAGCAATGCTCGACGGTGATGCCGCCACCGGGGCACCCGGGTGCACCGCCTTTGGCGTTTCGTTCTGAAACCGGGGGGAGAGTGATTTGACATACTGGAGAAGCGCCATGAGCGAATCGCCGTTCAGAAATGGCTTCCAGTCGGGCATAGCGGTGCCATGAAGACCGTTGCGGATCGAATTCAGGAGATCGTCATCGGTGGGAATGCTCCCCGATTCCGTCGAACGGTACTTGAATTTTCCGGCTGTCAGATTTCTTGGCCGGGGTGTCAGATAACCCGAAGCTCCGCCGTCGCCCTTGCCATCCTTCCCGTGGCAGGATACGCATCGGGCATCGTAGATCGCCTTGCCCAGGACAATTTTCCCCTGTTCAGGCGGTGTTGGTGTCTGCCCCCTGCCCGTTTCCGCGATGAAGATCAGGGAAACAGCAAGCGGCGCAATGAGCAGGGTGTATCTTCCGGACATAAAGACTCCATTGCAAAATTTTGAGGTCGGCGGCGGAGGAGAAGCCCGTCCAATGTAGCAAACCCTGATGAGAAAACAAATGGGCCGGATTCGGGGGGGGCCGGTTTCAAGAAAAATGTCATCCTGAGCGGAACGGAGTGGAGCGAAGGATCTCCAATCGACAATCAATGAGATCCTTCGCTTCGCTCAGGATGACACTGTGCGCCGCCCCCACTTGACAAGAACCCTTAAAAGTCATATATTTGCATGGCGACAAATATGTCGCAGCATAAATGAAATCCGACAAAACTGGCGTAACCGGAGGGCATCAACCGAGATGAGATCGACACTGGGAGAACGTGTTCGGACCGCGCGTGAAAACAAGGAGCTCGATCAGCAAACCCTGGCCGTGAGGATCGACGTGGCGACGAGGACCCTCCAGCGCTGGGAGAAAGGGGAGCAGGTCCCCGACAGCAACTATTTGATGCGCCTCGCCAAGCAAACGGGTGTACGGCCGGAATGGCTCCTCACCGGTGAGGGGGAGTTGTACCCGCCCGTAAATTCGCCTGCCAATATCATCCCCCTTGTCCATGACAAATCGTTCAGGAAGGTGACCCTGGTCGAGATTCCGGTCCTCTCCTCCGTCCCGGCGGGGAAAGCGGCGGCTCTTTTTCACACCGAACAGGCAGAGCGATATGTGACGGTCGATAACATCAAGGATAGAAGCGCATTTGCGCTCGTGGTGAAGGGAAACAGCATGTCGCCGAGGATCGAAGATGGCGATATTGTGGTTGTAAGCCCCCAGCAGGAGGTGCACACCGGGGACATCTGCGTCGTCAGGGTCAACGATGAAGATGTGCTAAAAAAAGTCAAAATCGACGAGCAGTATGTCCACCTGATCCCCCTGAACACCAGCTTTGAACCGATGACCGTGCGAAAGCGCGATGTCATGCTGATTTGGAAGGTTGTCAAGGTTATTAAGAACCTCTAGATTCCCGCCATTTGAGCGGGTTCTTGCCCGCCGTGCCTACCCCGAAGGGCGCATTACGCGTGACGTGGACTACCCCTAGTGACTTCGATCACATACCCTCACTCCCTTTACTCATATCTTTGTACTGTATTAAATCAAAAGGAAGAAAAGGGGACAAATGGTCGAATACAGACAGAATACGAACGGACTGAAGTCATCGGCGGTCTACCGGAAGCCGTTGAACGTCGGGCTCGTCGCCAAGATCTGCAGAGTCAGTAAGAAGACCGTTCTGAATTGGATTTACCGTGATGCGATGAAGGCCTCGAGGACGTACGGAGGGCACTATCGCGTATGGCCCGCAGACCTGAAGGCGTTCCTGATCAAGTCAGGTCTGGATGTCCCGTTCATGTATGTCGACGACCGGCAGACAAAGTTCCTCATCGTGGACGATGACATGCAGTACACAATCCTGATGAAGGAAGCGATCTGCACACACTTTCCGAACGCCGATGTGATCACGACCGACGACGGATATGAAGCACTCCTCCTGATGGGGGAGCGCAAGCCGCACGTCGTGCTGCTCGATCTGAAGATGCCAAAAGTGGATGGTTTTCAGGTTCTGGAGCTTCTGAGGGCACGTAAAAAAGACAACATGCTTAAGATTGTCGTTATGTCCGCGTACCTCGACGAGGAAACGAGGGAGCGGCTGGAGGGGACGGTTGCGGATGAAGTATGGGAAAAAGGCAAAAATATCGATGAGATACTTCACGCCCTGACCGAATTGCTCGACATGAGGAGTAAGGCGCAGCTTCGCAACACGCTCCTCACACCCGTTCTCTAACAGCCATCCAACCAACCCGAAAATGGAAATGGTTCACATTCTGCTGATCGATACCTCATCGACGTTCAAGAAGCTCCTTGAGGCGACCTCCGACGGAGCCGAATCCGTCCAGTTCGAGGTGACTCTCATCCAGCCTCGCGGAGACGTGGAAACACTCAGCGAGGTGAGCCGGAAAGCGGACGCGATCGTCTTCGGCGAGAAGCTTCCTACCTCGACCGTCGTTCAATTCTCCCGGTCGGTTCGCGAGCGTGGAGTCCAGGCGCCGATTCTCGTCCTGACGAAGCAGAGCGAGGCCGGGGTGCCGAGGAATTATCAAAAGGCGGGTGTGGACGATATGTTCAACGTCGCAGAGATGAAGACGCCCCTCTTCTCATGGACGTTCATGAGCACCCTTCGGAATGCCCAGACGAAGAAGAAGGCGAAAGAGTTCGACACGCTCCAGGACCGTCTCAAGAGCGCAAACCAGTCGCTCGCATTCATCACGCACGAGATCAATAATCCACTGAGCGTCATCCGTCTCGCGTTGTACCACCTCCAGGTCGACGACGGCTCGAAGGGGCGGAAGGAAGCGCTGTTCCACATGCTGTCGGAAAATATCGACAAGGTGAACAAACAGCTCGAGCAACTGCGGAGCGTCAGACGGCTCCTCGGAAATGGTAGTTCCGGCTCCTCTCCCGATACTTCCACCGCGCGTCAGAAACAGCAGGTCGCGTAACCCGGGTCGCAGGATTCTCTAGGCCTCGGTAGCCGCAGCCTTCAGGCTGCGATCTTTTTTCCCGCCATGCCACAACTCCTCGATCAAAAACCCGCAAGCTAAAGCTTGCGGCTACCGATACCCCGGCCGCAGAGCGCCGCGATATGCATTCCCAAGCAGAGCGTGGGAACGAAGAAATAGCCCGAACCCCCACCGGCCATTTTCTTGTAAACCTCCCGGATTATGGCTACATTCTCACCGAGACACCTTTCCATTTCCATCTCATCCGAGTTATCTAAGAATGGGTTTTAATTGCGGAATCGTCGGACTTCCCAATGTCGGGAAGTCCACGCTGTTTAATGCCATCACGGCCGCCGGAGCTGCCGCGGAGAACTATCCCTTTTGCACGATCGATCCGAATGTCGGCGTCGTCGCGGTGCCCGACAGCCGGCTCGACGAGCTGGTCCGCGTCTACAGGCCCGCGAAGGTAACCCCCACGTCGATTGAGTTTGTCGACATCGCCGGACTTGTGAAGGGCGCGAGCCGGGGGGAGGGGCTCGGCAACCAGTTCCTGGCACACATCCGGGAGGTGGACGCGATTTGCCATGTCGTACGCTGTTTCGAGGATGAAAACGTCGTTCACGTGGACGGGAGCGTCAACCCGAAACGCGACATCGAGATCATCGAGGCCGAATTGATCTTGAAGGACCTCGACACGGTCGAAAAGAAAATGACCGATGCGGAAAAGCGGGGAAAAGGGGGCGACAGGAAAATCCGCGCCGAGGCCGAGTATTACGCCCGCCTGAGAGAGCATCTGCTCTCCGGCCGGCTGGCCCTCTACGAGCGTCCCGAAAACCCCGACGAGTCGCTCCTGCTCAGGGACCTCCACCTCATCACAGCCAAGCCGGTCATGTACATCGCCAACGTGGACGAAAAGCATCTCACGGATCCGGGCGGATTCGTCCAGCCGGTTCGCGAGATCGCTCTGAAGGAGGGGGCGAAAGTGGTCCTCGCCTGCACGAAAATCGAGGCGGAAATCGCCTCGATGCCTTATGCCGAGCGGGAGGAATTCCTGAAGGAGCTCGGTGTGAAGGAATCGGGGCTCGACCAGGTCATCCACGAGGGATATGCGCTCCTCGACCTGATCACGTTTTTTACCTGCGGACCGAAGGAAGTGAGGGCGTGGACAGTCAGGCGCAACACGCCGGCTCCGCAAGCCGCCGGGGAAATCCATTCCGACATCGAGCGCGGTTTCATCCGGGCTGAAGTGATGAAATCCGCGGATCTGATCACCTTCGGGTCCGAGCAGGCGGTCAAGGAACGGGGTCTCCTGCGAAGCGAGGGGAAGGAGTACGTCATCGAGGACGGGGATGTCGTCTTCTTCCGGTTCAACGTCTGATCGTCAACCGAACAGCTCTGTCTGGCTCCGGGGAGCCCTCCGGAAATGATGTGTGGGAAAGCTGTATTCTCTCATGTTCATCCCCAGTTTTCTGCGCGTCACCTCGAAGAGTTGTTTGACGGCCCGCGCGATTTCGCCTTCCCCCTTCATCCTGCTTCCGAAGCGCTGATCGCTCAATTTTCCCCCCCGCATACCGCGGATTCTGCCCAATACTTTCGACGCGGTCTCCGGAAGTTCCCGCTCCAGCCAGTCGATGAAGAGCGGTTCCACCGGACCGGGGAGCCGCAGGATGGTATACGCCGCCGACGAGGCGCCCCGGGCGGCTGCTTCTTTGAGGATCAGGGGTATTTCCCGGTCCGTTAATCCGGGAATGACCGGCGCGATGATCACGCACACCGGTATCCCGTTCGAGGCGAGTGCCTCGATGGTCTCGAGCCGTTTGTACGGGTCTGCGGTCCGGGGCTCCATTTTTCTAACGAGCCCGGGGTCGAGGCTTGTCACCGAAATTGTGGCAAGAACGAGGTCCAGCCGGGCGAGTTCCTTGAGGATATCGAGATCGCGGGAGATCAGCGAGTTCTTTGTGATAATCCCGACGGGATTTCGGAACTCGAGAAAGACCTCGAGGCACCGCCTCGTCAGTTGGAGGGTTCGTTCGACCGGCTGGTAACAATCGGTGTTCCCGGAGAGGCTGACCATCTGCGGTTTCCACGACTTGCGCCTGAAGGCCTCGGCCAGGAGTTCCGGAGCGTCGTGTTTGACGAGGATTCTGGTCTCGAAATCGAGACCTGCGGAGAATCCCAGATATTCGTGACTCGGCCGCGCGTAACAGTAAATGCAGCCATGTTCGCATCCCCGGTAGGGATTGAGGCTGTACGTGAAAGGGACATCGGGGCTGTCGTTCCTGGCAAGGACCGATTTTGACGAATCTTTGTAGAAGACTGTTCGCGGCCGCTCGGCCTCCCCCTCGTACTCTATCTCGAGGGGCTCAAGGTGGAGCGTCTCGAACCGGTTCGGGGTGTTAAAGGACGCGCCCCGACCTTTGATGCTCTCGGGCATGTCAGGATTAGAATGTGTCGGTGAACGATCCTCCCTAAAATAAATATAAGAGTTTTATGGGAAAGATCCGCGCCTACCGCCGCCTCGGACTTGGTAGCCGCAGCCTTTATTAGGCTGCGCCGATCATTCGGGGAGGGTAGCCGCAGCCTTTAGGCTGCGGTCTTTTTCCCGCCATGGCACAGCTCCCCGATCAAAAACCCGCAAGCTAAAGCTTGCGGCTACCGATACCCCGGATCTCGTTCCGCCGCTCCGCGGCGGAAGGCATTTAGAATTCCGCCTTCGCCCCGACCCTGATGCGGCGCGGTTCGTAATAGGCCGCGGGGTCGCCGAGCTCCCCTCCGATTTTCCCGTTCGAATCGACCCACCTGACGTTATCCCTGTTCAGCAGGTTGCGTACATCCGCGTAGAACGTCATCGAGCGTCCATGCTCGCCCCCGAAGCGCCTCGAGATTTTGAGATTGACCAGAAGCACGTCTTCCATCCGCGCATTATTGGGGACGAACAGGGCGTTCGGGTAGAGGGGATTGAATCCGTCCCGGGTCGGGAAATAGGTGTAGGGCCGGGGCGAATTGTAAAGAACGATCAGATCGCCTTCGATTCCGAGCGGCAGTCTCGGCTCGACGTCGAGTTTCAAGGTGTGGCGCTGGTCCCAGCTCAACGGGAAGGTCACAGGAGCGAGCGGAAACCCCCACTGGGCGAAATTGATCCGCTGGTCCGCATATTCGCTGACACCCTCGGTGGTCATGTAGGTGTACGAGACGCTCCCGGAGAGACGCTCGTCGTTTTCGCGGCTGACGACGAATTCCAATCCGCGGGCGAAGGCTTCCGCATTATTGACGTAGGAGGCGAAACCGAAATCCCCCGAGAACTTGCTGTCGAACGGGACGAGCGTCCTGGCGTCGATCTGGTTCTGGATGCTCTTCTGGAAATAGGTCACAGAGCCCACAATTTTTTCCGTGAACTGGCGCTTATACCCGATCTCCCAGGAGATCGTCCGTTCCGGTTCCAGGTTTGGATTTCCGGTCAACACGTTCCGCGACCCTTCCCGAAGCTGAACCGGGGTGATCCCGGAATAGAGATAGTTGAAAAGGGGGAACTGAAAGTACTGGCCGAAGTTGACGAAGAGAAAATCCGCCGGGCCCACGGGGGCCGCGACGGCAACACGGGGGCTCAGCGTTTGCTTAAAGCTTGCCCGTGCGGTGCCCGTCACCCGCTCCATAAACTCACCCGGAGCCGTTGGGACGAATTCGACGACCGGCCGGTCGGCCGTGGGGTCGAGAAAATCCCAGCGGAAACCGAAGCTCGCGTTCGATCCGTCCCGCGCAAGTTCAATCTTGTCCTGCACGAACACGCTCCCCGAGCGGGGATAATACCGGTAACTGTTGCTGTAGTTCAGAAGCGGCGCGTTCGCGACCGGTTTTCCGAAATAGGTAAGCTGCGGCTCATATTTTACAAGTTCGGAGTTCAGGTCGTACCCGTTGAGCTCGAAACCCGCCTTCAACAGGTGCGATCGGATCGCGTCATCGGTGATCTCCCCCTTGAGCGTGTAGATGATCTGGCGGGTGTCCGCCCACCAGTTTCGCTTTCCCCCGATCACATAGCGGAGGAACAAATCGTACTCGTACGGCTCCGGATCGATGCCGGCCTTCGAGTCCTCCCCGATGTGCGCCCCGAGATAAAACCTGCTCAGGCTTGCCGTATAGAAGAGGTGGTCGCCTACCGCGTGGGAGAGGGTCGCGACGAGACGGTACGAATTCCTTTTTTCAGGCGGAAGCCCCGCGAGATTGAAGCGCCAGCCGTACTCATAATCCCGCCAGGTGTGGAGGGAGTACATCCCCTGGACGCTCAGCCGCAGCCGGGGCGAGAAGAGATATTCGAGTTTGTCGAACCCGTCAAATTCCTTTGAGACAGGAGACGAAAAAAACAGGCGGAAGTCCTGCCACCACCTGGTGTCGGTGAGAAGGAAGTCGTTCGACGCGAAGTAGAACAGGCGGTCATGAATGACCGGACCCGATGCGGTGAGTTCCCCCTCCGTGGAGCGATTGCTCTCGGTACTCCAGCTTTCCGGGAGCAGGTTATCCTTTTCGACCCGGAGCGCGGCGGCGCCCGTATTCGAGCCGGACCGGGTGACGACATTGACGACTCCTGAGAGCGCGTTCCCGTATTCGGCTTCGAACCCTCCGGAAACGATCGTCATGCCGGTTATGGAACCCTTCGGGATGGTAGCGCCGGGCCCTCCTCCCATGACATCCTGGATGGGGAGGCCGTCGACGAGGAAGACGACCTCGTCGGTCCTGCCTCCGCGCACGTTTCCTTCGGAGGTCGTTCCGGGCTGAAGAGTGAGGACGTCTGACATCGTGGAGACCGGAAGCTTGTCGAGCTTGACCTCCCCGATCGAAAAGGCGGTCGCGGCCTGGTCTTTCTGTATGAGGGGCCGCTTTGCCTCGACTTCCACTTCGTGCAGTTCGATCGGCGACGGTTCGAGTTCCGCATCGAGAGTGTTGCGCAAATCCGGTATGACGGTGAAGTTCCTGATGACGACTGTCGTGTATCCAAGGAGGCTGAATGAAACTCTGTAGATCCCTGCCCGGACATTACTGATTTCGAAATAGCCGCCGGTGTCGGTGACGCTCCCCTGCGTGGTGGAAAGGATGAGGACGTTGACCGCGGCAAGCGGGATACGCCGCTCCGCGTCGAACACCCGTCCGTTCACGATTCCGGTTGTGCCGCGAAATCCCCGGGCCGCGACCGGATTGTGGAGCGACACAATCAAGAGAATGCCGCCGAGAAGGGGCTTCATTGCAGCACGCAGGGTCCGTCGGTCTGGATGGTCGGGCAGATGTTCCCCGGGACGAAGTCGCTCACCGGTTTGAACGTGAGGAGGATCGGTCCGAGCGGAACGACTCCGGTGTGGTCGAACACCTGTACCTCGCCCGCGATTGTGAGCGTGACCTCGCCGGCGATCCTCCTGTAGGGACAGGCGGGGTCGTCGGAGTAGACGAACGCGTCGCGGCGAACGTCTCTTCCGCTGTCGTCGATGAAGTCCCAGACGTAGCGGAGGTGGATCGGGGCGCCGGGATCGATCGTGAGAACGTTCGAGATGCTGTCGTAATTCGCAAGGGTGAGCAGGCGGGGGCCGAGAGCCGCGGTTGCGTGGAAGGAAGTATCGCTCCTCAGTGTGATCCGGAGCTCTCCTCTCAATAGCGCGGTCGACTGCAGTGTCTCGTCGAAGATATTCCTGACCGCGATGCAGGCCTCGACGTTGTTTTCACGCGTACGGAGGACGTATCGCGCCTCCATCGTTCCCTGGAAGACGTTTTTCGGATCGACCCGGTCGGGGAGTGTTTCGTGGCAGGAGCCTCCGAGGAGAAGGAGGAGAGCGTACAACACGCCCGTTCTGAGATAATTCAATCCAGCCAAGCGCCTGCCGGGTAAAAAAATGGAGGATTCCTGGAGGGTCCCCGTCGGGGGACTTTTAAGGGAGGACGCTTACTTGACGCCGAGTTTTTTCTTCGCCTCTGGCGACATCATCGACGGCTCCCAGCGGGGTTCCCAGACGATCCGGACGTCGGCTTCGTGCACGCCCTCAAGCTTGAGCAACCGCTCCCGGATGTTGTTCGAGATCTGGGCTCCCATGCCGCAACCGGGCGTCGTCAGCGTCATTTTCACGCCGACCCAATCATCGATGATTTTCACATCGTAGATCAGTCCCAGTTCCACCACGCTGATCGGGATTTCGGGGTCGTAGCAGTCCTTGAGCGCCTCATACACCTGCGCTTCGCTCGTCGATTGTTGTTCGGTCGATTGTCGTTCATCCATCGGAGGGTCCTTCCTTTCAGACTCAAGTTACGGTTTTTAGGAACCGATTCCAAAAGCACATAGTGGGTGAGTTTCAACACCCGAGCCTAAAGCCCGCAGCCTAAAGGCTGCGGCTACCAAGTCCGAGGAATCGGTACCCGCAATCTGAAGGTTGCGGCTACAGCAGGATGGTAAGGTTTGTTCCGTCGATGCGGGTCGCCAGCGCCCGGAGGGGTTTACTTGCGGGGCCGCGGGTTGCAGTGCCGTCCAATGCAAAGGTACTGCCGTGGACGCTGCAATAAAAGAGACTCCCGGTGTACTCCAGCTCGTTGGAGGCATGGGTGCAACGAAGCACCAACGCTGTGAACGTGGCGTCGGGGAGCTTGCGAACGGCAATTTCAAAGCCAAGGTTCTTCGGACGCACGATTTGAATCTCGCGGTCCTGAAACAGGGAGAGAGGCAACGAAATAGTCTTGTCTTTCGCGTCCGCCTCGATCGCGGGCACCGAGGCGCACGATTCCAGCTCCGCGAATGTCATCGCCCCGCCGATTGCGACGCAGAGCATGCACGAAAGCCGCAGGAATTCCTTACGCTCCATCACCCACCCTAAAACGACCACCCGATTCCGGCATTGACGAACGTAGTGCCCGACTCGGACGACGCGGCCGTATGAAAAAATCGGATATCCGCCTTCAGCGCAACGCTATTGACCGGCAGGTAGTTCAGTCCAACGATGACATGCTGCTGGTTCAGCCGCTCGTCGATCACCGCGTTCGAGGGGACCTTTGAATTCATATCCAGCTTCTCGTACCTGACGAAGCCGATGAGTTGCGCCCCCTTCATCCTGGAGGAGAGAAGATCATACCCAACCTCAAGGTAAGCCCCATACTCTGATTCTGCAGTGTTGTTGCCGTAGGCCCGATTGAGGGCGAAGGCGTCCGGTATCGAAACGAAGGTGCCAAGAGCCCTGAACGTAAATCCGTTCACGGAATATTGGAGATCCGCCTCGCCCAGACCGACCGGCGTCCCGAAGAAGCCGGAGTTCAACTGCAGGGCGCTTGCGCTGTCGGAATTAACCCCCACGGTCCCGCCATAGTAACCCGAAACCTTCGCCCGCAGATCCCCCCGGTTCCACTGAAGCGAACCGGTGAGCGCCCCGTTGTTCGCCGTCGCAAGACGGCCCTCAAATCTTCCCTCACGAATGCCGCTTCCGTTCTCGAACGCCGCTCCCGACAACCCCGTGACGAGTCCGGCGCTGTATGTCAACGGCGTCCCGTTGATGCTTCCATAAAAACCGACACCGATCTCCCGCCACGTGGAGGGGATGATATAGGTCTCGACCTGTGTACGTTCATTGCCGTTAAATGAGGTCGGAAGATGATCCTCGTTCAAAATCCCGAGCGGAGGCAGAAACAATCCCGCCTTAAAATAGTTCATCGGGTCGAGACTGAACTTCACATAGGCCTGTTCGAATGCGACTTCGCCCCCCTCTTCCCCGCCTGTCACTTTCGCGTCTTCCACCTCGAGCTCACTGAAAAAAGAAATATCCGGGCTGAACCGGTGGCCCACGAACAGTACCACGCGCTCCAAATCGGCCGTGGCGGTCTGTGAAGCGGAATTATGCTGGTAGAGAGCATTTCCGTATCCTCCGATGTCCGTGGAAGGCTCAAACCTCCAATTCGCATTGAGAGAATCTTCCGCCGTGCCCCCCGCCTTCTGTGCGTAAAGCGCACTTGTTGAACAAATGAGGAGCGATGAGAGGAGCAGTTGTTGCGCCGGGAACCGGGCTACCATCAGGGTGGAGATGAACGCGGTGAGCCTATTTTGAATCCTCATTGATATCGAAATATTTTCGTTTGCTCTGGAGGTCGCTGAGCTTGATCTCGATATTCCCTCCGCTCAGGCGGGATGGGAGATAGATGGGTGCGCAGCCGTTTCCCTCCATCGATCCGCTGTTATTCTCGTCCGGTTCGGCCTCCCCGCGGGTGAGATGGAGTTTGCTGAGGGGGGAAGGGGCGTCGCATTGCGAACAGATCAACTCGCCGTTCTTCAGGTAGTACCGGCCGAAGCTGTAGCAGGCATAGCAGGCGTCAAAGGCGGTTGCGAACTTGCCGAAGCCCGTCCGGAGGACAAAAAAACGGATCGTCAGGCCCGCATCGGTGATGGAATATCGGTGGAGGTTATTATCGCTCACCTGGCTAACGGGGATTTCGATTAGCCCGGAGGCGGGAGTCGAAATTGTCTTCGCCGAGAGGTCCATTTCTGTGTTTGACGAAAAGATATCTCCCACGCCGAGGAAAAAGATGATGCAGATGGAGGCGACGCCCGCGCTCAACTGCCATCTTCGCGAACCCCGGGCCCTCCCGGGCAATGCGGGATCCCCGGCAGGAGGGATGCCGGCCGGCTGCTTGGCCGGTTTCCCCGGAATCAGGAGCATGATCGCCGGAATGCTCAGGATTGCGAGGATGAAGAGGATGTTGTTCTGGACGATCGGCCCCAGGAGCCCCATCATCTTCGGGTTGGCGGGGAACACCCCGTACTCGTAAAACTCGTGAAACGCGTTCACGATCAGCTGGACGGTGAAAATCAAAAGGGTGACGGCGGTGACCCGCAGGAACCGGGTGATATTGATTCGCAGGCTCCCCCGGATGAAGAGGACGGCGAAGATGGCCGCCATCGCCAGGCCGATTACAGTCCCCCAGATGCTGCGCCACGCGCCCGTGCTTAACGCCACGGCCTGAAGGAAAATCGCCGTCTCGATTCCTTCCCGGACGATCATCAGGAAGGTGAAACTCAGGATGCTGGCGTGGGATTTCCAGGAGGTGGTCGACTCGACGATCGAGCTGATCCGGGCCTCGATTTCGCGTCGGATCTTCTTTGCGGTGAGCCACATCCAGGCGATCATGGAGATCACGAAGACCGCCGCGGCGAGCATAAACCAGCCCTCCAGGGATTCCTGGTCGATCGCGAACTTCTGAAGAAGAACGGCGCCTCCGACACTCGCGAGGAGCGCGAGGACAAGGCCGGTGTAGACCGAAGTCACGAGGGACGGCCTTTCGATCTTCCTCAGGTACACGATGAGGATCCCGAGGACGAGCGCGATCTCTATTCCTTCGCGCAGGGCGATGATCATCGATTCAATCATTGGCGGTCACTTGATATCATTTCTTTTTTGACTGGCAGGCCTGGCAGACGCCGAAAATCTGCAGGGTGGAGTTATGGGGCTTGAATTTATGCTCGGAGCAGACTTCCTGCTGCAGCTTGTCCAATTTGTCGTTAACGAACTCAATGATGTCGCCGCATTCCAGGCAGATCAGATGGTCGTGGCGTGGCCGCCCGAAGGCCTTTTCATACCGGGAGTGGTTTTCGCCGAAGCGGTACCTGGAAATCAAGCCGCAGTCGACAAGCAGGTCGAGTGTATTATAGACGGTGGCCCGGGAAACTTGCACCCCTTTTGCGTTGAGCTTTGCGAAAAGGTCGTCCGCGTCGAAGTGACCCCCTGTATGCATAATCTCATCGAGCAGGAGAAAGCGCTCGCGCGTCGGACGGAGCTTTTTCTCTTCGAGATATTGAATCAGGATGTCTTTTGCAGCCGAATCGTCCACGGAGGAGGAGGGTATTTAGAATTGGTCTAAATATAAACAATATCCCGAGTTGAGTCAAGAAAAATCAACGGGGAGAGATGCTTGACCAGGTTCTCTGGATCTTGATTATGACCGATGTGAACAAACATAGCCTAAAGGCTGCGGCTACCAAACCCGAGGAATCGGTAGCCGCAAGCTTTAGCTTGCGGGTTTTTGATCGAGGAGCTGTGCCATGCCGGGGAAAAGACCGCAGCCTAAAGGCTGCGGCTACCAAACCCGAGGCACCGGTAGGCGCGACCTTCAGGTCGCGTGACGGTGAGACAGCGAAATTCAGCGGGTATAGCTTGGGAGCCAATGTTTGATCCGATCTGAGGAATCTTGTACATTCAATAGTTTTTTCACTATTCGCGGGGATTTGATGCTCGATTTCAAGGATCGGATTGCGGTGGTTACGGGCGGCTCAAGGGGTATCGGCGCTGCCGCCTCCATTTTGCTGGCGAAGGCGGGCGCCAATGTGGCGGTGCTCTATGCCGCAGACAGGGCCGCGGCGGTAAGCACCTGCAGAAAGATTCAGGCGCTTGGAAGATCCGCCGAACCTTTTCGCTGCAGAGTGCAGAATTATCAGGAATGCAAGGCTGTCATCTCGTCGATCCTGAAGAAGTTCGGCCACATCGATATTCTCGTCAATAGCGCAGGTATTTGGGAAGAGGGGAAGATCGGATCTATGTCACCGGCCCATTGGAGCAGGACGATCGCGATAAACCTTACAGGCACCTTCAACATGTGCGATTTGATAGTTCCAAAGATGAAAGCGAGGCAATTTGGCCGTATTATCAATCTCTCGAGCACGGCCGGACAGAGAGGGGAGGCTGATCATTCTGCCTATGCCGCTTCCAAAGGAGGGATTATCTCTTTCACGAAGTCGATCGCGGTGGAACTCATTCCATTTGGAATTAGAGCCAATTGCGTAGCCCCGGGGTGGGTGCGGACTGACATGGTGTCGCATGTGATGCGTTCAAAGAAGCAGGAAGGAGCAATCCTCAACACGATCCCGCGAGGAAGGATAGGAACCCCCGGCGAGGTGGCTGGATCCATCCTTTTTTTGGCATCCGGATTAGCCGAGCATGTCGTTGGGGAAGTCATCAACGTCAACGGAGGTAGCGTTCTGTGCGGATAAAAGGCTCAAAATCCATTGATTTCAGAACCTTTCCCAATACCTGCAAATTCTTTGATTTTTGAAAGATTTTACTTGTTTAATTCTTCGAATTTTGTATATTTGAGCCATAAAATTGAGAAGCTTTGATTTCACATCGGAAAACTGATTGGCTGAGAACAAGAAAAACGACCTCAAAGGAAAACGAATTGTACCGAGACCAATACCCAAGGATGCCAGGGTGAGTGATCTCGTGGATAATTATTATCAAGCATATAACGCCGGTAGAATCCGCGAAGCATGCCATCTTATGGTGGAAAAGATACTTGCGCGTGATTCCACGGTCGGAATGAGCATTACAGGTGCGCTTACCCCTGCCGGTTTGGGCGGTTCTTGCATAGTCCCCTTGATGAAGGCGGGGTTTGTCGATTGGGTGGTCAGTACTGGTGCGAATCTCTACCACGACACGCATTTTGCAATCGGGCATTCACTCCATCGCGGTTCCCCGTTTGCGGATGACCGGTTGCTCAGAAAGAAGGGTATCATCCGTATTTATGACGTAGTTTTTGACTATGACGTCCTTCTTTCGACAGATGCCTTTTTCCGCCGTCTTTTCAGGTTGCCGGAGTTTCAACGGGAGATGGGAACAGCGGAACTGCACAACCGTCTCGGGAAGTATGTAGCTGAGCGCGAGCGGCTGGCAAGGGTCAAAAACAGCAGTATTTTGGCGACGGCCTACAAGTGCGGGATCCCGATCTATACCTCTTCACCCGGGGATAGCTCCATCGGGATGAATATTGCGGAAGTTGCCCTCGACGGGTACAAGATCAAGCTGAACGTCCTCCTCGATGTCAACGAGTCGGCGGCGATCGTGCTTTCAGCGAAGCGGCAAGGCGGCAAGAGCGGGGTTGTCATCCTGGGAGGGGGCTCTCCCAAGAACTTCGTTCTGCAGACTGAACCCCAGATACAGGAGGTGCTCGGCATAAAGGAGAAGGGGCACGACTATTATCTGCAAATAACGGACGCTCGTCCCGATACGGGCGGGCTTTCCGGCGCAACTCCGGGAGAGGCAGTCACGTGGGGGAAGGTCGACCCCGATAAGCTGAGGGATACCGTCGTGGCCTATGTGGACTCGACGATAGCGGTTCCGATCATGACATCGTACGTCCTGGCCAAAGTGAGGCCGCGGCGCCTCAGGCGGCTGTACGACAGGCGGGAAGAACTGATGCGGGGCTTGCACAGTGAGTATCTTAAATCCAAGAAGCAAAGATCAAAGTCCAGATATAAATAATCCATTCCCCTGGTAGATGGGGACCGGCCGGATCGACGGCGGGAAATTTCACTCACAATATGGAGTAAAAACAATGAGCAGATTCACTGAATTGCGTGACCTGTTGACCAGTTTCGAGAAGGATTTCATCAAATTCTACGAAAAGGGAAACAAGTCAGCCGGAACCCGCGTCCGGAAAGAGATGAACGAACTAAAAAAGAAGGCCCAGGAAATCCGCAAGGAAATCCAGGACATCAAGCAAAAGGCAAAAGAAGCAGAGGGCTCGGGCACGCCGGGCATGTAATCCACACCGGATCTTTCTTGTTGAGAGACTCCTGTCGATCCCCACGGGGACTGGCACGGAGTCTCTCGTTTTTGGAGCGCGCCTTCGCCGGAATCATCGACGTGGCCGCAGAACTGGAGGTATGTTCACGTTGAATTCACTCGGAAAGAGTCTGTTGACTCCGGCCCTCTCGCTCGTCCTTTTCGGGTCGATCATGGGGTTCGGCGCCGGTGAGAGCGATTACCGGAAACTCCACTTCGATGCCCTGGTTGTGGACACCCACAACGACGTCGTCCAGCGAATCCTCGCGGGGGAGGATATCTCGAAGCTCACCAGGCACGGTCAATCCGACCTTCCCCGGTTTCGCGAAGGAGGCCTCGATGTCGAAATGTTTTCGATCTGGGTCCCGCCGGAGAAAAAATCGCGCTCCTATTTCGATCAGGCGGATGAGCAGATCGATTCCGTCGAAAGCTTCGTCCGGCGCAACCCGTACGAGGCAGGTCTGGCGCATTCATCCGCCGAATTGGAGCGGCTGGTCAAGGATGGCAAATTTGTCGCGATGCTTGGGATGGAAGGCGGGCATCCGATCGCCGACGACCTTCACAAGCTCGAACACTTCTACGCACGCGGGGTCCGGTATATGACCCTCACCTGGAACAACAGCACCGACTGGGCGACCTCGGCCAAAGATGAAACCGACCCCGATGCCCGCCTCCCCAGGAAAGGGTTGTCGAGCTTTGGAAAAAAGGTCGTTCGCCGCATGAACCGGCTGGGGATGATGGTCGACGTCTCCCACGTCGGGGAGAGGACGTTCTGGGATGTTATGAAGGTGACCAGGAAACCGGTCATCGCATCGCATTCCTCCGCCTGGGCCCTGTCCCATCACCGGCGGAATCTCAAAGACAACCAGCTCAGGGCGATCGCGAAGAACGGGGGGGTGGTTTTCATCAATTTTGCCCCCTGGTTCATTGACAGTACTTATTCGGCGAAGGAGACCGCGCTGGAGGAACGGTATAAACCCCGGATCGATTCGATCAGGGGGTCGATCAAGGGGGACGATTTCATCAAGGATCAATTTACCGCCGAGGCGCTCAAGACCGAGTATGAGCCGATTCGGCCGACCCTCGCGACGCTGATCGATCACTTCGACTACGTCGCGAAGCTGATCGGCGTCGACCATGTCGGAATCGGATCCGATTTTGACGGCATCCCGGTCACCCCTCGGGGAATGGACGACGTGACTCATCTTCCGAACATCACCCGGGAGCTGCTCCGCAGGGGGTATTCCGAAACGGACGTCAGAAAGATCCTCGGGGAGAACTTCCTCCGGGTGTTACGGGAGGTGGAACGGCACTAGCTGCCGGCAGTGTCATCCTGAGGGAGCGGAGCGACCGAAGGATCTGGCTCTACCCCCGACAAATGGGATGAGATCCTTCGCTGCGCTCAGGATGACATTCGGGACAACCCGGAACCTTTGATTCTGAGCGAAAATTATCGTATCATGTTTTTTAAAACTATCACGAGCAAGGAATGCCAGAACAAGACGAACTGCAGCAAAACCAGCAGCCAGAACGACCATCCCAACCCCCAGCACCACCGCCACAGCCTTCAACTCCCCCGAACGATAAACCGCCTGTTCCGACCCCGGTGCAAGAGGGGCGGGATCGCCGGAATCAACAACAGCAGCATCAGCGCCAGCGGCAGCGGCATCAGGGCGGGCGCCGGGAAGGACAGCAGCAGCAGCAACATCAGCAGCAGCGGGGCGGGGGCGGAATGGACCTCTCGATCGTCATCCCGGTCTATAATGAGGAGGCGTCGCTCAGAGAGTTGTGCGATTCGATCCGCAGCGCGGCGGGACGGCTGGGCAGGTTTGAAATTCTCTTTATCGACGACGGCAGCACCGACGGCACCAACCGGGTTCTCCAGGACCTGAGGCAAAGAGACCGGAGAATAAAGATCATCCGGTTCCGGAGGAACTACGGGAAGTCTGCCGCCCTCTCGGTCGGTTTCTCCCATGCGGAGGGAAACATTATCATCACGATGGACGGCGATCTCCAGGACGATCCGGATGAGATCCCCGGCCTGGTGAGCGAGATCAAAAAGGGGTTCGACATGGTTTCCGGATGGAAGAAGAAACGCCATGACCCCCTTTCCAAGACCATCCCGTCGAGGTTTTTTAATTTCGTCACGAGGATTATCACCGGCATCCGGATCCATGATTTCAATTGCGGCCTGAAGGCATACCGGAAGGACGTCGCGAAGGAAGTCAAAGTCTACGGGGAGCTCCATCGCTACATCCCCGTGCTTGCCCACTGGCTGGGATACAAGATCGGCGAAATTCCGGTCCAGCATCGATCGCGGAAGTACGGGAAAACGAAGTTCGGCACCGGGCGGTTCTGGAAAGGCTTTCTGGACCTTCTGACCGTCATCTTCACCACCCGCTATCTGCAGCGCCCGCTTCACCTCTTCGGTTTCTGGGGGATGTTTTTTGTCCTGGTTGGCTTTGCCGTCGACGGCTATCTTGTCTTTCTGAAGTTTACGCAGGGGATGGCCCTGAGTAACCGGCCGCTCTTCACCGGAGGCATCCTCATGATTATCGTCGGCGTCCAGTTCGTCTCCGTGGGCCTCCTCGGGGAATTGATTTCGCGAACGCGCCCGAGCTCCGAGACGGAATATTCGATCCGGGAAATCTGGAAGTAACGGTCACACGATGACCTTTGTTCCTTCTGCGTCCCTCCGGGGGATCTCTGCGATCGCCCGGAGGTTTGCCCGATCCTTCGACCCATGAAACCCTCCATGAAAGACCTCAAGTTCGATTGCCGCCACTTCCGCGGTGACGTTCCGTGCAAACCGCATAAGGAGCACGGCGTTCACTGCATCGACGAGGCGGGTGACGATTGCCGCTACTACGACCGGACCGGAAGAAAAGTTCTCATCATCAAGCTCGGGGCGATCGGCGATGTCATCCGGACGACGCCGCTGCTGAAGAAACTGAAGGAAGTCGAGCCCGCCGCAGAAATCTGGTGGCTGACACACACTCCCGAAATCCTTCCTTCGGGCATCGATCGCATCCTCACATTCACCCCGCAGAATCTCGAAGTGCTCCACAACGTCCGCTTCGATGTGATCTACTGTCTCGACAAGGACCGCGAAGCGGGGGCACTCTGCGCGGGCCTCTCCGCGAACCGGAAAAAGGGGTTCACGCTCGCGAACGGCGTCTGCAAGCCGATCGACGAGGCGGCGGAGCCCAAATACCTCACAGGGGTGTTCGACGATTGGAGCAAACTGAACCGGAAGAGCTACCAGGAGGAAACGTTCGAGATCTGCGGATTTCAGTTTTCCGGCGAGGAATATATCATGCCCCCTCTCGAGGAGCACAAGTGGAAACTCCCGGCGAAGAAGCGCATCGTCGGCCTGAACACCGGTTGCGGGGGGAGGTGGACTTCAAGGCTCTGGCCCGACGCATCGTGGGTCAAGCTCGCCCGCAAGCTCAAGAAAGCCGGGTACCTCCCGCTTCTTCTCGGGGGGGAACAGGAGCATGCGAAGAACCTGCGTCTCGCAAAGCAGAGCGGTGCCCTCTATCTCGGCCATTTTCCGTTGCGCCAGTTCATGAGCGAGATGGACCGTTGCGAGCTGATCGTGACGGCCGTGACGATGGCGATGCACCTGGCGATCGGTCTGAAGAAGAAAATGGTGCTCTTCAATAATATTTTCAATAAGTACGAGTTCGAGCTCTATGGCCGGGGAGAAATTCTCGAACCCGACTTCGAGTGCAACTGCTACTACTCGCCCGTCTGCCCGAACAACTGCATGCAGTACCTTTCGGTCGACACGGTCTTCGAATCGTGCATAAGGCTCCTGGGTCGCCCGCCGGCCGCCGCCAGGGTGCCAAGAGTGTAAATGGGTAGTTCCAAACCTGTCAAACCGCAGCCACGGCCGAACCTTCCGGTCAAAGACTGGCACGCGGTCCTCACGATCGCCCTCCTCGTAGCGTTCTTCTTCCGCGACATCCTCCTTCAGAAAGCGTTCTTCTGGGAGGATTTCATCTATCAGTACTACCCGTTTCGTAATTTTGCGGCGGTCTCGATGAACAACGGTCAGCTGCCGCTCTGGAACCCGTTCACCTTCAACGGGATGCCGTTCCAGGCGGACATCCAGACGGCCGTGTTTTATCTTCCGAATCTGCTGCTCACGTTGTTCGTCAGCTCCGGCCGTCTCCCGTTCTACTGGCTCGAGGTGGTGATCGTCCTCCACTACGTGATCGCCGGCGTCTGCATGTATTATCTGTCGAAGGACCTCGGGGTGCAGAGGGTCTTCGCCCTCTTCGGGGGGGTCGTCTATGCGCTGAGCGGTTTCATGATCATGCAGGTCATTCACGAAACGTTCGTCTGCCAGGTGGCATGGCTTCCCCTTGTCGTCCTGCTCTTTCGCCGTTCGCTCCTTCGGTTGTCCGCCGGCTACATGATCGGCGCGGCACTCGTTCTCGGGCATGCCGTCCTGGCGGGATCTCCCCAGTTTACGCTCTATGTGTTCATGCTTCTCTTCCTCTACTTCTGCTTCGAGTTTCTGGGAGCCATGAAAAGCGCGGGCGCGAAGAGCGCTCTCCGGATGATTCCGCTCGGGGCGGGCATGATCGTCCTCTCGCTTGCGCTCACGGCGGTGCAATTGCTCCCCACAAGGGAACTCGCGTCGTTGTCCGCGCGCGCGGAGATTTCGTTTGCGCAGTCCGCCGAAGGCTCGCTCTCATGGGCGCAGCTCCTGACGTTTCTTGCTCCGAAGTTCTTCGGTACGAGCGGCGCGACGGGTTCCACCTTCTGGCTTTCGGGGCTCTACTGGCAGTACTGGGAGACCGCCATGTACATCGGTGCGGCGGGCCTGATGGCGGTGTGCGCGGCGATGGCGCTCTTCAGGAAGGAACGGTATGTGCGGTTTCTGACCGGGATCGCCCTTTTCGGGCTTCTCTACGCGCTCGGAGATAATTTTTTCCTCCATTCGTTTTTTTTCAACCTTGTCCCCGGATTTGACAAGTTCCGCGTTCCGGGCCGGATGGTCTTTTACTTCACCTTTGCCGCCGGCGTCTTGAGCGCCTTCGGATTGCAGCACCTCTTCGAGCTGGAGCTGTCGCAGCCCGCCCGTCTGCAGAAGAAGATCCTGTGGATAGGGGCGGCGGCCATTATCCTCTGGCTGATCGGCGTGTCGGGGACGTTCGAGCGCGGCCGCAACGCGCAGGAGCTGGCCCAGGTCCACAGCGTCGCGATGTCCGGTGTGACGTCCGCGGTGGTCATACTCGTGATCCTCACCGGAATCATGTTGCTTGCCTGCCGGCGCGCGATCTCCTGGCTGGCGGCTCTCGGCGCGTTGTTCGCACTCCAGTGCGTCGATATTAACATTTTTGCCTTCGATCAGAACAACGGCGAAACGAATCCCGACGAGTATTATTCCCGCTCTTCCAACATCATCGACCTGCTGAAGGAGGAGGGGAAGCAGGAGTACTTCCGGATCAATTCCCGTCTCGGCCAGGCGATGCTGCTCGACCGCAATCTCGGGATGGTCGACAGGGTGTTTATGATGGAGGGGTACACACCGCTAGCGCTGCAGCGGATTTTTCCCGCCGCGCGCGACTGGGATCAGACGTGCGATTTGCTCAACGCAAAATACCGGATTAAACTGAACGAGCAGGACAAGACGGCGGGAATGATCCGATCGACGACGTATCTTCCCCGCGCGTACATGGTCTACAGGGCGAAAGTCCTCCCGGCGGAAAGCGACGTGAAGTCCTTCATGACCGGCCCGGAGTTCGACCCGTCCCGCATCGTCGTCCTCGAAGAGGAGCCGGCTGGATTGCCTGCCGATACGGCCTACGGCGCGGGATGGAGTGCCGCGATCACGTCATATGGTCTCGACGAGATCATCCTGAGCGTGAACTCACCGAAGGACGGTTTGCTGGTACTCAGCGAGATCTTCTATCCGGGCTGGCAGGCGACGATCGACGGCGGGAAGGCGCCGATCTACCGCGCCGACTGGAATCTCCGGGCGATCCCGGTGAAGAGCGGGGCCCACCGGGTGGAGGTCCGGTTTGAGCCCCGGAGTTATCACGACGGTCTCCTGGTAACATCGTCGGCGCTCTGCTTGTCCGCCGGCGGGCTGGCTCTCTCATTCATTGCACAGAGGAGAAAGCGTGCCCGCAGCGAATGAGCATGGAGGCGAATGTCATCCCGAGGGAGCTTCAACTTGTCATCCTGAGGGAGCGAAGCGACCGAAGGATCTCCCCGCCGGAGTCCCCCGATTCCTGCCCCTTGTATTCCTTCTGATCGTTCCGTCCCTGGCCTTCGCGCAGAACTGGTCCGAACCGATCCGGCCTGCCAATCTTCCCGCCATACAGGTTCAATGGCGCGTGTGGGGGATCGACAGAAAGTCAAGGCAGAACATCTTCGAGTGGGTTTTCTCGAACACCTCGGATAGTTCGGTCGCGTTCAACTACAGAGTCGAAACCGAGCGGGGTGAGAGACGGACAGGACGGATTTCGTTCAAGCCCCGAAAAAAACAGATGTCCGGCTGGCTCTTTTCCGGAGACAGCCTGACGCGCATCGAAGTCGACCGGAGGCCCTTCGGGGTGCGAGATTGAGTCCCGGCGCGCAGGCAAAACCCGGGCAGCCCGGCGGCACACAGCGCCAGCCCGACGATCGGCGGATGGCCGCGTCATTGACTCGCGTCTCCTTCGTCCTGTTTGCGCTCTTTCTGCTGCTCTACGCGGTCGCTTCGCTCTATCCCGATTCGTTTCTCTGGGGCGTTCATCAGCTGGCGTTCATCGAGGCCGGGGTAAGGCTGGCCCTCCTGCTGATCGCTGTGGCGCTGGCTCTCCCGTGGATCAGTTCTCTCTATGTTCCCAGGCTCGAATCTCTGCTCAGGCCGGACACGGTCCGGACGGTCGTGTTGGTACCGGTCCTGCTGGCGGCGGGTGCGGCCGCAGCGCTTGCATGTTTTCAGTTCAGGATCTCCACCGACATGTACGGAGATTCGCGCACGCTTCTGACCCTTCTTGCCAACCGGCAATTCACACCGGCCGATCTCTTCAAACTCGACCTGACATCGAACGAGCTCCAGGAACCCCTCACC
Source organism: Bacteroidota bacterium (assembly GCA_036522515.1). Taxonomy (NCBI): domain Bacteria; kingdom Pseudomonadati; phylum Bacteroidota; species Bacteroidota bacterium. Next base: position 79,689 of record DATDFQ010000056.1, read on the forward strand.
CGGCTGATCCATCAGTCGATCGCGCAGATCTTCGGTCTCGATCAACGGTTTGTGTTCCAGATCGTCAGTTCCGTGGCCGGAGGTCTGTTCCTCATTCTTGTCTCCTATACGGCGCTGACCGCCAAAGGGCCGTCGAACTGGAAGCTGCTCTTCCTTGTGGCATTCCTGACCTGCGGGGCGAACCAATTGTTCTTCGGGCACGTCGAAGACTACACGCTTGTCTACCTCGGCATCGTATTGTTTCTGATCCTTGCCTGGAAGTTTTTCGACGGCCGGAAGTCTCTGCCCCTCTGTGTGATCGTCTTCCTGATCGGGACCCGCCTCCATACGGGCATGGTGCTCCTTCTCCCCGCGCTTCTCTATCTCGTTTTCTATTCGAAATCGCAGAAGGACCCCCGGTTCAGGAAATGGATCCAGCCCCGGACGGTTCTCGCCGCGGTCGGCCTCACGCTGGTCGCGGGGACGCTCGCCTACTTTTTCTGGTTCAAGGCAAACCGGATGATCGTCGGCGACCGCGTGGAACGGGGGGAGAAGATCTTCCTGCCCATGAGCAACGTCTACCTGCCGCCGCACAATTACACCCTGCTCACACCGAGCCATTTTTCGGATATCGTTCAGGAGTTCCTCCTCACGGTTTCACCGGGAGCAGTCGTGGTCCTTCTGCTCGGGATCGTTTTCTTTCGTCAGATCAAGTGGAACACCCCGCGGATGATCTTTTTCGGACTGGCGGCGTTCTATTTCATGCTGTTCAATTCGACGGTCAACCCTCTCCTGACGCCGGAGCGCGACTGGGACCTCCTTTCCCTGGCCGCGGCCCCCGTCTGCTTCTTTGCGATCGCCCTCACGAAGGACTTGTTCGACCGTTTGAAGGATTCTTCGTTTTCAAGGAGCGTCGTGGGAATCTCTCTGGCGCTCGGGTTGCTCTCCTGCAGCATGTTTTACGTCAACTCCGATCCGATGAAGGCCGGAGAGCGTTTGCGGAGCCTGGGGGTGTGGGCGTTCGGGAGCTACTACCTCGGATCGGCGTATCTGCTCAACGTCGGCGCCAAATACGAGCCGGACCGCGCTTCCGAAATCCGCGATCGCATGGATGTCCTGAAGAAACTTGAGCCGCTGAAATCGACCCCCGACATGGAATTGGGGTTTCTCTCCCATAAGCTGGCCGACGTGCTCTATCTCGACGGCCGTTTTACGGAGGCGGCGGAGTACTATACGAAATCTTTGGGTGAGGACCCGTACAACGCCTCCGCAATCAAAGCGCTGGCAGGAGTCTCCCTGCACACCGGCAACCTCGACGGAGCCGTCGATTTTATGACGTACTACAATGAGAACATCAACCCGGGAAAGGTGATCGATCTGGACGGCCTCATGATCGCCGAGAAAATCAACTACCTGAGATACCTTCTCTACACCCGGGCAGACTCGGCCCTGATTGTCGGGACACTGGAGGAAATCAATCTGGGGCCCCGTGAGTGAGAGGATGAACGGATGAAGATCGTCATTGTCGGCACCGCCTATCCCCTCCGGGGGGGCATCGCGCATTTCAACGCACTGCTTGCCCGTGAACTCGGCGGCCGCCACGAAGTACGAACGATCACGTTCAAGCGCCAATATCCGAAGATCTTCTTCCCCGGGACGACGCAGGATGAACCCGCAGGGCCATCGGACACGCCCCCCTCGCCGCGCCTCGTCGATTCGATCAACCCCTTGAATTGGATCCGGGTCGGGAGGATGATTCGCAGGGAACAGCCCGACTTGCTTATTTTCAAATACTGGCTTCCTTTTTTCGGGCCCTGTTTCGGAACGATCGCGCGGTGTTCGAAGCGAAATTCGCGGACGAAGGTGCTTTTTATCTGCGACAACATCATCCCGCATGAGCGCCGCCCCGGCGATATTCTCTTCACGCGGTACGCCTTTCGCCAGGCGGATTATTTCATCGTTCAATCCGATACGGTCGAGCGTGAATTGACGGAGCTCTTCCCGGGTTCGAAGTATCGCAAGGTCCCGCATCCCGTCTATGAGAATTTCGGGACTCCCCGGTCGAAGGAAGAGGCGAGGAGTTCGTTGGGAATTACCGCGAAAAAAGTCATATTGTATTTCGGTTATGTCCGGCGGTACAAAGGGCTGATGGTGTTGATCGAAGCGATGGCGCGGTTAAGAGAATCCGGAGGAGGCGAGATCCTCCTCCTCATCGTCGGGGAATTCTACGACCCGGAGCCTCAGTACCGCGACCGGGTTCGGGATCTGAAGCTCGAGTCGTCCGTCCGGTTCGTCACCGGCTACCTCCCGAATGAGGACGTCGCAGTTTATTTCAGCGCCGCCGACGCCGTCGTGTTGCCGTACCTTTCCGCGACCCAGAGCGGCATCGCCCAGATCGCGTACAATTTCGACAAGCCGGTGATCGCCACGAGCGTCGGAGGCCTGGCGGAGGTCGTCGTCGACGGGACGACGGGGTCTCTCGTCCCGCCCAACGACCCGGCCGCGCTCGCCGCCGCAATCGGGAAGTTTTACACGGAGAACCAGGAAGAACGAATGGCCGGGAACGTCAGGAATGAGAAAAAGAAATACTCCTGGAAGCATTTTACGGAGAAGATTGAAGAACTTGTATCCGGGAAATAAGTGAGGCCGGCCGTCGTCTTTGGAACGCGCCCCGAAGCCGTCAAGATGGCCCCCGTGGTCAAGGAGCTCGAACGGAGGGGGATCGATCACGTCGTGATCGTGACGGCCCAGCACCGGGGGATGCTCGACCAGATCCTCGATGTCTTTGACATCCATCCGCACCATGATCTCGATATCATGCAGCACGACCAGGATCTCTTCTATGTGACCTCCGCCGTGCTGAACGGGATCAAGCCGGTGCTTCTCAAGGAAAAACCGGACGTCCTGCTCGTCCAGGGGGATACGACCACCACGTTCGCCGTGAGTCTCGCCGCCTACTATCTGAAAATACCGGTGGGCCACGTGGAGGCGGGGCTCCGCACGTGGGATAAGATGAACCCCTACCCCGAAGAACTCAACAGGCAGTTGACGACGCGTTTGACCGAGTACCATTTCGCACCCACCGAATGGGCGAAACGCAACCTTGCCGCCGAAGGGATCAAGCCGGAACACATTTTCGTCACGGGCAATACGGTGATCGACGCGCTGCTCATGACGGTCGATCAAGACTACCGGTTCGATGACGCGATGCTGGGTTCCATCGACTTCAAGAACCGGCGGGTGATTCTCCTGACGTCGCATCGCCGGGAAAATTTCGGGGAGCCGATGAAGGAGATTTTTTCCGCCTGCAAGGAGCTGGTCGAGAAAAACCCCCACGTCGAGCTGATTTACCCCGTCCATCCGAATCCGAATGTCCGGAAGGCCGTGCAGGAAATCCTGTCGAACGTTCCGCGCGTCCACCTGATCGAACCGATGGAGTACCGGCCGTTCGTCCAGCTTATGAACAAGTCGTATCTCATCCTTACCGACTCCGGCGGGGTCCAGGAAGAGGCTCCGAGCCTCGGCAAACCGGTCCTCGTGCTCCGCAAGACGACCGAGCGTCCCGAGGCGATCGACGCCGGGACGGCAAAGCTCGTCGGGACGGACCGGATGCAGATCGTCCGGACGGCCCAGAAGCTCCTCTCCGATCCGTCCGAATACCGCCAGATGTCGATGCGGTCGAATCCCTATGGCGACGGGAAGGCCGCACAGCGGATCGTCGATATCCTCCAGGGCAGCGCCGGGTAACATCCAGTGGCGGCCCGCAATCCCACCGTTTTTTGCATCGTGCTGAACGTGAACGGGCGCGAGCTCGTGCGCGAAGCTCTCGACTCACTCGGGCGGATGACCTACCCGGCGTTCAAGCTTATCGTCGTCGATAACGGATCGACGGATGGAAGCCAGGCGGCCGTGCGGGAAGGATACCCGGATGTCATGCTGATCGAGAACGGCGCGAATCTCGGTTTCGGCGAAGGGAACAACGTCGGGATGAAATACGCGCTCGACGCAGGGGCGGAATGGATACTTCTTCTCAACAACGATATCGTGGTCCACCCGGACATGCTCTCCGAGATGATGAAGGTTGCCGAGTCGGATCCCGCGATCGGCATGCTCGCGCCGAAGATCTACTACCACTCGCGCCCGGAGATCTTCTGGTACGCCGGGGGGGAGGTCAACTTTTGGACCGGCATCGTGTCGCACCGCGGGGTGGGGCGGCGGGATTCGGGCCAGTACGACCGTGTCGAGGATACAGGATACATCACCGGGTGCGCGATGCTGATCCGGCGGGAGGTGTTGGAGCGCGTGGGTCTGTTCGATCCGGTGTATTCTCCCGGATATTCGGAAGACGCCGACCTTTCCCAACGCGCGCGCCGCGCGGGGTTCCGGCTCGTCTATGTCCCGCAGGCGAAACTCTGGCATAAGGTTTCCGCCTTCAGCGGCGGCGGGATGTCGGCGATGAAGACCCGTCTCAAAGTCGAGCACAACATGATCTTCATGAAGCGGTACGCCAGGTGGTACCACTGGCTGACGATCCCCTGGTGCGTGGGCGGACTCGCGATCCTCTTCGTGATCGGACAACTGCTGAAAGGAAATTTTGCGACGGTCGGCGCGCTGGCAAAAGGTTTCCTCAAAGCCCTCGGCCGGCTTCCGGTATCTTCGAGGCATCGGTAGCCGCAGCCTTCAGGCTGCGGTCTTTTCTTCTCGTTCCCACGCTCTGCGTGGGAACGCATATTTCGGCCGCTCTGCGGCCGCTTTCCGTTGCATTCTAATAATTTGTACTTCTTTCCGATTTTGGCTATTTTCCCTCGCGCGTGCACGATATGTGCCGTGCAACCGAAATTATCTCTTCAGGATATCCATGCAAGTCAAAGTTGAATCCCGGCAGTTTCGCGACCTCGTCGTGCTCGCGCATGAGTTCTTCCAGGACGACCGCGGTTTCTTCTTGGAGTCTTACAGAGAAGACGTGTTCCGCGAGCTGGGACTCCCCACTACTTTTCCCCAGGACAATCATTCCCGCTCCGCCAAGAATGTGATACGCGGGCTCCATTTTCAGTGGGATCCTCCGATCGGAAAGCTCATGCGCGTCACGTTCGGCAGGGCGTTTGTCGTGGCGGTCGATATCCGGAAGGGCTCTCCGACATTGGGGCAGTGGACCGGTATGGAACTCTCCGCCCAGGACAAGAAGCAGGTCTGGGCGCCGGCAGGATTCGCCCGGGGATTCTGCGCGCTCTCGGATTTCGCCGAGGTGCAGTATAAGTGTACGGGCATCTACAATAATAAGACCGAGGGGGGACTCGTGTGGAACGACCCCTCAATCGGCATCAAGTGGCCGGTTACGAATCCCATTCTTTCCGCAAAAGACGCCGCCGCTCAGACTCTTGATCAATGGCTCAATTCCCCCAATTCCGCGCATTTCAAGTACTGAGAGGGCCGGTTCGACCCCGATCGAACAGTATTTGACATTGACGTTCGCCTTCCGTAGCTTCCAGCAGTTGAGTATTTCCGGGAGTGGAAAGTGAAGTTCCCCCATCATCTGATCCGTTCTATTCTTAACCCTGTTATGTAGAGGCTCGAAGATCTTTGTCGCATTGAGCGATAAAGGATCGGTGAAGCAGACCTGGAGCACTATTTTCATTTGTCCGAATTTTTTTCGCCCAAGAAAGGATGTTCCCATGATCCACCGCATTTGTATCCCAATTGCGCTTCTCATCTGTGTGGCAACTCAGTCTACGCAGGCTCAATATTTCCAGCAAGGACCTAAGCTCGTCGGTACCGGCTCGATCGGAACGTCCTACCAGGGGCATCATGTCTCGATTTCCGGGGACGGCAATGTCGCGCTCGTGGGGGGCTACGCCGACAATGGCGCGAGCGGGGCGACCTGGGCATACGAAAGGGTAGGCGGGGTATGGAGCCAAATCGGAAGCAAGCTTCTGGCGACGGACGCAGTGTACCCTTCACGGCAGGGGGTTTCTGTTTCTCTGGCCACGGACGGAAGTACTGCAATCATCGGCGGGTACGTGGATAACGGGGGAGTGGGAGCTTCCTGGATCTATAAGCGTATCGGCGGCGTCTGGGTGCAACAGGGGAACAAGCTCATCGGGACGGGCGCGGCCGGTAATGCCTGGCAGGGCGTTTCCGTGGCAATCTCAGGCGACGGAAACACAGTCATCACGGGCGGGTACAACGACTCGAATTATCGGGGGGCGGCCTGGGTTTACACACAAAGCGGCGGAGTCTGGACGCAGCAGGGATCGAAGCTTGTCGGAGCCGACGATGCCGGATCAGCCTTTCAAGGGGAGAGCGTCTCACTTTCTGATGACGGAAATACGGCGATCGTTTCCGGGAGTCACGACAGCAGCTTCACGGGCGCGACATGGGCATACATCCGGGTCGACGGGGTGTGGCATCAACAAGGGGGAAAGCTGGTCGGGAGCGGCGGAGTCGGAGGCGGTCAACAGGGTGTTAATATCGCACTCTCCGCCGACGGCAACACCGCAATCGTCGGCGGTTATCTTGACGACGGCGGCAAGGGGGCCGCGTGGGTGTTCACCCGCACAGCCGGCGTCTGGAGCCAGCAGAGAAACAAACTCGTGGGTTCGGGCGCGATCGGACTGGCACAGCTGGGCCGTTCGGTCTCGATCTCGGCGGACGGGAATACCGCCGTCGCCGGGGCTCCCCTTGATAATGGGGGAATCGGAGCAGCGTTCGTCTTCAAGCGCTCCGCGGGTGTGTGGAGTCAGTATGGAAACAAGCTGATCGGAGTTGGCGGAAATTCCAATTCAAATATTGGAAACACAGTCGATATCTCTGCGGATGCAAGCACGATCATCGTCGGCGGAGAGTACGATAATAATCAAGTCGGGGCCGCGTGGGTTTTCAGCACGGCGCAGACGTCATTTGACATCGTTTCCGTTTCGGATATTCCGTCCGATCAGGGTAAACAGGTGCGCATCAAGTGGCAAAAATCTCCCTTCGATGCTTCCGGTGCAATCCCCCAAATTCTCTCATACAGCATATGGAGACAATCTTCATCGGGCTCGAATCGGACCGCGAAGAAAAGGGATCTGCCTGAAGGCCTGCTCTCGGATAGCACGTTGCTGAACTATGATTACGTCACAAGCGTTCCGGCGATCCAGCTGCGACAGTATCAAACGGTTGTTCCCACACTCGAAGATTCGACGGCGAGCGGGATTCACAGGTTCATCTTCCGTGTAGCCGCCCATACATCGGATCCGAACGTTTACTTCGTTTCCCTACCGGACAGCGGATACTCGGTCGATAATCTTGCGCCTGCGAACCCGTCGGGGCTCTCCGCCACTCAGATCGTGGCAGAAGGCGGCGGCGAGGTCGTTCTCTCCTGGGCGCCGAATCTCGATCCCGATTTCGATCACTTTGACGTGTACCGCAGCACGACGCCGAACTTTGACCCGAAAGCGGGTCAGCCGATCGCGACAGTAACAAATGACCAGTATTTTGACCCCGATGTCAGTAAGGGTGCCGAATACTACTACAAGGTGTCAGCCAGCGATCATGCCGGCAACGAGAGCGGTTACTCGAATGAGGTCAACATTATCGTCGCGGGGGTGAATGACCAGAATGGTATCCCCGATCGCTATTCACTCGGACAGAACTATCCGAACCCGTTCAACCCTTCGTCGATCATCGAATATGCGCTTCCGGGAAGGGGATTCGTTTCACTGAAGGTCTTCAACATGCTCGGTGTTGAGGTCGCGACGCTTGTCCAGGAAGAAGAGTCACCCGGGTATAAATCAATCAGGTTCGACGCCTCGGGATTGCCGGGCGGAGTCTATCTTTACAGGCTGACCGCGGGGAATTTCACCGAGTCAAAGAAGATGGTTCTGATAAAGTAAGGGCGGGGCATGCCTCGCCCGCACCGTCTTTCAGGTGGTGTCTCAATTTGGCCGAAGGTCTCTCCACCTCGTCATGCTGACATGCTCCTGGTCAGCATCTTTCAACTCTTTTATAAAGATCCCGACCTAAAACATGTCGGGATGACGAGAGAAGGTGAAACTGCGGCACTACGGTCTTTCGGGGTTTGGCATTTCTTTTCAATTTTCTTACCTTGATGCCAGATTATGCCCGAAACACTCGGATCCCTCTGCGATAAACTCACCATTGTCAAGCTGAAACAATGGCATGCCGAAGAGGAACATAAACAAAAAAGTCTCACCGCCCAGGAGAAGCAGCTTCTTGAGGAGATCGACGAGTTTGTGGCCGCCGCCCTGGCAGGCCGGATTCCTCCGGAGCGCCTGACATTCGCCTCCAATAAGGTTTACAGGAAAGAGGGAAACGATTTCGATGAAGTGAAGGGAGGAGTCGCCGAGGTATTCGGGCGGCTTGCCGACGTCAACTGCCGGTTGTGGCACGTACAGGAACGCGTCTACGATTTCGAGGATGTCCCCGCCGATCAGAAAGACGCAGTCGTCAAGCAGCTCGCCCTGCTGAACCTTGAGAGGACTCAATGCATCGACCAGCTCGATAGCACCTTTCGGAGTCTCCTCGACGGCAGGTCCTGACGCTCGATGTCGCCCCCGATCCGCAACACCATCATCCGGAATACTCTCTATTCCATCCTGGGGCGTACCTGGACGATAGCGGTAAATATCGTCCTCGTCCCGTACATCATCTCCAAGATCGGTATCGATCGTTTCGGAATCTGGGCGCTCCTCTCGATCCTTGTGGGATATTTTGCCCTTCTTGATTTTGGAATCGGTGTTTCGTTCACCCGGTTCATCACCGAGGCGTTTACGAAGGGGGACGGCGACGAAATTAACCGCATCGTAAACTCCGGGTTCGTATTTTATCTCCTGCTGGCCCTTCCGGTCTCCCTCATCGCATTCTTTGCCCGCGGTCCGATCTTCTCGCTCCTCAACATCGACCCGATTGCATATCCGGATGCGGTCACGGCCTATTACGGGACCCTTGTGATCTTCCTCCTTTCGACGGCCCTCAGCGGATTTAGCTCGGTCCTGCTCGGGCTTCAGAGGATCGCGCTCGTCAACAAGATCGCGATCGTGGTCACGATACCGAACGTGGTTGGAACCGTTGTGCTGCTGCGGTCCGGCCTGAAGCTGGACGGACTCATGTGGACGAGCCTGATTTCATCCGTGAGCGGTCTTCTCATCACGTTCCTCTATGCAAAGAGAAATCTCGCATCGCTGCGATTCAATCCTTTCCTGTTTTCAAGCAAGACCGTCAAACGCCTCCTGGGTTTCGGTCTGAAGATTCAATTTGCGAAGTTTTCCGACCTGATCACCTTCCAGGCGGACAAGACGATCGTCTCCTACTTCTCGGGTATCACGGTGGTCGGATTCTATCAGATCGGATCCCAGATCGTCTGGCGCATCAGGGACCTTCCCCTTCTTCTTCTCTCCTCGCTGCTTCCCGCCGCCTCGGAATTGCATACGCTGAACGACCGTAAGAAGCTTCTCGAGATGTACGCGCGGGGGACGAAGTATCTTGCGGTGGTAAGCATCCCCCTGATGTTTTTTCTCGCCGCAACCGCCCACATGATTATGAGAGCCTGGGTGGGGCCGGGCTACGACATGTCCGCCAACATCTCACAGATTCTGATCGCGGGCTACCTCTGCAACGTCCTGGTGGGTGTGGGGGCCGCCGCCGCGGCGGGGATGAACCAGCCGGACTTTCAATGGCATTCCGCGATCGTGACAACGGTCGCAAACCTTGTGCTCGTGGTGATTCTGGGATATTTCTTCGGCATCTATGGGATCGCCGTGGCAAGCACGCTCTCGCTCATCGTGGGGCCGGCCTACTTCCTGGTGAAGTTTCACGGGCACATCCAGGTGCCTCTTCGTGCGTTCGCCTCGTCCATCATGATTTCACCCTTCCTTATTTCGCTTGCGGGCTGTTCGGTGCTCTGGGTCGCGAATACGCTCTTCTTCGGTTCGGCGAACTACGGGGGGAGGCTGCCCTACCTGATCATTCTGTCGGTGGAAGCGGTGATCTTTGCGGGGACCTACGGGTGGGGTATCCTGCGGAACCGCTACTTCGATGAGGTCGATAGGGAACTCTTCGTCAACAACTATCTGCTGACGAAGGTCCAAAAACTCGTACGCTTCTCATCGTGAGGGGACAAACCAGCCAGCGAGGTCTCGATCTGAAATCACCCGTTTTGACCTGATCCGCCCCCTCTTCCTGAACATCGCCGGCAACTTTGCGATCGCGTGGAGGTGGGGCCTGATGCGTGAAGCCTGCAACCCCATTCCCTTTCTGTCGAAGAGCGCCGCCCGGATCGCGAGCCTGAAGATCAATCCGGCAAGGTCTCTGGCTCTCCTCATCAGGAAGATCGAGACCATCGCGGGGGGCAAATCCTTGACGACATAGAAATAACGGTTCCTGTTCAACAGGTATTCCTTGAACGGCGAGGTGTTGCCGTAGGCGTGGGAGTGCTTGTGATAGACGATCGCCTTCGGGGCGAAGAAACATTTCCAACCGGCGAGCCGCGCCCGCAGGACCAGGTCGACATCCTCATAATACATGAAGAAATCTTCGTCGAACAATTCAATCTCCCTGAGCATCGAGGCACGGTAGAGCGTCGCACCGGCATTTGCCCCGAATACTTCCATCTTCCGGTCGTAGGCCCCGTTATCCGGTTCCTGCCAGCCGAGCTGGATTGGATCCCCGTTCTTATCGAAGGTAATCCCGACGGCGTCAATGATCGTTGGGGTATCCATGAGGAGAGTCTTCGCCTGGCACGAACCGATCCGTTCATCGGACCCGGCGGCGTCCACCAGTTCCGCAATGAAATGTGCGTCAACGCGCGTGTCGATACTGAGCAGGAGGACATACTGCACCGACGGGTCCTTCAGGACTTCGGCGATCCCGAGATTGCTCCCCCTCGCAAACCCGCAGTTGGGAGTGAGCGCGAGCACCTCAACTCCGGGAAACGTCGATCTCACAAAATCCGCCGATCCGTCCGTCGAACCGTTATCGACGAAGAGCACCCGGTAGTTGCGGTAGGTTTGTTCCAGGAGAGAACTGAGGCAGGGAGCGATGAGTCCGATCCCGTTCCAGCTGAGGAGTACGACTGCAACGCCCGGGGCTTGCGGATCCATCGGCCTGCGAAAGTGAATGTGAGAACGCTTGAGCGGAAGTATAGTTGCAAGTATAATCATAATTCTTTACGTTATCAATATTCTCACATGAATTAGGCAGATGAGTAAAGAAGATTTCCTTTACGTCCCATACGGCCAGACAGTCCACGGGGAGGAAGAAATCGCGGCCGTCGTGCGCGTGCTTCGTTCGTCCACACAAATGGGGCCGAATGTGAGGGAGTTCGAGAAGCGGATCGCCGCCCTGTTTGAAAAAAAATACGGGCTGATGGTGAACTCGGGATCGTCCGCAAACTACCTTGCCCTCGAAGTGCTCGGATTGCCCCCCGGGGCGGAGGTGATAACGCCCGCGCTGACATTCTCCACAACGGTCGCGCCCCAGGTGAAGAACGGGCTCGTTCCGAGCTTTGTCGACGTGGGGGAGGGAACCTACAATATCGACTCAGCCCTGATCGAGGAAATGGTCACGCCCACAACCCGGGCGGTGATGATCCCCTCGCTGATCGGAAACATGCCGGATTGGGACGCGATCCGCGGCATAGCGGACAAACATTCGCTTCTTGTGATCGAAGATTCCGCGGACACGCTCGGAGGCACGCTTCGAGCCAGGAGCACCGGTTGCCGGAGCGACGCAAGCACCACAAGTTTTTACGGATCGCACGTCATCAACTGCGCGGGGAACGGCGGGATGCTTTGCCTCAACAACGACGAATTTGCCACGCGGGCGAAACTCCTCCGGAGCTGGGGCCGGAGCTCGTCCCTCTTTGTCGAGTCGGAGAAGATCGAAAACCGGTTCAATGTGAACCTGGAGGGAATCCCGTACGACGCCAAGTTCGTCTTCTCGGCGATCGGATATAATTTCGAGCCCTCGGAAATCGGCGCCGCGTTTGGTCTGGTGCAGCTCGACCACCTCGAGCAGAATATCGACATCCGGAACAGGAATTTTGCAGCCCATCTGAAATTCTTCGGGAAGTATGAAGAATACCTGATTCTTCCGAAGCAGCAACCGGAATCCCGGACCGGATGGCTCGCGTTCCCGCTCACGATCCGGAACGGAGCCCCGTTTACGCGCCGCGAATTTCAGATCTTCTTCGAGGAGCGGAATATCCAGACGCGAACCGTCTTCACGGGCAACATCCTCCGGCAACCCGGATTCGCGGGAATCAATTGCCGGAAGAACAAGGCCGGGTATCCCAACGCCGACCAGGTCATGCGGGGGGGTGTCTTGCTCGGGTGTCACCACGGACTCAAACAGAACCAACTCGATCATATCCATGAGACCTTCCGCCAGTTTCTTCAGACAAGAGGCCTGAGCGTATGAAAGTGGTCATCCTTGCGGGCGGGTACGGGAATCGTTTGAGCGAAGAGACGCAGACAAAACCGAAACCGATGGTCGAGATCGGCGGGAAGCCGATCCTCTGGCATATCATGAAGATCTACTCCCATTTCGGTTACAACGAATTCATCATCTGTCTCGGGTACAAGGGATTCATGATCAAGGAATATTTTTCCAATTATTTCCTGCACCAGTCCGACGTGACGATCGATCTTGCGAAGAACGACGTAAAGATTCACAGCAGTGTCTCCGAGCCGTGGAAAGTCACGCTGGTCGATACCGGCGAGGCGACGATGACGGGCGGGCGCATTCTCCGCATCAAGCCGTTTGTGGGCTGCGAGCGGTTCATGATGACTTATGGCGACGGGGTGGCGGACATCGACATCCGCGCCCTGGCGGAGCTTCATGCGAAAAAGAAGACGCTCGCAACGATCACCGCCGCGCAACCGGGCGGCCGCTTCGGCGTGCTGACGATCGATTCCTCCCAGCGCGTGACGCATTTTCACGAAAAACCGGCCGGAGACGGCTCGTGGGTGAATGCCGGGTTTTTTGTGCTCGAGCCGGCGATCTTCGACTATCTTCACGACGATGCGACGATCTTCGAGAGGACCCCCCTCGAGCAGGTCGCAAAGGATCACCAACTCGGGGCCTACCGCCATGACGGATTTTGGATGCCCATGGACAAATTGAGCGACAAGATTCATCTCGAAAGTCTTTGGAATACCCATAGCGCCCCCTGGAAGGTGTGGGCCTGACCGGCGTGAGTCCCTTCGGAGGCGTATTTGCCGGCAAGAAAGTTCTTGTCACGGGAGACACGGGTTTTAAGGGATCCTGGCTCGCCCTCTGGTTAAACGAATTGGGCGCCGAGGTCTACGGTTTTTCCCTTCCCCCCAGGTCGGCTTCCGATAACTATGTCACTTCCGCTCTCGACAAGAAGGTGCGCCACACCGACGGCGACATACGAAACCGCGAGGCGCTTACGCGATCCATCCACAAGATTCAGCCGGATGTCATCTTCCATCTCGCCGCCCAGTCTCTCGTGCTGGATTCCTACCGGGAGCCGCAGGGGACGTTCGAAACCAATGTGATGGGCACGGTAAATCTTTTCGAAGCGGCGAGGACCGCGGGGAGCGTGCGGGCACTTGTGAACGTGACCAGCGACAAGTGTTACCAGAACAACAACTGGATCTGGGGTTACAGGGAAAACGATCCGATGGGCGGGAGCGACCCGTATAGCGCGTCGAAGGGTTGCGCGGAGCTGGTCGCCAACGCGTATCAGAAGTCTTTTTTCGAACAACATCCGTGCAATCTCGCATCGGCTCGCGCAGGGAACGTGATCGGCGGGGGTGATTGGGCGCCCAACCGGATCGTTGCCGACTTTTTCAGGGCCGTCAAGGAACAGAAAGCACTCCGGTTGCGAAATCCGGACTCCGTGCGCCCCTGGCAATTCGTGCTCGAACCGTTGAGCGGCTACCTGATGCTCTGCTCGAAATTGTTGACCGGGGGAAAGAAGTTCTGCGGCGGCTGGAATTTCGGACCGGCCGAGGTGTCCCAGCATACCGTGCTGGAACTGGTGGAAGAGATGATCAGGCTCTCCGGGAAGGGGTCGTACTCCATTGAACGGGAGGGTAAGGAGGCCCCCGAAGCCCATTTATTGAATCTGGACGTATCGAAGGCGGTAAATTTTCTCCGATGGTCTCCCGTGCTCAGCTTTTCCGAAGCCGTGGAGCGTACAGTGGAGGGATATCAGGCCGGGTTCAAGACAGCAAGCACCTATGACTCTCGTGTCGCCCAGATCAATGACTACGTGAGGAAGGCGGCGGGAAGCAAGGTAGAATGGGCAGGAACTTGAATACCGGCTTGAGCTGAAATGGAAGTATCACCCCTCCCCCCGGCCCGCCGGCCGCGCCGGTCGCCGTAAAGGAAACCGTGCAACTACAAGAGACAAAAACTCCCGGTTGTTACGAGATCATTCCGGCTGTGGCCGGAGACGCGCGGGGTGTGTTTGTCAAGACCTTCCGGGAGGACGTCTTTGCGAAGCACAAGCTTGAATCGCATTTTGTCGAGGAATACTACTCTATTTCCCACAGAAGGGTCCTCCGGGGATTGCATTTTCAAATTCCGCCGAAGGCGTGCGAGAAGATGGTCTACTGCGTTTCCGGCAGCGTCCTGGACGTCATCCTGGACCTGAGACTCGGCAGCCCGGCCTATGGGACCTGCGAAGCATTTACACTCGATTCCACGAAGGCAAATATTCTGCACATTCCTGCGGGCGTGGCGCACGGGTTCTACGTCCAGAGCGAGCATGCCACACTCATCTATAAAACCACCGCGTTGTACTCTCCGGCACACGACACCGGCATCCGGTGGGATTCGGTCTCGTTCTCCTGGCCGGATCCCGACCCGATCGTGTCCGACCGGGACAAAGGCTTCCCGCTGCTGAAGAATTTCAAGAGTCCGTTTGTGTATCGCGGATCCGAACGTGAGTAAGCGGGTGGCTCTGCTGACGGGAGCGACGGGCTTCGTCGGGTCGAACCTCACGAGGTTCCTCGTGCGGGAGGGATGGAGGGTGCATGTCCTTCTCCGGTCGGAACTTCCCGAGTTTTCTTCCCTCTCGGAGGTATTCGGGAAACTGCATCCTCACTATTACGACGGCTCGACCGGGAGCGTCCTGCAGTGCTTCGAGGAGGCCGAGCCGGATATCGTCTTCCATCTCTCGTCGCTCTATCTCGCGCAACACAAGCCTCAGGATATTATTCCATTGATCCAGAGCAATATTCTTCTCGGCGCGCAGGTCCTGGAGGGAATGGCGGGCAGCCGGACACGGCTCCTGGTGAATGCGGGGACATCATGGCAGCATTATAACGATGAAGAGTACAATCCTGTCTGTTTGTATGCCGCCACGAAAGAGGCGTTTGAGGCGATTCTGACCTACTACGTGGAAGCGCACGGCGTGAGGGCGATTACGTTGAAGCTGTTCGACACATTCGGTCCGAACGACAGGAGAAAAAAACTCTTTCACCTTCTGCGGAACGCGGCAGCCGGAGGGGAACAGCTTGCGATGTCTCCCGGCAAACAACTGCTCGATCTGGTCTATATCGATGATGTCGTGCAGGCATTTGCCGTCGCGGGGAAGCGATTACGGGATGGAAAAGTGAAAGGATCGGAATCGTATGCGCTTTCATCGGGCAACCCGGTAACGTTGAAGTCCATCGCCGGACTCTATGGCAGGATCGCGAAAAAGAAATTAAACATCCTGTGGGGGGGCAGACCCTACCGTGACCGCGAGGTGATGGTCCCATGGACGAAGGGGAAGAAACTTCCGGATTGGAGTCCCACGGTGACGTTGGAGGAGGGGATCAGGAAACTTGTGAGTCTGGATCAACAGTGACCGGAAACCGGGGATCGGGACCCCCCCTGGTCTCCGCCATCGTTATCAATTGGAACACGAGGGACCACCTCAACGAATGCCTCGCGTCGTTGCTCTCCGGCGGGGGTTCTCCCGAACTCGAGGTGATTGCGGTCGACAACAATTCTCCCGACGGGAGCGCCGAGATGGTCCGGCAGAAATTCCCTTCGGTGATGCTCATCGAGAACGACCGGAACCTCATGTTCGCGGGGGGAGTGAACTCCGGCCTGAAGCAAGCCCGGGGAAAATACTTCTTTATCCTCAATCCCGATGTCCTGATCACCCCCGATTCCATTGCGAAGCTGGCTGCCTTCATGGAGGAGCACCCGGATGTCGCCGCGGCGTCGCCGGCATTGTTTTATCCGGGGGGCGAGTTCCAGTCCGAATTTTTCCTGCGCCTCCCGTCCTTCATGCAGCTTTTCCTCTATTATACGCCGTTGTATTCCCTCGCCCGGAAGAGCACGTACCTGCGTTCCCGGTACTATGAGGCGGCGCTGAATCGCTCCGCCGACACCGATCTCGACCAGCTCCCCGGCGGATGCATGCTGGTATCACGCACGGCTGTCGAAGCCGCCGGCCCGATGGACGAAGACTTCGTGCTCTACTACGAGGATGTCGACTGGTGCACCCGCCTTTCGCAACATGGCCGGCTGGTCCTCCACCCGGGCGTCTCCGCGGTTCATCACGGCGGCGGAAGCCACCAGAAGGATGAATCCTGGGTGGACGGGCGGTTCAAGACAAGCATGCTGCTCTACTTCAAGAAACATCTCGGACCCGTATCGTTCCGGATGGCTTCCATCGTCTTCTTCGGCATCGCCCGCGCCAGCCTGATGCTTCGCTCGGTCGAGAGTTTCCTTCCCATGTTTGACCAGCGCCGCGTCGCCAACCGCATCGAGAAGAACAAGTTTTTCCTCCAGGAGTACCGTCAGCGCCAGAACGCCTTCGCAAAGTATTGAGTTGATGGGTGGTGCCTCCTTCTCCTGAGCTCGTCATGCTGACATGCTTCAGGTCAGCATCTTCATTCTCGTTCCGCCGCTCTGCGTGGGAACGAGGGGCCAAAATGATGTGCCCTCCGTGAGACCCTCCGCTGAACTGTTTCAAGTTGTCTGTTTGAGATTTTAATTCTATATTTTAAGCTCATTATCCCGCGACCCCCCGCGAGGGGCGTCGAATGCAGATAATTTCGTCGATTGGATGATCGGAATGGGTCGTTAGTGGCATGGGGTTCAAGATCATGGTTACGGGGGGAAAGGGACACCTCGCGCAGGAACTCCTCCGGATCGACCCCTCGATCGACGCTCCCGGCAGAGAAGAGCTCGATGTTCGGGAGTTTGAGAGCATCGAACGGTATTGCAGAGGCAAGGAGTACGACGCGGTCGTCCATGCGGCCGCGGTCACCAATAAGTTCAACGAGGATGCGGACGAAGCATACATCCGGTCGAATATCATCGGCACTTCGAACATCGTCCTCTGGGCGATGCGCCACAAAGTCCGTCTCGTCTACATCTCCTCGGACTATGTCTATCCATCCGAGAGGGGAGAGTACACCGAGGAATCGGTGTTGTACCCCGTCAATCGTTACTCCCGGTCGAAGCTCGGCGGCGAGATGGCGGTTCAGCTCTACGATAACAGCCTGATCGTCCGGACTTCCTTCTATGAATCTCTCAAGTTTCCGAAGGCCTGCACCGATCAATACACCTCAAGACTGCCGATCCGGGAAGCTGCGAAGGCGATCTTCAAGCTCTCGCGCGACAAAAATCTCAGGGGCATCATCAATCTCGGCACCCGGCGGAAGCGGAGCATTTACGAGATCGTAAGAAGTGAGTTCAACGATTCGGTCGAACCGTGCACCAGGGCCGACATCGGCATATCCTATATCCTCCCGCCGGATAGCTCTCTGGATACGGAGAAATATTACAGACTGGAATCTGAAATGAAGGAATCGAAAAAACTGGATCGCTGCAGAATGTGCGGCTCGGACCAATTGTACCGGTATCTCGAGCTCGGCACTACGCCGTTGGCGAATTCCTATCTCACGAACGAACAACTTTCCTCGCCCGAATTTTCGGAGGAGCTCGCGCTGCAGCTCTGCCTGAAGTGCGGCCTCTCGCAGCTCACGAAGGTCGTGCATCCGGACCTGATGTTCAAGAACTACCTGTACGTGAGCTCGACGACGCAGACCTTCCGCGACCATTGTGAGGAGCTCGCGAAGACTTCGGTTGCGAGGGCCCAGGCGCAAGCGGGCGATCTCGTTCTGGACATTGCGAGCAACGACGGCTGCCTCCTCTCCCGGTTTGCGGCGTCCGGGATGACGGTCCTCGGTGTCGATCCCGCTGAAAACCTCGCTGCGGAAGCGAACGCCGCGGGGATCCGCACGCTCTGCACCTACTGGTCGACCTCCGTCGCGAAGGATATCGTGAGCCGGTTCGGCATGCCGAAGATCATCACAGCGACCAACGTGTTCGCCCACGTCGACGACGTGCGGGAGTTCGTCGCGGCAGTCGACTCCTGCATGGCGCCGGGGGGGATCTTTCTGATCGAGTTCCCCTACCTGGTGGATTTCATCGAAAAGAACGAGTTCGACACGGCGTACCACGAGCACCTCTCGTACATCGCCATCCACCCGGTCCGCTCGCTGATGCGGGCGCACGGGCTCGACGTCTTCGACGTGGAATACTTCAAGGACCTTCACGGCGGGACCGTCCGCGTATTCGTCGGAAGGCCGAAGGAACACCCGGTGAGCGAGCGAGTCGAAACATTCCTGAAGCGGGAGCGGGAGTTCGGCGTTCTGACGCGCACGCCCTACGACGCGTTCGCGAAGAGGGTGCTTGAGAACAAACTGAAGCTTCGGGAGCTTCTGAACAAGCTTCACGGAGAGGGCAAGAAGATCTGGGCCTACGGCGCGAGCGCGAAGGGGAATACGTTGATGAATTTCTTCCAGCTCGGAAGCGACCTCGTTCCCGTCGTGGTGGACGACAACCCGAAAAAATGGAAGTATTATGCGCCCGGCTCGCACATGAGAATCACCGGGATCGACGAGTTGCCGAAATCGAACGTCGATTACCTTCTCCTGCTGGCATGGAATTTTCAAACCGAGATCATCCGCAGATGCAAGGCGGCGAAGTATTCGGGAGAATACATCGTTCCGGTTCCCGTGGCGTCGGTCATTCACTCGAACAACGAATAAAGGAACACCTCAATGCAAGTAGTCTGCATCACCGGATGTCTCGGGTTCATGGGATCCCATTTCACACGCCTCTGTCTGGAGAAAGGGTGGATGGTGTGGGGAGTCGACAAGAAAACGTACTCCGCGCACCTCGACATCCTCCAGGAATTTCAGGCCTTCGAATCGTTCCGTTTTCTCGAGGCGGACATCGTGGAGATGGATCATATGTACGACGTCGATTATGTCTTCAATTTTGCCGCCGAAACCCACGTCGATAACAGCATCATGGACAGCGGGCGGTTCACGCGAACGAATATCATGGGCGTGGAAAATCTGCTCGAGCTGATCAGGGGGAAGCGGAACTACGAAATGCCCGTCCTCTTTCATCTGAGCACCGACGAGGTCTACGGGGACATCGTCTCCGGCAGGCACACGGAGAGCGACGCGCTCCGTCCGAGCAATCCCTATTCGGCGAGCAAAGCCGCGGCGGACATGCTGATCCTCGGCTGGCACCGCACGCACAACGTCCCCTTCACGATCATCCGTCCCACCAATAACTACGGGATCAACCAGTATCCCGAGAAGCTCATTCCGAAGGCGGTCAAGTACCTGACGCTCGGAAAGAAAATTCCGCTGCACGGCGACGGATCCTACATTCGCAACTGGCTTCATGCGGAGGACACCGCGCGCGCGATCCTTCACCTCGTCGAGCGGGGGGAGAGGAACAGGATTTACAACGTCTCCGGCAACTACGAGGCGTCCAACAAGGAGGTCATCTCGAAAGTGCTCCATTGCTATTTCGGAAAGAAAACGGAGATCGAGCAGTATGTCCAGTTGAACTTTGTCCGGATGGGAGAGGATGTCCGCTACTCGCTGGACGACGGCGCGATCCGGGGTCTGGGCTGGTCGAACTGCAAGAACTTCGACACCGAACTTGCGCTGATGGTGGAGCACTACAAGAACAAATTTGTGTGGTAGCCCCGATGGCGTGTGAGAGATGAGCGGTTCCTCCCCCGCGCCGGATGTCTCCATCGTATTCGCAAACTGGAACACGCGCGATTATATGCGCGATTGTCTCCTGTCGATCCGCGAACACGTCCGCGGTCTGACCTACGAGATTATTGTGGTCGACGACGGGTCGACAGACGGAAGCCCGGAGATGCTTGCGAAGGAATTCCCCGAAGTGACCTCGCTCGTCAACGAGCGCAATCTGGGCGTTACCCGCACCTATAACAGGGGGGTCGCCCGGGCCCGGGGGCGCTACATTCAGATCATGAATACCGACATGATCCTCGTCGATAACTCGCCGAAGATCCTGATGGAGTTCCTGGAAACACACCCCGATGCGGCCGCCTGCGGAGCATGGCTCCGGAACAGGGATATGACCAGCCAGGTGACCTACGGCGTCTTTCCCTCCTTCCACCAGGCGCTCGTCGACGCCTTTTTCCTGAACGACCTGTTCCCCCGGGCCCACCTTCCGAACAGGGGCGCTCTCCCCGACGAATCGATCACCGAGCCGATGGAAGTCGACTACACGACCGGGGCGAGCATGATGACCCGGAAATCGGTCGTCGACCGGCTCGGGTTCTTCGACGAGACGTTTACGAGCTACTGCGAGGATACGGATTTCTGCTACCGGGTGAAACACGAAGCGCATATGAAGACCTACTTCGTGCCCGCCGCCAGGATCATCCACTTCGGCGGCGTCTCCTTCGCCAACGTGAGGAAGCGGCAGATCCGGCTCCATTATTCCAGCTACGACAAGTTTCTCACGAAACACCACGGGGCGTTTTATTCCTTCTGTACGCGGGCGCTCTACGCTTGGCAGCACGGGGTGAAGCTGGCGGTGAGATTCGTCCGGTACCTCGCGGTGCCGCCAGGGCAGAAAGAGAAGAAGGAGGAGAAGAAAAGCTATATGCTGAACGCCTGGTACATCGTCAGGTATAGCCTCGCCCCCTCTGAGGAACAGAGGGGATCCTGACCGCCCTGACCGACCTTTCCGGAACACGGTGAAAATCCTCCTCGTCAGCCCCTACCTTCCGCACCCCCTCTCGGGACACGGCACGGGCGCATTCATGTACGGACTTCTGACGAAGATCGCGCCCCGCCACGAAGTCACGCTGGTTTCGTTCTGCGACAAAAGGGAGCTCGGACTTGCCGGCGATCTCCGTGCGCTGCCGATCCGGCTTCACGCGGTTCCCCGCGGGAAGGGGGGGCAGGCGAATGTCTGGTGGAACCTGTATCTGGCCGCGACAAGAGCCCTTCAGTCTCTCCGCAGCGTTCTGCTCTGGCAGCCCTACTATGTCGCGAAGTTCTATCATCCCCGGATGGCGCGGCTCATCGGGCGAATCACCGCAGAATCCTCGCATGATATCGTCCAGCTTGAGATGGTCCAGATGGCGCAATACGCCGGAAGCGCTGCGAGCGGAAAACAGATCCTTCAGGCGCATGACGTGGCGTTTCGCCCGGCCTACAGACGGTTCAGATCCGCGGGTTCTCTCCCTGGTAAGATTCTTTCCTTCGTCGAATGGTGCCGTTGGGCGATGTATGAAAGAAGAATGACCGGAAAGTTCGACGGGGTCATCTGCGTCACGGAGCAGGATAAGATGCTGCTCGAACGGTTGACTTCGTCTACGAACATCAGCTATCTCCCCCGGGGGGTCGATGTTGCGGAGGAGTTCCCCCCGTACTCCGGGAGGGAATCTGAGAGCCTCCTGTTCGTCGGAACGTTCTCACACCGCCCGAACACCGAAGCGGCGCTCTGGCTCGCGGGTGAGATCTTTCCGTTGGTGTTGCAGAAGTTCCCCCGGGCGGTCCTTTCCATCATCGGTTCCAATCCTCCCCGGGAGCTTCAGGAACTTGCAGCCCGGATGCCGCAGATACGGATCCTGGGGTTTGTGGATGATATCGGCTCCCACTTCCGCACCTCGTCGGTGTTCGCCGCCCCCCTCCGATCGGGCGGCGGGGTGAAGGTAAAAATTCTGCATGCCATGGGCCAGGGGATTCCGGTCGTAACGACGAGTGTTGGGATCGAGGGGATCGAAGGCATGACACCGGAGACCGCTCTGATCGGAGAGTCGGCCGAAAGACTCGCCGGGCACATCTGTGGTTTGTTTGCAGACAGGGAGCGTGCGGCGGCCGCCGGGCGGCTCGGGTGGCAGGCGATGCGGTCGTATTACTCCTGGGATAGGGTGGTGGAACGCCTGGAGGGGATTTACAAACGGGCCATTGAATCATGAGTCGCACCCGGATCTCTCGTATGGGTGTCATCCTGAGGGAGCGAAGCGACCGAAGGATCTCCCATCCGGAAGAATCGAGATCCTTCGCTGCGCTCAGGATGACAAAATGGAGAGCGGATAACAGCCCACGACCTGAAGGTCGTGGCTACCGATGCCTCAAGCGTGGTGTTTTCGCAACCGATGCCTCGGCTTTGGTAGCCGCAGCCTTTAGGCTGCGGTCTTTTGGTTCGACGGTTAAAGAAATCAGCCACTCCCATACGCCCGGTCAGATTAGTATATTTCTTCTTACATTGTCAGCGCCAGCAGAGTGATATGAGAATCGAAGAAGGACAATGAGCTCCGAATTGGAAGAATTCTCACGGCGATTCGACATCCGGTGGCGGTTTTATCACCGGATCAGGGAGAGCCGGAAGATACTCGAACTCGGATGCGGCTCCGGCATCAACTATTCAAATCTCCGGGAGATCTCCTCCTCCGCGGAATTTCACGGCGTGGACCTCGTTCCCCCCGCCGAAGCGCCCGAGGGAATCCTCTACACCCAATTGAATCTCGACGAGGGGACTCTGCCCTATCCCGACGGAGCCTTCGATGCGATCCTCTTCACGCACGTCATCGAGCATCTCCGGAATCCTTTTTCACTCGGGATGGAGATCAACCGCGTGCTCAGGCCGGGGGGCGTGATCTACGTCGAGACTCCGAACTGGACCTCCATGCTGGTCCCGTCCTTCAGGTTCCATCCCGACCAGCACAACCCCTTCAATTTTTTCGACGATCCGACGCACATCAGGCCGTACACCAATCAGAGCCTGTTCGAGTTCTTGCACGAGGCGTGCCGTCTCCGCGTGGAGACGATCGAAACCGTCCGCAACTGGCCCCGGGTCCCCTGGGACATACTCAAGTTGCTCGTCTGTCTCACGACGGGAAACCGCCGGAAGGTCATCAACGCGTTCTGGAACCTCTACGGCTGGTGCATCTGCGGTATCGGAGTGAAAGCATGAACCGTCCAACCAATCCCATCCGTTGAAGACATTATGGCGAAAAAGAACAGACCCGTAACCCGCGAGGGAAGTGCAAAAACGGGACAGCCGTCGTGGTTCGACAGGCTGTCTCCGGCCAGGAAGGATCTCCTCTGCATCGGCGTCCTCTATGTCATAGTTCTGATTGTTTTCAATCAGATCGTCTTCAACAACATGATCTTCTCCGATTCGGGCGATACCGCCGCCGCCCAGGCGTGGTTCAAGGCGATGGACCACATCGATCAGGTCGAGCATGTGGAGCCGGTCTGGATCCCCTATATTTTCGGAGGGATGCCGATCTTCGGGGCATTCATCTTCCCCCGCGAGGTCAACTACCTTCAGCAGTACGTGGTGCTGCCGGTCGCCAAGGTCCTCTTTTTCGGCATCGATATGCACTGGATGGTCATGCCGTTCCTGGTCATCGGAGCCACGATGTTTCTCCTGGCCCGCCAGCTCAAATTCTCACATCTGCCTTCGCTCATCGCGGCGATGACCTTCATGTTGAACCCGTACGCCATCGGGCTGCCCGAGACCGGCCACGGATCGAAGCTGATCGTCCTGGGCTATATACCGCTCCTTTTTCTTCTGACCTATAATTTACTCCAGCGGCGGGACCTCCTGAGCATCGGACTTCTGTCGGCGGCGGTCGGTACGATGCTCCTCTGCCGTCACCCGCAGATGGCGTTTTACGGGCTGATGGTGATCGGCTGCTATCTGCTGTATGAAGTGATCCTCGACGTCCGGGAGCAACCGGCCGCGGCCGCGAAGAAAGTCCTCCTGTTTATGGTCGCGCTCGGGATAGGCTTTTTGCTCTGGTCCTACCAGTTCTTTCCGACACAGGAGTACGGAGAGTATTCCATCCGGGGGGGCGGAGAAGTCGGCGCACCCGGCGGCCTCAGCTACGATTACGCCACCAACTGGTCGTTTCATCCCTTCGAGATCCTGAGCTATCTCGTCCCCTCGGTCTTCGGTCTCGACTCCACCGGAGGTCTCTACTGGGGATGGATGCCCTTCACGAATTCAATACTTTATATCGGACTGGTGCCGTTATTTCTGGGGGTCATCGCCCTGACCTACCGTCGGAATCGAATGACCTGGTTTTTCGCCCTGATCACAGCGCTCTTCTTCCTCATCTCGTTCGGAAAACATTTCGCCCTGGTCTACGACCTGATGTTCTGGTATTTCCCGTTCTTCAACAAGTTCCGCACGCCGGTCATGATCCTTCATCTGATCCCCTTCACGTTCGGGATCCTCGCCGCGTACGGATTCACGGTCTTCTCCGACATGATCCAGCAGAGCAAGGAACCGGACCTTCTGAAACTGCGGAATCGACTCCGCAACCTGATCGTCGTGTTGGGAGCGTTGCTCCTCATCGGCCTGATCATGAATGACTCGGTCTACACGTTTCTATCGAGCTTCATGTTCGAGAAAACCGGCGAGCTCTCGGGGCTGAAGGCACAATACGGGGGTCAGGCGCAGCAGGCGCTCGCGCAGTTCAAACGAATGCGCTTTGATCTCCTCTGGAAGGATTACGTCAAGTTTTCTCTGGTCGGGATCGCGAGCCTCGGGCTTGTGATGGCCTATCTGAGAAAAAAGATCGGTACGACCGCGTTCGGGGCGGGGCTTCTGGTGATCCTCTTCATCGATTTGATCATGATCGACACGAAGTACATCAACCCGAAACCGGCGAACGGGGTCGCGGAGTACTTCGGGCAGGATCCGGTGATCCAGCAACTTCAGGCCGAGCGCGACACGAGCTTGTTCAGGGTCTATCCGGTCGGGCAGCTCGATCAGCAGGACAGGGGAAACATCATGATGTACTCCCTCCTGGAGTCGGTCCAGGGCTACAGCCCCGCGAAACTGAAAATCTACCAGGAGATGAGGGATTCGTGCCTCGACCGCGGCAACCGGAACGTGATCGACATGCTGAATGTGAAGTACGTGGTCGGCGCGCAGAGGTCGCAGGAAGGGGGCTCGCAGCTGGCGCTTCAGGTCAATCCCCAGTACCTCCCCCGGGCATGGTTTGTCGACAGCGTGGTAATCTCGCGGTCCAAGAATGAGACGTTCGGAATACTCAATTCATCCTCCTGGGATCCCCGGACGACCGCGATCCTGGAAAAGGCGCTCCCCTCGAAGCCGTCGAGGTCGGGTACCGACGTGGTCGCGGTGTCGGGGTATGCCTCGAGGGACATCGCTCTCAAGACGACCAACGCGAAGAGCGCCCTCCTGGTGATCAGCGAGATTTATTATCCTGCGGGCTGGCGTGCCTTTATAGACGGTTCGGAGACGGAAATTTATAAGACGAACTACATTCTCCGTTCGGTCTTTCTCCCGCCCGGGACCCATGAAGTGGAACTGAGATTCGATCCGCCCGTCTATTATCTCGGCTATACTCTCACTCAGGGAGCCTGGGGACTTGCCGGCCTCCTGATCCTTGCGGGGCTGCTCGGGAAACCGTCGATCAGGAAACGGCTCGGATTGAAGACGAAGGCGAAGCCGGCCGATCAGGGGTCTGCGCCCGTCGCGCCGTAGCAGCCGGAGGCAACGAAAAGCAAAAGGCCGGTTTCCCGGCCTTTTTTATTGAACAAGGGTCGATCAGGGGAGCTTACATCTCCTCCATGAGCGCACGGTAGCTTCTGCGAACAGCCTTGATTTTTTTCATCCGCTTTTTCACTGAGGGTTTGGTGAAATACGCGCGCTTCTTTACTTCCTTAAGAATGCCGGAACGCTCGTACTTTTTCTTGAACCGACGGATCGCGCGGTCGATGTTTTCATTTTCTTGAATAATGATACCGACCAACCAATTCACCCCCTTCCGTTATACTGCAAATAGTCTCAAAGTGTCGAAGCCGCATCTGCTGCTGGTTCTGGTTTCAGGTTCTCGATCAATCGCCGCTGGCCCTGTTTCTCGAAGGAGACCAGAATTGCCTGGCTTCCGTCGGATGTCTTCGTCTTCTGGAGCACCTTGCCGACGTCATTCCACTCCGTGTGAAATATCGCCTCTCCGACCTTGAAGCTCATCAGCGGGCTGTACGTCGTAGCGGTCGTGGCGTCGAGCGCGGCGTCAGCCGACGGATCCGATGCGGCCTTCAGTGTGATGAGGGTTGTGTGATGACAGCGTGTACAACGAAACCACGCCCGATTCTCCAGCCCCGCCATCTCTCCACCGAGCTCCATCTTCGTGGTCTTATTGCAATAGCTGCAGAAACGTTCAGAGTATTTCGTACGAGCCATGCGCGGTTCCCGGAAAATGAATGTACTGTTGATTGCGAGAGATGCGGGAAGCGTGGTCAGCACAGAAACAACTTAACATCGTCCTCCGAAAGAAATTGAAGAATTCGGCGAGGAAGAACACGCAGGAATAAGCATCCCATTACTTCAATATATGAAATTTAGCGATTTGAGTCAATGAAGAAATCGATGATTCTGCACGCTTTTAAAGAAATTCGCAAAGGGATTGAATTCAGGGGCTTTCTGCCGGGCCCGAAGTCCAACAACGGCCCGTTCCCCGGTTTTCCAGCCCTATTCGCTCCTTTTCGATTGAACCGGCGGATTGGCCCTGCTTTGAGAGACTTCCTAGTCGTCTGATTCCCGGGGCCGGGTATTTAGAAAAGCGCTGCGAGTGATAGGTGGAATTGCTGTGTGTTCTCCCTTGATCGCCTGCCAGAGCAATTGATTGAACTCTCGCTCAGGTACGTTATCGGCATGAGCCAGGTCAAAGCGCTCGGATTCTTTCATCAGGCGGTTGAAGACGAGGTTTCGCGTGCTGAGGTCCACATTGGCCCTTCGCGCCGAATAGGGATGCATGTCTGCGGTGTCTGAAAAGCAGCGCCACATCGAAGCCGCGGAAGCGTCATATTGACTCATCGGAGGCAATCCCAGGATCAACTCAATCGTCCTCAACATGGAAGTCGTGGAGTACATCGAATGATCGAGAAGATTTCGTTTGACATATCCGCCGGCGACGAATGCAATACTCCGGTGCGCGTCCACATGATCGGCGCCGTCCTGGGCGTCATCCTCCAGGACAAACACCACGCTTTCTTTCCATACAGAGCTGTGAGAAAGGTGATCGACGAATTTCCCGAGGGCCAGGTCGTTATCCGCCACTGCGGCGAACGGGCTATAGGCGCCTTTTTTCATGCCGCTCGTGTGGTCGTTGGGGAAATAGAGGATGTTGAGTTGCGGCAGCTCATGAGCGGCGAGGAGCGAGTCAAAGTCTCTCTCCCAGATACTCTCTCGCAATGTATCCAGTATCTTCAGATTCCACCCGGGATATGGTGCGCAGGTGTGGAGCCGTAAGGGTCGTAAGGGTGGAGGCCCCGTATCGACAAGCTCGCCATAATTTCTGAGTGTGATCCCATGGCGCAGGCAATTATCCCAGATGAAACCATCTTTTGGAAAGGCGATTTGCCTGGTACCACCGTAATCGTAATCGCCACCGCGGTCGCCGTACTCGGTAGGCCATGTCTTTTCGACAAAATCATTGGCATAAGCCGCCATGCTCCAGTTATGTCCGTCCGCGCTCACTTCCGCATCGACGTAGAAATTGTCGAGCAGGACGAACTCGCTTGCAAGGGCGTGCTCGTTTGGCGTGATCTTCTTCGGGAAGAGGCAGAGGGATGAGTCGCCGTTGCCGCGGGGATCATCGCCCAGCACCTGGTCATACGTCCTGTTCTCCTTGATCACATAGAACACGTGCCGAAGAGGCGACGGATCGCCCACCGTCATCGGTATAGGGTTGCCCTTGATCCCTCCGGTGAGCATTTCCTTTTCCTTCACATACGGCGTATTTTCATAGACAGCCCGGGAGTAATCCCCAAGCAGCCCGTCATCCGGTTGCGGGATCACACTCATGGTGCCGCGGAAGAGACCGCCGATGTACTCGGGATGAGATGAAGGAGACGGCCCCTTTCCCTTCTTGGTTTTTTCTTTCCGGATCAAGGGATTTGGTCCCAGCGGATTCGGAAGGGAATGAAAACCCTTTCCATTCGTCACCCACAGGGCACTTCCGATTACCCGTACGCAGGTCGGATACCAACCGGTGGGAACGAATCCCCTGGATGAACTGCTCCCGGGCCGGCTCACATCGAAGACGGCAAGGCAATTGTTGTCGGCATTGGCGACATAGAGAGTTTTATCGTCGGCACTCAACGCAACGCTGTTGGTCGTGCTTCCCTGAAGCGCGTCAGGATAGAGGGCCGCATTCAGCGTTTCGATGGCCTTGTGATGGTCCACATCGATGACGGAAACGCTATTATCGACCGCGTTTGCGACAAAGAGGAATCGACCGTCTTTGGTCAGACAAAGATCATTTGGATTTCTGCCGACCGCAATATGACCGGTGATCGAATCGGCATGCGTGTCGTATTCAAGAATCTCCCCGCCGCCCCAACCCGAAATGTACAAGACACCCTGCCGGGGTGAAAGGAGGCAGGTGTACGCTTCAGTCCCAAGCCGCATTCTTTTGATGATCCGCTTTCCGGTGAGACTGAGCACATAGAGGGAGCTGTCCTCCTTTGTGACGACATAAAGGCGATGGCGCGCTTCATCGAGTGCGAGCCCGGAAGGTGAAATCTTCACCGGCCATGGCTTGCCCAGCCTGTAGACCGACTTCTGGCGGAGCTTCCCGCGGGTAACGCCGTACTCGATGATTGTATTGTCGTTTCCGCCCGACGCATAGAGCCGACTGCCGTCGGCGCTGAACTCCAGGCCGAGCCACGATTTGGCTATCGGCAAGCTGTCCAGCACCCGTTCATTCTTCACATCGATCAACTCGATCGATTGGTCGCTCTCGCCGTTATTGGTAACGGCAGCATAGGTTCCCTGCGGGTTCACAGCGATGTTCAGAGGCAGGTCTCCCAACTGAATTGTATGCCCTACTGGAGTGAGGTGCCAGCCGTTCGGAAGATCGATTCTCTTGTCGCGGAGCGTCTGACCAACCGAGAGCGATGAAACGAAAATCCCTGCGGAAATGAGAATGGGGAGACGAATATTCATGGGAGGCCGTGCAAATGGTTCCTGTTCGAGTGAACGCGGGATCCGGTTCAGAGAGGATCGGTATCCGGGCGATGCGCTCCGAATCCTGCGCGAACGGAAATATACCATCGTCTGACAAGATTCACAAACCGGCGGTGGTGTCTCAATTTGGCCGAACCTCTCTCCACCTTGTCATGCTGGCATGCTCCTGGTCAGCATCTTTCAACTCTTTTATAAAGCCGCAGCCTCTAGGCTGCCGAGCGCCGCAACCAGCGTATCCTTGTGATCAACTGTAAAATTTCCTACATTTACGAGGTGATCGCCGGACTTCCGGCAGAAACAATGGTACTTTCTGTGAAGTGATTTTAGGTTCACAGGTACCGCTTTCATCCGAACCGATTTCGTCCGGGGCCCTTAGCTCAGGTGGTTAGAGCAGCTGACTCATAATCAGCGGGTCGGAGGTTCAAGTCCTCCAGGGCCCACTTTAATCGTTCCCTTCACGACATCCGCTTTTTCGCCCGGATTCTCTGTCCACCTAAGGTTTTTCCCCCCGGTAACCGCGGCATTCCCTTATTGGCACTTCAATAGATCTTTCGTATCTTCGATCCGAATTCATTCAATCCAGAACCCGGTTCATTCGCCATTCAAGCGGGAGGTCTGAGAGCCGTGCATCCCTGCCGACCGATCGGTTATCGTATCGCCGTTTTACTGACATTTCTCCTCTCTTCGTGCCGGGAGAATCCTCCCACGTCTGCGGGATTTGGTTTTCGGGTCGGTCCCATTCTCTTCGTGAGCAACAAGAGCGGGACCAATCAACTCTATAGTATGAATGACGACGGTTCCGGCGTACGGCAGGTCACCAGCGATCCCAACTTCCCGATTACGTTCGCCTCATGGTCTCCGGACGGAAAGAAAATCGCGTTCACCAGCGATGCCGGCGGCATCCAGAACTACGGTCCTGCAATTTACGTGATGAATGCGGACGGCACCGGGCTCACAAAATTGACCAGGGCATCTCCGGAGGCTCCAAACTATGGATCAGGCGACCGCCCCTCATGGTCCCCGGATGGAAGGCGAATCGCGTTCCATCGAGTCATGATCCCCGAGCTATTGGGCAACACGGATCTCTTCGTCGTCAACTCAGATGGGACTCACGAGGAGAGGCTGACCATGACTCTCGATACCGCCGAAATTGCCGGATCGTGGAGCCGGGACGGAAAATCTCTCTTTTTTTCGTACTTCGATTACACCCGGACCGACAGCAATGGGACGCTGCTGGAAAATTTCCGGATCGCGCGTATCGATCTGGAACACCGGTCCGTCGTGGACCTCAGCCCCATCGAGGACGTCGATAGCGGTCCGGTGAACTCCCCGGATGATTCTTTGATTGCTTTTAGCTCCCTGGTTTCGTTCAGTCCCGGCGCAGGGCTTGCCCGGCAGCTCTATCTCATGTCTGCCGGCGGCTCGGGCAAACGGAAGCTGACCGGAAACGACTATAGAAACGAGTACCCGGTTGCATGGTCCGGCGACGGCAGCCGGATACTCTATAACGCGCAAAACGACCAGCTTCTTCCGTATCAGAACCCGCCCCGGGATATTCTGATAATCGGATCAGAGGGCGGGGTGACGAGGAAGATCACGCCGTTTGATTTCAAGGAGGCGATCTCGTACGCCACGAGCTGGAGAAAGGAGTGACCGCATGAATAGCAGATGAGGTCAAGAAGCCGGATACACCCCGCCAACGATTATATCACCATTCATTTGAAAGGGAGGCCTTCAAGATGAACCATTTCTCCATTCGCTGTGCCCGCATCGCCCTGTTACTACAATTAGTCTTCACACTGAGCCCGTCACAATCTCTCGTTCCGTTCAGGGACAAGCACGGGAATATGAATTATGCAGAGCTGGACCGGCGAAGCGGGAGCGCCAAACGCATCCACGGTCTGAACGCGCATATCCGGGACTACGGAAAAAAGCAGAGTGACCTGAACGAACAATCGATCCGGGAATTGGCAAACGGGCTTGTCGCCGATTACGGAAGCATTCTCAAGATTTCAGCCGGTGAAATCCATCCCGCGAAGATAGAAACAGATGGGGCGTGGTGGTTTGCAAAATTTGAACAGGTCCACGAGGGCGTGCCGGTCGAGGGATCGGAGATCGGGTTCAGCATCGATGGGCAGGGCCGGATCGTGACTCTTGGTACGCACGTCTACCCGAACATCGCGATCAACAGCACGCCACGGACCTCCCAACAAGAGGCGTTGGAGGCTGCGAAGCGGAACTTCACGGGGACATCCCCCGCTGCGCTCGAACCTTCGCGCCTGGTCATACTGCCCGACGAGTCAGGCCCTGAAAATGTCTATCAGCTTGCCTGGAAACTCACACTCACCTCGGGGCTTGAGAGTGTCACCTATTTCGTCAGCGCCGCCAACGGAGAAATCATCGAGACGAAGAGCAACCTCAGCGAAAACAGTGTCTCGGGCACAGTCAAAGGGTCATACTACCCGGACAAAGCAACCGATACTCCCGTCGTGGTTCCGTTCGCGCTCCCCGGGATCGAGGTATGGAACGTGACAGATCAGCTTGGATCCGGTTCAGCGGACGCGAACGGCCATTATGTCATCTCCATGAACGCCGCCTACCAGCAGATCTTCGTCCGGTTCATCCTTCAGAACAGTCTCGTCCAGGTGCGAGACAACAACGGATGCGAGCATCTCGAGTGCAACGGAGATCTCGTTCAACCGGCGGTCGCTACGGTACCCGGGAGCACCAACGTGAACTACACGTTTACCGGGGACGGTTCGAACGTCTATTTTCAGGTCCCGGTCGTCCACGATTATTTCAAGAGAACGTTCAATTACGCGGGGATGGACTATCAGATGCGCGTCCATATCGGCATGGGACCGAACGTGAACGGAATGTCGAACGGCTACGACATCGGTTTCGGCACCCAGCTCGGAAGTCAGTGGGCACGGTCGAGGGATGTCGTCTTCCACGAATACTCCCATGACGTGGTTGAGCATCTCTACGGCTCGCAAATCAGAAACCTCGGAGATATTCAGGGTGCGGCACTCGAGGAAGGTCTCGCCGACTATTTTGCCTGCACGATCACCGGCGATCCGCTTTATTCCGAGGATGTCGATCCAAACTACCGGAACCTCGTGAATTCGCTCGTATGGGATCCGAACAGGGAGTTCCATTTGAACGGACAGGTGATCGGGGGTGCGTTATGGAACACCCGCCAGACAACCGGCTCATCTGTGGCGGATCAGCTGACCTTCAAGGCTCTACAGTTGACTCCCCATGCGAGAAATTTTCAAGACTTCCTCTTCAATATGCTGAAGGTGGACCTGAGCGCGTACAACGGGGCATATCACAGCCAGATAGAGGCCGCATTCGTCGCGCATGGGATCGTTCCGCCCGGACCTGCGGGCACACTCATCCAGTCCCAGGTAACGGGCGGATGGAACATGGTCAGCGTGCCGAACCAGAGCTACGATTATGTGAACCAGCTTCTGAAATATGATGCTTCGTTCGTCTATCCCGGCGCCGCCTCACCTGCATACGCCTACTCCACCGCGAGCGGATCGTACCAGGTCCAGAGCATTCTTGCGAACGGAACGGGATACTTCATGAATTTTCCTTCGACCCAAACGGCGACCTATTATGGACCCGCGCAGAACATAGTCACGATCAACGTCCGGAAGGGCTGGAACCTGATCGGTTCCATTACAACCCCGCTTCCGACCAACCGGGTCCAGTCGCTTGTGAACAACGCGCCGGCGAACATCGTCGTCTCGAATTACTTCACGCTCTCCGGGGGGTATCAGGTTGTTTCAAGTCTCCTGCCGGGCGGGGGGTACTGGGTGAATGTGAGTCAGGATGGCCAGCTCGTCCTTGATGCGTCCGCCGCTCCGACAGCGCCTCCTCCGATAACGCAGAATCAACCTCCGCCCGCCCCCGGTGCGCCCGCCGCGCCGGTTCTTACCTCTCCCATCAATGGTTCGACGGGTCAGTCCATAAGCCCGACACTCGCCTGGCAGCTCGCCGATGGGGCAGCGTCGTATCATGTGCAGGTGTCTACGGGCTCTGACTTCGGCTCGCTCGTGTTCGACAATTCATCCGTATCCTCCGCGTCGCAACCCATCGGCCCCCTCACCTACGCCACGACCTATTATTGGAGAGTGAGCGGCTCCAACAATTCCGGATCAGGAAATTGGTCTGCGATCTGGTGGTTTACGACGCAGCCGCCCCCTCCGCAGCCCTGCAATTGCTGCGCCTCATCGACGGCTTCCCTCGATCAATTCACGGTCTCGGATGCGCGCGGGAACTCGCAGAGCATGTTCGTCTTGAACGGGGGGCGGAAAATGGCGATGGGCTTCACCGATGTGGGGATGCCTCCCGCACCTCAACAGGGAATCTTTCAGGCCAGGTTCCAGTCGGGAAAATTTATCGAGAGCGTGCAGCCAGGAAATGGAGTTGCCAACCTGCCCATAGCCATACAATCGGCGGCGTATCCTCTCACGCTGAATTGGAACATTCTCCCCGAAAACAGGACGGCCTACTGGTTCTCTCCGGCAAACAACCGGAACAAAGTTTCTCTGAGCGGAGCGGGAAGCATGACGCTGAAAAACGACCAAAACGGAGTTCTTGCAATCACAGCCCAGTCGGTTTCTCCATGCCAACCCGCTTCCCGGACGGAGGGCGGAATAGCGGCGGGCGAGGGTGAGGGGGAGGACCGTCCCGCGCCATATTCGCTCGTCCAGAATTATCCGAACCCATTCAATCCGGCCACGGAGATCAGGTATGACCTCCCCGAAAACGTTCATGTTCTCTTGAATGTGTTCAACGTCCTCGGGCAGGTAATGACGACGCTCGTCGATCAGGACGAGAGCGCCGGCTCGAAAGTGGTCATCTTCAACGCCGGCAATCTGCCGGGCGGAGTCTATTTCTACCGCCTCCAGGCAGGGAAATTTGTTGACGTGAAAAAATTCGTCCTGGTGCGCTGATCCTCATTCTTAGGCTGCGGTCTCGTTCCCACGCTCCGCGTGGGAACGGGATATACGGCCGCTCCGCGGCCGAGCGATGGAACGTGCACAATGACGCGGGGGCAAACCGAAAACAATGCCGTATGAGCGAGGCATGCCTCGCCCGGAATGATCGAGCGAGTTTGGTTTGAGAGTGTACGCCTCGGTCTTTAAGACGGTAGAACTGCGCGCCGAGGCGGAGCAGTATATCGGCCTGGGCGAAGAGGATTTTCGGTGGAGACAAACCGACAGGCGGGCGTATAAAATCGGTCTTTCGTACCTGTTTCAGTGACCGGCTATCCCGCTCTCACTGCATGAGGATTTCCGGGGCCTTCACCATCGCCAGACCGGCTTTCCCGTCGGTCCGCTCGCCGATTTGCTGGCGCCACATGGCGTAGTAGAGGCCCTTCTGGTCCAAAAGCTCATGATGCCTGCCCGACTCGACCATCCGTCCGCGCTCCAGAACGAAGATCTTATCGGAATGAAGCACGGTCGAGAGCCTGTGGGCGATGAGGATGGTGATGAGGTCTTTACTCACCGACACCTCACGGATGGTGGAAGTGATCTCGTCCTCCGTCAGTGAATCGAGAGAGGAGGTCGCCTCATCGAACACCAGCAGGTCGGGACGGCGCAGCAGCGCGCGCGCGATGGAGAGCCGTTGTTTCTCGCCACCCGAAACCTTTACGCCCCCTTCACCGATCACTGTGTAGAGCCCCCGGTTGGCTCTTGCCAGCAGGGAGTCACACCTCGCCTGCCGCAGCACCTCCATGCAATCCTCATCCGTGGCGTCGGGATTGACAAACAGGAGGTTTTCACGGATGCTCCCCGAAAACAACTGTGTATCTTGTGTGACGAAACCGATTCGTTCTCTCAGCTTATCGAGGTCCACGTCGGTTGCGAGCTCATTGTTGTAAAGGATTCTGCCCGACCGCGGGACATAGAGTCCGACGAGCAGCTTGACGAGCGTGCTCTTGCCCGATCCGGAGGGCCCTACGAACGCGATGGTCTCGCCGCGTGCAGCGGTGAACGAGATATCCTGGAGGGCATCCGTTGAGGCGGTTTGATGCCGGAAGCCCACATGCTCAAACGTCAGCGTTGCGAGCGCGGGGATGGTGACCGGATCGGGAGGCCTGGTTTCTTTTGGAGTATTCAGAATATTTTGGAAATTCTGGAGGGAGGCCTCGGTCTCACGGTACATGTTGATCACATTCCCCAGTTCCTGCAGCGGTCCGAAGATAAAGAAGGAGTAGATCCAGAGGGAGAAAAACTGCCCGAAGGTGATCTCCTGGGAGAAAATCAGATAGAGCATCAGGCCGAGGATGCTCGTCCTGAGAAAGTTGACCGCCGTTCCCTGGATAAAGCTCAGGCTCCGGAGATAACGGACCTTCTTCAGTTCCAGCTTCAAGATCTGCTGTGTCGTTGCGTTCAGCCGGCCGATCTCCTGTTGGGCAAGCCCCAGACTCTTCACGAGCTCGATATTCCGGAGCGATTCGGTCGTTGAACCGGCAAGGGCCGCCGTTTCCCCCACGATCACCTTCTGGATGGTTTTTATCTTCTTTCCGATGGCCGAACTGAGAAAGGCCAGGAGGGGGATGGTCGAGAAATAGACGGGGGCGATAAGCCAGTGAACGCTGAACGAATAGATCATCACAAAGATGACACCCACCAGCGTCGTAAAGACGACGTTGATCAGCACGCCGATAAGCCGTTCCACATCTGTCCGGACTTTTTGCAATTTTCCAAGCGTTTCACCGCTCCGTTGGTCCTCAAAGACCTGGTACGGGAGTTCGAGAGAGTGGCGGAGTCCGTCGGAGTAGAGTTGGGCGCCGAGCTGTTGCGTGATGGTGTTGATGAAATAATCCTGAAAGTTCTTCGCAACGCGCGACACGAACGCGACTCCCACGGCCGCGGCGAGCAACAGGCCCACCCCGCGGAAGAACCCTCCCTCAGTGTACTCCTTGAATCGCGTGACGTAGCTGTCGATGATATGCCGGAAGATCAGCGGATCGAGGAGCGAGAAGACCTGGTTGACGGTGGCAAGAAAAAGCGCGAGGACTACAAGTTTCCAGTAGGGTTTGAGGTAGGTGAGAAGAAGCTTCATTCAAATAAGATAGGGAATTTGCCCGAAAGAAGAAATAAAAAGGCCGTGGGATTTGATCTCCACGGCCTGCCGTACTAAATTCCTGCGCGAAGGGGGCCCGTTCGAGCGGCGCTCTTTACCAACCTCCGTATGCGATGGACGTTTTTCCGCTATCATCGACGGTGCACGTCGCGACCCAGGCCGTATTAATTTTGGATGTCCCGATGAGCACCACTTGCGAGACGGTGGGTGAGCCTGAGAGAGCGTAGGTGCCGTTGTCATCCGCCTGCATTTTGGAAGGTACCGAGTATCCGACGTATGAGTTGCTTCCGCCGCCCATCGTCGACGGGCGGATCTTGTACCCGAATGCGTCTGCCCCCAGATTCACAAGACCGGTGGTCACAGAGTCCTTATTTGATTCGGTGCTCGAAGCTCCAAAAAGTCCGATGCCGACCGAAATAGCAATCCCAACGATAATTACGCCGAGAACGATGAGAAGAATCTGTTGTTGTCCCATTGTCTTCCCTTTTTGATGATAAACGAACCTTTGATGGGTGGATATTCCGTTTTAGCTTTACGTGTAAAATATCCACTAATCCGCAGAAAAACGCTATTGCCCCCCCGTACTACCCAATTAGTGAAATCAACAGGTGAGAATCAAATCGAGTGGTCTGAATTCGCCCCCGGCTTACCCGGTTTCTTCGATTTTATTACGGCCTCCGTTTACTTCACAAGCAACATCGTTTGGATCTGTTGGAAATCGCCGCTCTCGAGGCGGTAGTAGTAGACGCCGGCCGGCAGATCTCCGGCGTCGAACACGACCTCATGCTCTCCCGCCGGGAACGAGCCGGAAACAAGTGTGCGTACCTCGCGTCCGAGAGAGTCGTACACTTTCAACTGGAGCCTCTCCCCGTTCGACGAAAACCTGATCCGCGTCGTCGGGTTGAAGGGATTCGGAAAATTCCCGAGCAATGCCATGCGGTAATCCGATCCGTCCGAGGGCTGCATCGTGCCGGCCTTGCTCCGCACAGGCGCGAGCAACGGATCGCCCTTCGGAGGCTCGCCGTCGGGTGTGATAAGCGGGACAGTCGGAAAATCCCTAAGAAGCACCGTTTGCAACTCGGCCTGGGAGACGCCGAACCACTCCTTCAGGAGCGAGGCGTAGACGGCCCTGAAGTCGTATTGCATCGCCAGGTTGTCGTTGACCGTCGCGTTCGGCGGGATCACCGGATTGGTTCCGACAATCCCCGCGTGGACCTTGCGCCCGAAGATGAACATCGGGGCGGCGGTTCCATGGTCTGTGCCCGCGCTGGCGTTTGAGAGTATCCTTCTCCCGAATTCGGAGAAGGTCATGCCGATCACCCGGTCCTGGAGGCCCAGGAGTTTCAAATCGTCCTGGAACGCCGTAATCGCGACCGAGAGCTTGCCCAGCAGAGTCGCGTGTGTGCCCACATCGGTCCCGGTGTTCGTATCAACCTGCGACGAATGGGTGTCGAATCCCCCCATGTTGACGACATAGATCCTGGTCTTGAGCCCGCCCGAGATGAGTTGGGCCACGATCTTCAACTGATCCGCGAGGGAGTTCTGCCCGGATTGCGGATACATCGTCGAGTAGTTCTTGCCCTTGGCCGCGGCGGCCTGGATGACCGTCGCATACTGTTGAGTTTGCTGAACGACTTCGCGGATGAAGGTCAATTCGTGTCCGGCGGGCGTATTGGGTGCGGTGTCGACGCCGCCCGAGACGAGCTGGTAGAAGGAGGTCGGACTGGTAATTGCCATCCCCATCGAGACCGCCGGACCCTGGAGGACGGGTGATATCACCGACCCGATCTGGATCGCGACCGGGTCAGGCATCACGACGTTCGGATACCCATTGGGAAAATCGGGGTATTCCTGGTCAAGATAGCGCCCCACCCAGCCGTCCGGAACAATCTGGTTGTAATCGGACGCGCTCAGCCAGATGTCGGTTGCGCGGAAGTGCGAGAAATTGGGGTTGGGGTACGTGACGCCCTGGACGACGCATAATTTGTTGGCGATGTAGAGGGATTGCAGCCCGGTCATCGAGGGATGGAGTCCCGTGGCATCGGTGAGCTTGAGGACCTTATTCTCCGGCAGCAGGATATTGCTCCGGGCGTTGGCGAGCGCGGAATACTCGTCGAGGGCGATCACGGTGTTCAGGCCGTCGTTCCCCCCGTTCATCTGGACGATCACAAGGACGTGGTCAGTCTCCGTCCCGGAAGCGACGAGCGCCTCGAGGTAACGCGAGCGGCCGTAGGCGCGGAAATTATATCCCCCCAGGAGGAGAGGGAGGATCGACACAGGGACCGAGCTTTTTATGAAATCGCGTCTCTTCATGGCGTCAGCCGGCTATGTCAACTGAAACTCAGCCATATCCATCATGAACTTGATCAAGGCCTGGAGTTTCGTCTTGACGGCGGCCAGTTTTGTCGCATTGGTCGGGTCCGCCTTGTAGGCATTCCACTCGTTGGTCCACTCGTAGTCCGGAAGGCCCGGGATCAGAGTGTCTTTCAGGAACGCCTTCTGGTTGTCAGTGATCGAGATCGGGAAAAGGATTTGCGAGAATTCCAGGACGATCTTGTTCGGATCGGACGGGTCGGATACCTGGTTTGCAAACGCGATGGGATCGATGACGATCTTGGTCCCGCTCGCGCTGTGACCGTTGCCGGCCATCGTATCGGTGAAGAGGTTTCTCTTCGGGAGCGTGTCCGAGTTAATCCAGAGCTCATAAAACTGCGGGATCTGATAAAACGCCGGCCATCCCGCGACATTCGGAGGATCGCACGCATCGAGCTGCATGTTGGACGCCTGGGTCCGGAGGTAATTCCACTGCGCATATTGGGCCACCACGTTCGAGGAGTCGGGAAAGACGACAGATGTCTGCCGGCACGCCCCGACGACGAAATGGAGAGGGTCCTTGATGATGCATCCGATGTTCACCGGGTCGTAAAAATGGGCGCTCTGGAACAATGTCTGGAGGACGGGCTTCACCTCGTAGTTGTTCGACCGCAAAATGTCCGCCAGCGGAATGATGACCGTCGATTCGACGGTCGCGTCGATGAGGTAATAGACAAACCACCGGTAGAGCTTCCTGCAGAGGAACCTTGCGGTCTCCGGCTGGGCGAAGATCATGTCCATCAGGCTGTCGACTTCATTCGCCCCCGCTGTGCCGGTCTGGCCCACGATCATCGTGTTGCCGTAATCGGAGGAAAATTGTTTGTTGGTGGCGTCGTGGCGGGAGGCGGTGAAATACGAAACAAGGTTTGTCCCGTCGTCCCGCCACCCGGTGAGGACGCGCGCAGCGGCCTGCACGTCGACTTCCGAATAATTCGTGTAGTTGCCCGGCGAGATCTCAGGGCCTTTTCCGATCGTGAAGAGTTCCTGCAGTTCGCGGGCGTAATTCTCATTGGGGTGCGCCGCGGTGCTCGTGTTTCCGTTCAAATACCGGAGCATCGCCGGATCGATCGTCACCTGTTTGGCGAGGGTCTTGAAATTTCCGAGGGCGTATTGCCTCAGGAGTGCGAGGTACTTGTAGGAGAATCTGGCGTCGCTCACGACGTCGGCCTCGGTGACGAAGTTGTTGTGCCAGAACAACGTCATCCGTTCGCGGACGGAAATCGGCTGGCCGAGCATGAGCCCGATCCACCACGATTTGAGCGATGTCCGACGGGTGCCATCCGGATTGTTGCCGTTCGAGTTGAGCTTGGGGCTGTTGACCCAGGTCTGGCCGATCGGTACGTCGACGTCGGTGGAATTGGTGGTGACGGGCGGGTTGGGGGCGGCTGAATCGAGGAGCAATTGATTCACGATCTGGCTCATGCTGAGCCCGGTCACGCTCTGGATGTCGCTCCTCGTCACTCCGAACATCGTGCGGCGGAGGAGGTGCGCCACCTGGTCGGATCCCCACGGTCCGGAGTAGGGTTCGATCCCGGCCGTCGTTCGTGCTACTGTGGGAAGTTTCTTGTTGGCAAACTTGCTGATTCCGCCCGGGTCATCTACGGCGGGGAGGACTTCGACGTTGCGAAGTTTTGACTTGGAGGCCGATTCGAGAAAGGAACGCCGGTTCATCAGATTCGCAGCCAGGGTAAGCCTCGATTATGCGATTCTTGCTGTGCGCGGGGCGGGCGACCGTACGTCGAAATATGTCACAATCTCAAGAGATTGTCAAGACTCCTCTCAAATTCCACCCCCAAAAATACGTCTCCGGCACGATTTTCTTGATTAAATTTTCTTCATTTGCCCGCTGCCCGCACCTCGTTCACGATGGCCGTCGCGCGCCCGAGCTGCTCGGAGAAATTGCGCAACACACTGGCGACAACCTCCACCTGGTCGTCCGCCTCCTTCCAGTTTCGCTGCTCGATGGCTTCCCGCACGGCCGGAAGCGTCTTGACGCCGTACCCGGTGTAGGCTCCCGGCGCATAGACTTGATGAACGAACCAGGGGCGGCGGGGCAGGCCCTTTTCCGATGTGAGCGACCGTTCGGCGTGCATCAGAATATTGTCAAGGGAGTCGATCGTTGCGCGGGAAAGTGAAGCCGGATCGAGATCTTTGACCGCGGTTCCGAACTCCTTTGATTTCTGCTGAATCGCCGCAAGCGCGTTTTGCATCGGGGCAATGTTCAGATAGGGAACGGCGTCCTTCTCTTTCGGCGGCACATAGGTCTTTGTCGGATCTGAGACCGCTTCGAGTGTCTTCTCTTTGAGTTCGAGATTGAGCTCATCCGTCTTGGTCCTCATATCGTCGGCGAGCTTTGAGAGTTCGTCGACATACTTTCCGACGGTTTCGGCAAAATTTGAAAATTCAAAGGGGAGCAGGTCCGCGTCGGCGAGACGCAAGACGGCGCGGCCCCCCGTTTGCGCGAGGGCGATCCCGTACGAAAACGTCGGGTCGCCGAACCGTA
The DNA here is from genome assembly GCA_036522515.1 of Bacteroidota bacterium. Classification (NCBI taxonomy): domain Bacteria; kingdom Pseudomonadati; phylum Bacteroidota; species Bacteroidota bacterium. The sequence goes on from DATDFQ010000056.1 coordinate 120,931, forward strand.
CATAGTGGTCGAAGGAATCATAGATCGAATGATACGATCCGCCGCCGTCCTCGCCGCCGTAGCCGAGGTTGAGCGACGCGATCCCGAGATGTTGAAGAAACGGAGTGTAATCGGATCCCGATCCCAGCGCCCCCATGCGGAGATCCTTCCGGTCCCGCGCCTCCTTCCGATCGTCTCCGCTTGACTCGACGATCCGAAGCGCGCGGGTCCGGTCGGCGACGCTGATCTGCTTTTCCGGGTCCACGACCTCGCGTGCGACCTGGTTCATGAAACGCTCGAGCGTATGCGATCCGTCCATGAACAGGTACCCCCGCCCGTTGGAATCCGAATTGATGTAGACGACCGCCTTCTGCTTCAAAGCGTCCGCATGCGTTTCGACCCACTCCGTCGATCCGAGCAGGCCCGGCTCTTCGCCGTCCCACGCGCAATACTTGATTGTCCGTTTCGGCCTCCAGCCGGATTTGAGCAGAACGCCGATCCCGCGTGCTTCCTCGAGTGTCGCGACCTGGCCGCTGATGGGATCGGAGGCGCCGTTCACCCAGGCGTCATGGTGATTCCCACGGATGATCCACTCATCCGGATACTCGGATCCGTCTATTGTCGCGATAACGTCGTAAGCCGGAACAATATTCCAGTTGAATGCCACTTTGAGGTGAACTTTGGCGGGCCCGGGACCAACATGATAGGTGATCGGGAGAGCTCCGCGCCACGATTCAGCCGCCACCGGCCCGGCAAGAGCGCGAAGGAGCGGCAGGGCATCTCCGTACGGGATCGGCAGCACAGGGATTTTCGTAAGGGTTTTCGCTTCCCCGATCTTGAGCCGCTTCGCGTCCTTCGTTGCGCCGATAAAGGGCGTCAGGGGATCGCCGGGATGGAGCGGCATATCGGCGACAGATCCGCGCTGTGCGCCGTAACCGCTGCGGTAGGCTCCCTTGGGATAGACGTCTCCCTGAAAATACCCGTCGTCGCGGGGATCCGAGTAGATGATACATCCGAGCGCGCCATGCTCTCCGGCCACTTTTGGTTTGATTCCGCGCCACGCCCCCCCGTACCGGGCGATGACGATTTTTCCCTTCACGTCGATCCCCAGCCGGTCGAGCTCTTCGTAATCGGCAGGAGTGCCATAATTGACGTAGACAAGCTCGCCCGCAACGTCTCCGTCGATTGAATACGCGTTATACACAGGGAGTTGCTCCGCCGTCTGACCGGAGGTCGAATCTTCGGGAATCGGCGGTTCTGCCAGTCTCGCATCGACCCTTTCCGGAAACGTCATCTCGAGCATTCTCGTCTTGGGGGTGGGGAAGAGAACATCGAATTCCTCGATGGTTGAATTAAATCCCCACGAGCGGTAGAGAGAATCCATGAACTCTGCGTTCGACTTGCAGTAGGCGGAACCGATATGGTGCGGTCTCGCGGCAAGCCGCTTCATCCAGGCCCGGAGGTCGTCCTTCCGGAGGGAGGAATCGAACCGGGATTCCAGGCGGCGCTGGTCTTCCGAAGTCGCATCGGAAAAACCGAGGAGTTGTTTGTCGGTCCCTCCCCGGGGAAGGGCGGGGGTGATCACGTGGTAACCGAGGAGCAAGAACGCGATAAGAAGCGAATTTCTCATGAAGAATCCTGTGAGGTGGTTCAATCGTTGACCCTGCTACGGAGGAAAATCGATTTCAAAGTAGACATTAATTTGAGAACTATCAAATCAGGGTGCCCGTCATCCCTAGCGCACCATGTCATCCTGAGCGCAGCGAAGGATCTCCCATCCACGGAGATGACGTTCTGAGGATTCAGTAGGCGCAGCCTTCAGGCTGCGTTCCCTTGTTCCCACGCCCTACGCGGGTTAAACTCCGCGAAGTATCTCTCCCCTCGTCATCCCGACATGTCTTAGGTCGGGATCTTAATTCTTTCCGCTGGTCCGGATCGCCTTGATCCTCTCCAGAATCGGCGGGTGCGAATAATTCATGAACACATAGAGCGGATGGGGAGTCAGATGCGAGAGATTGTCGACGGAGAGCTTCTTGAGAGCGTCGATCATCGGTTGCGTTCCACGGGTGGTTTCGACGGCAAATCGATCCGCTTCGAATTCATTGTGCCGTGAAAAAATGTGCATCAGGATGGAAATGATAAACTCAATCGGCGTATAGAGCATCCCGAAAAAGAGCATCCCCGCGTAAACGGACTGATGCTCCATGAAAAAGGCGTCAAACAGGCCGCGCTCGCTGAGGAAGAGGGAGAGGAGGTAGAACATAATTCCCATCTGAAGCATGCTGAGGGCAAGGCCCTTGAGGATGTGTTTCTTCTTGTAATGGCCGATCTCGTGAGCAAGGACCGCAACCAGTTCGGCGGCGGAGTGTTTTGCGACGAGGGTATCGAAGAGCGCAATCCGTTTGTGATTTCCGAACCCGGTAAAAAACGCGTTCGATTTGCTGGAGCGCTTCGACCCGTCCATGATGAAGACGTTCTCAAGCACGAAGCGCACCGAGCTTGCATACGCGAGGATCGAATCCCTCAACTCGCCCGGCTGGAGCGGCGTGAATTTGTTGAACAGCGGCATGATCCAGGTCGGCGCCACGAACTGGATGAAGAGCGTGAAGGAGGCCGCCGCGATCCAGCAGTAGAGCCACGCGGAAGCGCCCGCATATTCAAAGAGGGCGAGAAGGCCCGCCAGGAGAGGGCCCCCCAGCAACGATGCGAGGAGGAGTCCTTTCACGCGGTCGGAGACAAACGTGCGGAGGGTCGTCTTGTTAAATCCGAATCTCTGCTCGATCACAAAGGTCGAATAGATCGTGAACGGAAGTGCAAGGATCGCCCTGGCGGACAGAAGTACTGCGATATAGATGGCCCCAGTGAGAATGACGTTCACGTTCAATCCCCGAACGATCAGGTCCAGCCAGTTGAATCCCCCGGCGAACCAGAACAGCAGGATGATCCCCAGGTTGACCGTGGATGTGATGATGCCAAACAGCGTACGCACGCGGGTGTACTCCTGCGCTTTCCGGTACGCCTCCGGTGTAAACATCCCGGTAAACTCTTCGGGGAGCTTGCCGGCAAGCGTCCCGAGATTGAGAATATCGGCCAGGAGATTCATTCCGTATTCGAGCAGGAGGGCGCCGAGGATGACGAACGGATAGAGGTTCATTGATGCTTCTCCGGATCTTCCATGGCCTGGATAATCTGGTCGCGTGTCGCGCGGATCTTCTGATCGGAAGGGACCAGCTCGAGATAGGAGGTGTAATACTCGACCGCACGGTTATTTTCGTTGAGAATGTAGCAGACATCTCCCGCGAACCGGAAAATCGCAGGATCTTTCATCCCCAGCCTGATGGCGGCCGCGAAATGCCGCTCCGCCAGGGGATAGTTTTTCAAGCAGGCATAGAGAATTCCAAGGTTGCCATGGGCCAGAATCTGCGTGGAATCCATTGCGATCGCCTGCTCGTTGCACCGGACTGCGGCAAGCGTATCCTGACGGTTTGCATACTCGACGCCGAGGTTCTCATAGACGCGCGGATCGCGGCTCTTCATCTCGACCGCACGCTTGAGAGCCCAGAAGTATTTCTCCTTTTCGCCCATCTTCCCGTAGAACTCGGAAATGTTAGCCAGGATTCTCGGGTTCCTGTCGTCGATCTGCAGATACTTTTCGTAGTAGGCCTTTGCCTGGGGATATTCTTCCAGTGAGGTAAAGTGGCTCGCGAGAGCCTCATCGTACACGAGGAGAGAGGTCTTGGACATGTACCGGGGACTATCGAGGAGCTCGATCCTCTTCAGGTGCCGGTCTGCGCTCGCGTTGACGCCGATCCATGCGGCGGTGTGCAGCAGCGAGAATCCGGTGAGGAACGCGAGGAGGGACGGCGGGATTTTAAGACTTGATCCCCTGCTCAGCAGATAGACATCGAGGATCATCAGAGGCACCAAAAAGCTCGCAAGCAAATCCCAATCGCGCGCCATGCCCAGCGCGGAGTTAATGATCCACGTAAAGAGGAGTCCGCACAGCGATGAAACCGTCAAGAAAAGGAAGAGGGGATCGGCCCAGCGGGTTTCCTTTCTTTGCACCGCTATCATGGTAACGGCAACCGCAAGTCCGAATGGAACGATCAGGAATCCTGCATTGAGCCAGTCCCAGAGATGGGCGAGCGAGAACATCGCATACGCGAAGTTTCCTCCCTCCGCCGCGAAGGGCTGCAGGAAATCAACGCTCCCGGAGGTGACGTGGCGCAGAAAATCCCTCGGGTGGAAACCCAGGATGAACATGAACGCGAGAATAAGGCCCGAGAGACCTGCCATCGCGAGGAGCGCACGCGCCCGGTTGTTCCCAAGCCGTACGTAGAGCAGGATCAACACCCCCGGAAAGAAGACCAGGTTGCCGAGATGAAGCGCGACCATGAGCGCGAAACAGCCGATCGGAACATAAATGGAATGTTTTTGTTCGATCGCAAACCAGCCTGTCACGAGAAAGAGAGCCGTCACAACATATTGGAGCACGTAATTCTCAACGTATCCGAAAAAAAACTGGCTACCGCCGCCGGCGAGGAGGAAGCACCCGAGGAGCACCTGTTCGGACCTGGGCCGGTCGATGGATCGGACGAACCAGAAGACAACGGCGACAAACATCACACAGGCGAGGAGGTCGATGGCGACGTACACATCGTACGGTTTCACCGAACCCGCCTGGGAAACGAAGCTCATGACCGACCGGAAGATCCAGATCATCAACGGCTGATTGCGAAACGTTGCGGCGAGCTCCCCGCTCCAGTAAAAATAACTGGCCGTCCTCAGGAGTAACGCCCCATCCCCGAGCAAATGGAGCTTGACCGGGAACAACGCCGCCGCGCCGAGCAGGGTCCCCGCGACGATCACAAAACCAGCGAGTAGCGGGAGCGTCGCCAGACGGCGCACCAATCCATCGAATATCCCGAGGACCCGGGCGTTCGTTTTGGGGAGAAGGAGTAGGACGGTGAAAGCCAACGCGAGGAACATAATCGAAGGGTCGTAGAACGCGAAGACGTGAACACCCCAGTTATCGTGAGACGGCCAGAGCGTTCCCCAAGCGTGAAGGAGAACGATCAGGACGCTCACTCCTGCAAGGACCTGCGACAAGCGTTTGCCATCCTGACGCTGTATCTTCTTGTCATCCTGGGGGCGCGTTCTATTGTCATCCTGAGGGAGCGGAGCGACCGAAGGATCTCCATGATGACGCGCAGCGCCCGAAGGATCTCGCTTCTTCAATTTGCCGCCGCCCGAAGTGTGAAGCGGGGGATATTCGCGCGAAAATACTGTCCGTTATGGCGCCGGAGGAGGTATGTCCCCTCCATTGTTCCTTCAAACGTCTCCAGGATGCAGAAACTGTTGTATTCGTGCGCCTGTCCGGGCAGGATGGTCGGCTGTTTCCCGACCACGCCCTCACCTTCCACCTCTTCGACCCGGCCGCCCGCATGGTTGATGAACCAGTGGCGCCGCAGGATCTGAACTTCCTCCGATCCCCCGTTCTCAACACGGACGAAGTACGCAAAGACGAACTTCCGGGACATGGGATCTGACTCGCCGTCGATGTAAACCGGGCGCACCCTGATCGTCACATCCTCGGTCGTTGCAATATACTCGTTCATTTTGATCATCGAAGTCCGGCTGGGGTTACCTGGTCGTGTTCGATACGTTTATTGTTGTTTGGGCGAATCGGCCAATGCCCTGCGAATCCGGTCGCGTGCATCGCGAACCTTCTGGTCGGCAGGTACGAGCTCAAGATACGAATCATAGTAACGAAGCGCACGGTCGTACTGATCGAGCACGTAGCACACGTCTCCCGCATACCGGTAGATGGCGGGTTCGCGCAACCCGAAGTAGATCGCCGACGAGAAGTGCCGGTCCGCCAGTTTGTAATTCCTCAGATTCGTATAGAGAATCCCCAGGTTCGCATGGGCCAGCTTCTGCGTGGAATCCATGGCGACAGCCTGTTCGTTGTACTTCACGGCTGCGGCGGTGTCATGGCGGTTCGCGTATTCCACCCCGAGGTTGAGATACACGCCCGGGTCGCGGCTGTTCGCCGCCACGGCGTGCAACAGGGCGTCGAAGTACTTCTGGCGCTCGCCCACCCTCCGGTAGACGTCGGCGATGTTTGCAAGTATACGGGGATTATGATCGTCTATTGTAAGATAGAGCTCATAGTAGGTCCTCGCGTCCTTGTAGTTTTGGGTGTCGAAAAAGTAGTTCGCAAGCGCCTCGTCGAACACGAGTTGGGTGGTAGGCGACAGGTACCTTGGATTGTTCAGGAGCTCCATCCGTCTCAGGTGGCGATCCGCGCTCGCGTTCACCCCGATCCATGCCCCGGTGTGGAGGAGCGTGACTCCGGCGATGATCGCAAGGAGATACCTGCGAGACTTCAGTCCGATTGGCCTGCTCAACAGGTAGACGTCGAGAATCATCAACGGAGTGAAAAAGCTCGTAAGCAAATCCCAATCCCGGGCCATTCCCAGCGCCGAATTAATGATCCATGTAAAAAGCAGGCCGCACGCAGCGGTCGCGAGAAGGAACAGGAACGCCGGATCCCTCCACTGGAGCTCCTTCGAGTGAAAGGTGAGGAAGGCAAGGGCAACCGCGAGTCCGAACGGAACGATCAACAGGCTCCCGTTCAGCCAGTCCCAGAAATGAGAAAGGGAAAACATCGGATACGCGAAGTTCCCCCCCACGGCACTGAAGGGCTGGAGAAAATCGACGCTCCCCGAGGTGATATGCCGGAGAAAGTCATTCAGATTGAAGCCCATGGCGAACATGGATGCGACAATCACCGCCGAGAGCCCCGCGGTCGCGAGGATCGCGCGTATCCGGTTTCCGCCGAGTTTGAGGTACACGAGAATCAGGATCCCCGGAAAGAAGATCAGGTTTCCGAGATGGAGTCCCACCATCACCGCATAACAACAGATCGGTACGATCACGGACATTTTTCTTTCGGCGGAGAACCAGCCCGTCACGACGAAGAGGGCGGTGAAGACATATTGGAGAACGTAATTCTCGACATACCCGAAAAAGAACTGGCTTCCCGCGCAGCCGAGGATGAAGCAGCCGAGGAGTACCCGTTCCAGAAGCGGCCGGTCGAGCGACCTGAGAAACCAGAACACAAGGATCACAAACAGGGCACAGGAGATGAGATCGATTCCCTCGTACACATCGTAGGGTTTCACCGAACCGCCGGTGGCATAGATTCCCATCAAGGATCGGAAAATCCAGATCATGAGCGGCTGGTTGCGGAAGCTTGCGACGAGATCGGCGCCCCATTGCGACTGGTTGATCGAGCGGAGGAGCACGGCACCGTCTCCGAGCAGATGAAGCTTGGCGGGGAACTCAACGGCACACGCAAGGATGATGCCGCCGACAATAACGATATTTGCGACGAGAGGCAGCCTCGCGAGAAATCGCACGCCGTTCTCAACAAACCCCAACAACCATGTCTGTGTTTTTGGGATCAGAAGAAGCAGAACGATGCAAAGCGCACAGAGGGAGATCTCGGAGCTATAGAATCCGAAGAAGTGGACTCCCCAATTGTCATGGGATGGTTGGAGCATCCCCCACACGTGGTGAAGCACGATCAGCATGGCAAAGAACAGGAGAAGCTGCGACGATCGCTCCTGAGAGACCGCATCCAGCCGCCTGTCATCCTGAGGGCGCGACCCCTTGTCATCCTGAGGGCGCGAAGCGCCCGAAGGATCTCTTTGCTTCTCCGATCTTATCTTCCCCCTTCTTCTCGCCGTCATCTCATACCTGTTGGCGTTCGGTGCATTCGCGTCTTGATCGCTTCCAGAACAGGTTGAACGCGTTTGTCGCCCGGAGCCATCGACATATACGAGTCCAGGTAGTGGAGAGCCTTTTCGTCATCGTCGATCCTGAAGAAGGCATACCCGGCGCAATAATAAAGAACCGGTTCGTGCATTCCGAGCGCGATCGCTTCGGAAGCGTACTTGGCGGCCAGAGGAAAGTTCCTCTGAGTCATATAAATGATGGCAAGGTTCGCATGGGCCTCGCGGGAAGACGGATCGATTTCCAGGACACGCCTGATCATCCCGATCCCGGAAACCGTGTCTTTACGTCTGACATATTCGTTTCCCAGGTTCAGATAGATTGTCGCGTCACCTGCCCCCGAACGGGCGCCTTGCTTGAGCGTTTCGAAATACCGGTCACGCATTCCCAGCTTATCGTAATCAGCGGCAAGATTTCCAAGAATGCGGGGATTGAGGCTGTCGATCGTCAGGTAGCGTTCGTACCAGATCCTCGATCGATCGAAATCGTTCTTGTGCCAGAACGCCTTGCCGAGGGCCTCGTAATAGATCACCGGGAATGTTCCGCTCAACCCCGGGGTGGTGAGGACTTCCGCACGTTGGAGGTGCCGGTCGGTATCCGCATTAATCCCGATCCACGCGCCGACCCGCAACACACCCAGAATCACCATGACCGCGATGACCTGGTGGCTCTCCTTCCCAATCCGGAGGTAGGGAAGCAGCAAGTAGATGACGAGAAAATGTACGGGGATCATGAAGCTCACGAGCAAGTCCCAGTCCCGCGCCATGCCGAGCGCTGCGTTAAATATGAACGTGAAGCCAACCCCGCAGGACGCGGCGGTCAGAAGGAAGAGTCCCAACGGAGACCTCCAGCGGATCTCGCGAAGTGACAGGTACACAAGGACAGGTATCAAAAAACATCCGAAGAAGAGAAGGAATGCTGATGCGTTCATCCAATCGATGAGATGAAGAGTAGAGAACATCGGATACGGCCCCCCAGGGTACGATTTGAAAAAGGGGAGCATGTCGATTCGGATCCCGACTTCAATCCGGCTGACGAGCTGTTCGAGGGAATAATTGCTCAGGTGGAAGAAGAGGGCCGAGCCGATGATGCCCGCTGCCAGCAAGACCAACGCCTCGACCCTCCGCTCACGCCAGACCTGATAGAGGAGAATGAGGGGGGCCGGGAGAAAGATGATGGAGCCAAGATGTAGGCCGATCATCAGAGCGAATGACAAGATGGCGTACAACGGATGCATTTTTCCCTCGAGCGCCAGCCATCCTGAAATGACAAACGCCGTCATGAACACGCTCAGCAGGGCGTAATTTTCCACATATCCGAAAAAAAATTGGAGGCCCGTTTGAAAAAAGAGATACCCCCCGATCAAGAGCTTCTCCAGGGGAGATACATTCATGAAGTGAAGGAACAACAGAATAAGAAAGATGAACAGCAACCCTGCCACATCGTCCAGGATCTGATACGTGTATCCGATGTCGACCGATGCTCCGCCTCCCAGGAGGTATTGGATCCCGCGCAGGGCATAATAGGTGAGGGGCTGGTTCCTGAAGTTGGCGGAGATGTCCTGCATGCCCGGATTCTGCGGCGTCAGAGAGAGAATGAGATCGCTGTCTCCGAGGACGCTGATCTTCGCCGGAAAGAGGGAGGCGAGGGCGACTGTTATTCCCCCGATTGCCAGGAAAATGATCGGGGAGGGGAGCCGGGATGACCACTGCGCAGTTGAGGCGATCCTCCGGATCATCGACTCCCGCATTGCCGGAATAAGGAGTGAGGAGCCTAGGAGAAGGGCGATCAAGGAGACCCAGGGTGGATAGAAGGCAAAGAGATGTACACCCCAATTCTCATGGGACGGCCTGGCGGCCCCCCAGAAGTGGAGTACGAGCATAATCAGGCAGGAAGCCAGCAGGAACCGCGACCAAATTACGCTGGGGAAAGAGTGATCTCTCCCATCACCGGCCTGCAACACCTCTGCGAGCCCGCGTTCCCTGGCAGAGGGCGCTTTCCGGCGGGGGGGGTGTTCACGCGTTTTCAAGAAGGACGAGGATAGTAGTGGTGCGGGTTCTTCAAGCAGATGCCATCGTGATTGCAAATATACGATAAGAAGCAGGAACTTTCCACCCACCCCCTCCCGAGTTCTCGCAGATAGATTGATTTCGCCTCTATCTACCAACTGGGACTAGTCCCATGTCTCCCATCCCAATATCCTCATTTTCCGGCGAATTTATGCACTATATTAGCGAATCCTTTATTGACAAAAGGCCGGATTTTGTGTAGATTAATAGATGTTTTTCGGGTGAATCCCCAGGCTCCTCCAACCGGATGCAGACAAGCGTTGGATACCGTCTGCCTGCAAATCTCATAGCTAGAGCAACGCCTAACGTGTTCGACTCTGTATGACTGCATCGGCAGAACGAGGGACAAGAATCACAATTCTGTTCTTTAACTTATTCTCCTGGCTCGGGGGAGGGGAATATTCCGTCTATAATCTTGTGAAGAATCTTCAACCCGGGCACTATCGTCCCGTTCTCCTTTTCAACAAGTCCGGCCCTTTTTCCGCGAAAACAAAGGCCCTCGGCATTGAGACAGTGTTTATTCCCTATGATATCGTTGAACCTAAGAAGCTCCTTTCACCCGCCAGCCTGCTCCGGAATTTCAAGGCGTCGCTTGCCATCAGGCGTTACATACGGGATGAGAGAGTGGATATTGTGCAATGCAGCGACGTGCTGGCGCTTGTCCTGCTCCTCCCGTCTCTTCTTTCGAGGAGAACCCCGGTAATCTATTCGATCATCGTTTTTTATGGGCGTTTGCGATCCTGGTTCTTGAATCTGTTCGGGTTATTGTTCATCAAACGAATCGTGTCAAATTCAAACGCTGTGATGGAAGATTTCCTGAATAAGACGTTCGGTCTTCGCGGAAAGACCGGGGTGGCGTATAACGGAGTCGACCCGGAAGTATTTCATCCTCGTTCTTCCGAGAGGAGGATGCAGATACGGCGAGATCTCGGCATTCCTGCAGACAAAAAGGTGGTCGGCTTTATAGGTCGATTCGAAGTATGGAAGGGTCACGCCACATTTCTCGAGGCTGCCCGGATGCTCCTCGCTTCCCGGAAGGATCTTTTCTTCCTTATGGTAGGGGGTGCAATTACTGAGGCTGTGGCGCCGCAGGTAAGCCTCTATCAGAACGATATCATGAATCGATTGGATGGGATGGACCTGGACGGAAGGATGTTGATGCTGGGTCACCGGGACGATATTCCGGAAATCATGGCCTCTCTCGACGTGTATGTCTGCCCGTCGGACGCCGAGCCCTACGGACTCGTCGCATTGGAAGCGTTTGCGAGCGGAGTTCCGGTAGTCGCAAGCAGCACCGTGGGCGCGATGGAAATTCTGGGATCCCGGAAAGGGGTGTTCATCGCGGAACCCTTCGATCCCTCGTCGTTCGCGCGCCGTATCGAGGAGGCTCTGGCACATGATCACACCGCACCGCAGTCAGCCGGGGTTTCCAAAGGTAACGAGCTCAGCGGAGAATTCACCTGGCGGAGCTATGCGTCCACGTTTGAAGCCTGTTATCAGGCGGCGGTAGAATGATGGATCACCCGGAAGCCAAGAAGGCGAAAACCATCCTCTTCATAAATCTCTATTCCGCAATGGGGGGAGGAGAGTACGCTCTCTACAACCTTTTGAAACATCTCGACCGGAGCAGGTTTCGCCCCGTCATGATGTTCAATGAGCGCGGTGAATTCGCCCGGCGGGTCGAATCGCTCGGAATAGAGACCGTGGTGCTTCCGTACCAGGTGATGATGCTTCGCGAGCTTGTGCATCCCGCGAGGTTTGCTCAAATGCTGAAGTCGTCCCGCCAGATCGCGAATTATTTGAAGCAAGATCCCGCGGAGCTGATCCATTGCAGCGACGTCTTATCGCTCATGTTTATAGCAATCCCGGTGATACGCTTCAGAATTTCCGTTGTCTACAGCGTCATTTTTTTCTACGAATGGACGCGTATTTTGCTCTTTAATTTTCTTGCAATCATCCTTGTCGACAAGATTATCGCTAATTCATCGGCTGTTCGGAAACGCTTGCAAGCGCGGACACTTTTTCTTTCGGGCAGAATGGAAGTCGTTTACCAGGGAGTGGATACATCGGAATTCCGTCCCTCCCGAAATGGTGAACGTGATCTCCTCCGGGGTGAGCTTGCGCTTTCCGGTGCGACGCGATTGGTGGGGATGGTTGGAAGATTTGATCCCCAAAAAGGGCACATCGTTTTTCTGGAGGCCGCTGCTCAGGTCATTCAACGCCGCCGCGATGTAAGATTCGTCGTCATCGGCGGAGCGTTATTCTCCGACGTATTTCCATTTTACAAGCAATACCAAAACGAAGTGATGGAATGTCATAGACGTTTGGACCTGGGCGCACACGTGACATTTCTCCCGCAGAGGGATGATATTCCAGAAGTGATGAGAAGCCTGGATCTTTACGTCCTCCCATCGACGCAGGAGGGCTTTGGCCTGGTTGTTCTCGAAGCACTCGCGAGCGCGGTCCCCGTCGTGGTCAGCGATGCGGCGGGGGCGGTCGAAGTTGTCGGAACGATTCCCTCTGTCTATGTCGCGGAGACAGGGAATCCAGGATCATTCGCAGAGAAGATCCTCCACGCCCTCGATGACATCGAGCGGAGAGAGGGCGTTCCAACCGGCGGTTCGAGTATTCCGGCCGTATCCCCCGATATCACCGCATTGGACTGGGGCGGCTATGCAGACAAAATGGAAACTTTCTATGCGATTGTATAATCGATTCATTTTCGTTCAATATCAATTCTAACTCGCTCAAGGAAATGGCCCCGCGCGCGGTGCAAAACCTAATCTCTGTCCCCGTGGTCCATCACCCGTACTGGGCGACGATCAATTTGTTGAAGGATCTGCAAAAACTGTGGCAACATCGTGAGTTGCTCTTTACCTTGACAAGGCGTGAGATCGTCACTCGGTATAAGCAAACGATCTTCGGCCTCGGATGGTCGTTGTTCCAGCCGATCCTTCAGACCATGGTCTATACGATCGCTTTTGCAATAGTTTTGAAGACTCCGAGCGCTGAAGGGATACCCTATTCCATTTTCATTTTCGCTAACCTGACGCTATGGACCTACTTTGCGTCCTCAACGGTAAACTCGATGAATAGCCTTCGCGCCAACGCCGCGCTCATGTCAAAAGTCGCCTTTCCACGCGAAATTATCCCGATGTCCACTATTTTCTCGGGGCTCTTTGACTTTGCGGTTTCATTCGTGGTCCTATTGATTTTCGGCCTATGGTATGGCTTCTACCCAAATCTGAAATTCATCTACCTTCCGGCGATCCTTCTTGTGGAGATCCTCTTTATTCTCGACCTGGCGCTGATCCTCAGTGTCTTTACGGCAGCGAGGAGGGATTTAACATATGTTGTGTCCTTTCTCATTACACTGTACATGTTTTTGACCCCGGTTTTCTTTTCAATCACCGCGCTACCCAAGACTTTACAAGAATTCTACTTCCTCAATCCTATGGGTGCGATCATAGATGCTTTCAAGAACGTCTTCTTTTATAATTTGGAGCCGCGCTGGTACTCCCTCCTGATCGCCTCCACGATCTTGATCTTGCTGTTCGTGCCAAGCTATAAGTTCTTTAAACGTGCAGAAAAGTATTTCGTTGATGTGCTATGAATGCGATCAGCTTTGACCGGGTTTCAAAGGCTTATGATCTTCAAGCCGGACGCCGGACATTGTTTGCAACCTTAATGGTCGCCAGTGGCGCGATGCCTCAGGAGGGTCTGTTTCATGCACTAACGGACGTGAGTTTTGATATCCAAAGAGGAGAAGCGATTGGTATCATCGGAAGCAATGGATCGGGGAAGAGCACAATCTTAAAATTGATTGCAGGTATTACTGCGCCGACCTCAGGTGCGGTGCGAATCAGCGGAAGAGTTGCGTCATTGATAGAACTCGGGGCTGGATTTCATCCTGAATTTACGGGCAGAGAGAATATTTATCTCAATGCGGCGACATTCGGGATTCCACGAAGCGTAATTGATAAAAAGTTTGAGGAAATTGTAGATTTCGCGGAATTGGGGACTTTCATCGATGTGCCCCTCAAGAAGTATTCCTCTGGAATGCAAGCACGCTTGGGTTTTTCAACCGCTGTCAACGTAAATCCGGATATCTTGCTCATCGATGAGGCGCTTGGTGTGGGAGATCTAAAATTTCAGATGAAATCCCGGGAGAGGATGAATGATTTTAAAAAGCGAAATGTTACTATCGTCCTCGTTTCCCACAATATGTCTGATATCAGCGTGATTTGTGATCGCGCAATCTTTTTAGAATCTGGGCGCACGGCGTTCATTGGCGGCGTGAGCGATGCCATTAATGCTTACACGTTTGAAGAAAACCAAGCCGAATCCAGAAAGGTGGATCAGAAAAGCATTGAGCATCGAGACGATTGGGGTCTGCCCACGGAGTACGGAGGCGACATGGGGGGAACAAGAGATATCGTAATCACTAAGGTGTTGTGCTATGAAAAGGGGCGCGACAAGCAGACCCACGATATTAGTTTCGGTGAAAATATTATCATCGAATTTGACTACGAGGCTGCTCGAAGGGTCGAGCGACCCATATTCAGGGTAAACTTCTCTGTAACCGGCTACCGTTTTTTTGCAAACATCGATTCTGTTGATGCCGGATTGAAGATTCCGTTTGTCGAGGGCAGAGGAAAGATTGTGCTGGAGGTGAAGCGTCCTAATCTTTACCCCCAAGCATACAAAGTAAACCTGGCCGTGACGACAGAAGAATTGAATACTCATTTATTTTTTTGGAATGAAGCAGCTAGTTTCGTTGTTCGAGCACCAAATGGGAAATGCATGTCTTACCCGACCGCCATCATCGAACTGCAGAGTGAAGCTACTCACATTCGGGATTAGCAGATCGGGGGATCTTGGGGCCGATTAGATAAGAGAAATAGGGGTGGGGGTGGGCAGCATAAGGAAGGGTATGGTTGGTGATCCGGCAAAATAATAATGAGATTGAAATCGGCAACTATTCACCATTCATGAATGAGTTGGAGGTGATCTCCGTCGTGGAAGCCCTCCGACTGTTTTACAGACCAATCAAGGCTTTGGAATGGGGAAGTGGCAATAGCACAGCATATTTCCCGAAGTATCTACCAGCGGGAAGCCATTGGACTTCGATCGAACATAATATCAATTGGGCTAACAAGGTAAAGGCGCTAGTTTCTCGGCTTGGGGTTGCTAATATCCAAATTCATCACGTACCGAATTCCGACGGATGGTCCGAAGGTCTGGGCGATGGCACGATTGAGACATTCAGAGAGTATGTTCTCTTCCCGGAGACTTTGCAAGAGAAATTTCAGCTAATTTTAGTGGATGGTCGATCCCGCGCTGAGTGTATGCAGGTCGGTTGGATGCTATTGGAAAGCCCGGGGATAATGATACTTCACGATGCCCAGCGGTCGAAATACGACCGCGGAATTCCAGGCGACTGCTTTTTTCTGAGGATCACAAATCCTCGTATAGACATTGATGGTCAAATCAGTACTCTCTTCATGAGCAGATCCATGAGAGTCACTGGTTGGCTCCATGACGCGTTGCGGAGCATATTGCCTGATTACATACTCATTGATATGGATCAAACTAGCCTCTCCGAACACAGAAAGAGAATGACTTGGCTGGATCTGCTTGATCATAAATCGATAAACCTCTACGCGGGAGAAATTCCAAAAAGGGTGGAGTATGAGAATTGCATTGGCCTATCGCTCTCTCATGGAGATTCTTGTCATATCCATCATGATATCACAATGCCCTTTCCCTTGGATGATGAAACTATCGATAGCTTTCAGTCGGAGGATGTGTTCGAACACATTGCTTATGACATGCTCAATCCGATCATTCAGGAGATATTCCGCGTCTTGAAACCCGGCGGCCTATTTCGGCTATCGATGCCGGACTATCGATGTGATGTGCTATATGAAAGGAGCATAAGGAACGATGCTAACGAAATTATTTTCGATCCCGGCGGCGGGGGCACACCCGACAATCCCGGTCACCTTTGGTTTCCGACTATCGAGAGAGTCACAGAACTACTCAATGGAACACAGTTTTCGGAGCGCGGCAAGATTAATTATTTGCAATATTACAAATCAGACGGGAGCTCCGTAACAAGACCTATCGATTACTCTCATGGTTTTGTTCAGCGGACCCCCGACCATGACGCTCGGGTCCAGAGCCCATATAGGCCGATGTCTTTGGTGGTCGACCTCATAAAGTGACAGCATACACGCGGTTTGAAGTTAATTCAACTTGGAGGGTTGCTAAAGGGGGAATTTTAGAATCCTTTTTAAGAGGCTGTAATAGAACTAGCTGAGCCCTAGGTGAGCCGCAGGCCGATGCGTCACACCACAGAAGTTTGCTAACGGATGAACAGAACGGGGATAAATAGGATTCAATCGTGGCGCATTTGAGGATATCCTTCGGCATGATAGTTCTGAACGGGGAGCCGTTCATAAAGTACAATTTAGAAAATTTGTACCCTCATGCACATGAAATTCTGATTGTAGAAGGAGCTGTGGAACGCGCTTGGCACGCCGCCACGAGTGACGGACATTCACTGGATCGAACCGTTGAAATTATCAGGAGCTTCCCAGATCCACAGCGTAAGATAAAACTGATCCAGCGCAACGGATTTTGGTCGGAAAAGGATGAAATGTCGAATGCCTACATGGAGAGATGCTCGGGCGATTACATCTGGCAAGTAGATGTGGATGAGTTTTATAAGACTCGGGATATTGAGATCGTCAAGAATCTCCTCGAGAAGAATCCGGATGTTACGAGGGTAGATGTGAAAACCGTAAATTTCTGGCGGAGCTTTGAGGCGGTAATGCAGGGGGCGACGTATATTTTCGGTGCTGATGATTTTATTCGAATCTTTAGATTTAGACCGGGGTTTGGTTACCTCACGCACAGACCTCCCACTTTACGTGATGAGGAGGGATCCGAGGTGACGCATGATCGAATTGTTTCTGCCGAAGAACTTTCTCAGACTCATGGCGTGAGAATGTATCATTATTCATACGTCTTTCCCGACCTCGTCCGAAACAAATCAGAGTACTATGGCAAGATGAATTGGGGACAGGGTCATGAAGATGGTGTCGCGTGGTTCCGGGACGAATGGAAAACTCTCAGCAATCCCCTCAGAGTTCATATTATAAATTATCCCCCTTCGTGGATAATCCCCTTCGTGGGAGAACACCCTGAAGCGATTACGAAGATGCTGGTTGAGCAGAAAATCAAAGGTGACCAGGAAGTTGTCGCGTTTCTGGGCTCTGAGTACAGGAGGTATCAGAGAGCTGGAGAGAAGTTGACGCGGATTATCCTGCAGTATGATCGGGGCGAGGTGGGAAAAATTAGGGCATCGATGCAATTCATTACCGCACTATTGCTTCCTCTTGGGACTAGGAGTAGAAGAGCAAATCGAACAATCATGAAATCCCTTACGACTATGTTTGGAGATCGGTGGCGGAAGTTATATCTCGAGACGTTGAAAAATCGGGATGCGTTCAGGGGAGCATACGAAACTATCCTTGCAGATCGAGATCGATGGCAGAAGTTGTATAACGAGACGCTAGAGAACAGGGACGCGTACAGGCAAGCGTACGAAGCCATCCTTGCAGATCGGGATCGATGGCAGAAGTTGTATAACGAGACGCTAGAAAACAGGGAGGCGTACAAGCAAGCTTACGAAACCATCCTTACAGATCGAGATCGGTCGCAGAAGTTATATAATGAGACGTTAGAAAACAGGGAGGCATACAAGCAAGCGTACGAGACCATCCTTGCGGATCGAGATCGGTGGCAGAAATTATACAATGAGACAATCGGGAATAGCAAGGCGGATCGATAGCGTTTATAAACATCCAAACTTGAAGTCAGGACTTTGGTCCGATCTAATCAACAATCCGTGGAGAGTAGATCTTTCCAAGGCCAGTCATTCGAGGGTATGTAGAGGGATTGGAATCGTTGGCAACTGGTGTTCAATAATTTGGTCTGGAGGTTATCGGTTGAGGTGGCCCGATTGAAGAGAGAATACTTTCAATCTTAGTTCGGGACACACAATTACCTACGGGGGATGTGGAGGATAGGGCTCTAGGGCGCAATCAATGAGGAAAGTGTGATCCGTTTGATATTCTTTCGGAATCCCGCTTGATCAAGGATGCGATGAAGTGAGCAGCAGGACGAGTGAGTTGATTGCAAACGCCCAGAAATCCATTTGATCTGATTCTATGAATTCGCCAATCATATCCATAATCACCCCCTCGTACAATCAAGGCCATTATCTTGAAGAAACGATCCTGAGTGTGATAACCCAGGAGGGTGATTTTTCCATTGACTATCTGATCATGGATGGGGGTTCTACAGACAACTCCGTCGAGATCATTCGGCGATATTCCGATATGCTCGCCTCTGGGACATTTGTCTGCAAGTGCAAAGGGGTTTCAATAAGATGGGCATCTGAGAAGGATAAAGGTCAATCCGATGCGATCAATAAGGGAATCACCCAATCTCACGGAGAAATTCTTACTTACATCAACTCTGATGATTTGTTTTCTCCGGGGGCATTCGCACATGTTGTGAAATTCTTTCATCTTAATCCGGAGTCCGATTTTGTATATGGTGATGGTGACGTCATCGATGAGCGGGGTGAAACAATTTGGGAATGGCTCTCGCGGCCGTATAGGCATTCCGTCATGCTTTCTTATCATTTCCTTTGGAATGACTTTTCCAATTACATCATGCAACAATCCACGTTCTGGCGCAGGCGTGCCGTGAATAGGATTGGTTTATTTGATGCTTCATTCCATTACGCAATGGACGCGGAATATTGGATTAGAGCGGGCGATGCCGGATTAGTTCTCTCTCATCTAAGAGAAAAACTTGGAAAATTTAGGTTGATACGAGGGACAAAATCCCTCTCGAGCCCCACTGTTTTTTGGGAAGACTACCTCGAAATTTTTCGTAAGTATAGAAAGAATCGGGGTCTCTCCAAGTATCTTGCTTTTTACTATTTCAACTTGGCCTTGTCTTTCAATCTTGATGTAGACAGGGCATTTCTGAGTGATCGTCGACTTTTCGAGCGATGGAACTCACTGGAGGAGAAGGTGCGAAAATCTCTTTCTCGCCAGGCCAACAGGGGGAAGTCGATCTGTCGGCTGGTGGTTGCGAACGAACATCGAAAGAAGAATGAGCCTATGAATGGAGCGAAACAGATTCGCCGTGTGTTGAAAGAAGATCCGCTTATTTTATTTCACCCATTTGGAGCGTTTTACGCACTAAGATATCTGCTCTCGATTGTAGGGGGGGGCAGAGTCGACAGATGGCAGGCAGGACTTGCCTCGTGGTACCGACGCAACAGATACGATTACCGTTACCATGCTAATGATTGAGTCCCCCCGCATGGATAGAGCAATTGACAGCCGACCTCTTGTTTCAGTCATTATCCCGACATGCCGACGCAATTCCTTGACATTGGATTGTCTCGAGAGCATTCTCGCGAATTATTATGAGAAATTTGAGGTATTGATTATTGATCAGGATAGAGAAGGGTCGCTTGAAAAGGAGGCTAAGCAGAGATTTCCAAATGAAGATAGAATAAAGTTTTTCTATCTCGACATCCAGGCACTGGATACGGCTCGAAACCTCGGAATCCAAAAATCTACGGGCTCTGTGATCATCTTCGCGGATGATGACATCCTTGTGGCCAAAGAATGGATAAGTGCGTATGTTGAGGCATTTGCAAGTGGATCTCCCCAGCCCGCGGTCGTGGGCGGTCGGATTGATCCAATGTGGTTGGATGGAAAACCTAGATGGTTGCCATCGGAAAAGGAATATCTGCTTGGTTTATATCCTGAGGATTACCCGCTCGGTCCTATGTGCGAGGGTGATCTCCCGATCGGTGCAAATTTTGCGACATTGCGCCGTTATTGTGTAAGCGACAGCTTGTTCGACGAGCGACTAGACTACAGTTATTCTAGAAATAGCGGGCTCCTAAGTGGTGGCGATAGTTTGTTTTCCTTAAGAATGAAGCAAAATGGTTACCCGATCTACTATCAACCCGCTGCGCGCGTCTGGCATAAGATCTCGAGAACAAAGCTGAATCGAAGATATATGATGAAGAGAAATTACTGGGAGGGTGTCACGTACATAACCGTCCAGTTCATATTGGGGACGATCAGGCCGGAACGGTGTCCTGGGATCATTAGGTGGCATCTGAGGAGGGTTTTGCTTCATCCGTTTTTGATTATTCACAAGAGGCTCTTTAAAGAGGAAAACGATCCGTTCTCGCTTATTCTTGCCAGGATTCTGTTCTCCTGGTCGTACAGCTCGGGCATCATTCGGGCGTCGATGAGCTTATATTTCAGAAAGACTCTCCCATGAGGATAGGAGTAAATTGCTTTCTGTTAAGACCGTCCATGGGTGGCCTCAAACAATATTTTCACACGTTATTCAACAACCTCCTTGAAACCGATCACGAGAATGAGTATGTGTTTTTCTACTTTGACCAGAACGTAGACGAGCTGGAAGCCCTACATCACCCTCGGTGGAGGGAGTCTGCTATTCGTATCGCGGACCAGCGTGAAGTTTCAAACCATTTAGCCAAGATTGATATTTACTTTTGCCCGTTTGGCGCGATCTGGCCGATTCCGCTACCACTGCCCACCGTAGTTACGATTGTCGATCTTCAGGAAAAATATTTTCCTGAGTTCTTTACTCCAATGGATCATTGGAACAGGGATTACTTCTTCTACGGCTCTTCCCACGAAGCGGATGAAGTGATCACAATATCTGAATTCTCGAGACAATCAATTATTCATTTTCATGGGGTACCTGCGAATAAGATTCACGTAGTATACCTGAGCGCTGATCCTCGGTATGCCCACGCGGCCAAGATTGAGCAGGTTGTTCATGGCCTTCCCGATCAATTCATTTTCTACCCGGCAAACCAGTGGAAGCATAAGAACCACGATTGCTTACTGCGGGCCCTCGAAATCCTCAGACTCGAGGAACACACCGAGATACCTCTTGTGCTTACCGGCTTCGCTCAAGAAAATGGATACTTGCTTAACGATAAACTTCGAGAATTCGGTGTCACTGCAATAACGATGGAGTTCGTTACCGTTGAACAAATGGCATATCTATACAGACGCGCCCGGTTGCTTTGCTTCCCTTCTCTTTTTGAGGGGTTTGGCATTCCGCTTGTCGAAGCCATGTACGCGGGTTGCCCTATTGTCTGCGCTAATACCTCAAGCATACCCGAAGTCGTCGGAAATGCCGGAGTGTTCTTCGACGGGGGAAATCCTCGAGACTGCGCGGCGAAAATACTCGAGGTTTGGAACAATCTCGCTTTACGTGAAGAACTAATCGAAAGAGGCTGTCAACAGGCTCGACGATTCTCTGCAGAGAGGCTGGCTGAAGACCATCTATCGGTATTTCGGAAGGCCTGTATTGACTTCTCATATGTTCGATATCTAAAGAATAAGTTTCTCTTTAATCCGTTGCACGACTTTCGATTGAAGCGGAGGTTCCCATCCTCATCATCTTAACACCGGGTAAATGACGATTGGAATAGTCGCTTCGGGATATACGCCGGGACAGATGGGGGGAACAGAGGTTTACTTGCGGCGTTTGGTTTCCATGTGCCAGCTCTTGGGATCTGAGGCAGAGACGGTTCTTTATGTTTCAGCGATGAACCGGGCTGCGCTGGAACAACCCCTTAATGGATTGCCAGGCTTGAGAGAGATTAATCCCACTCTGGGCCAACTAGCGCGGAGAGTTCGGGTGCACGCTGGTCGATTGCTTCGTCGTCAATATTATCTTGGCCAGCTGGAAGATAGAATTGATTACGGTCGTGTGGATCTCTTGCATTTTCCATTCTGTATAGTGCGACCGATCCCCCGGAATAAGGTTAAGCCAAAGGTAGTCGTTACAATTCATGATTTGCAGCATGTTGAGTACCCTCAATTCTTCTCACGAAGAGAACTTGATTTTCGCGAACGCGAATACGGCCTCGCAGTGGAGTCCGCTGACCTGATTCTGACAGACTCGATCTACAGCCAGGGTACAATCACCCGACACTATGGTTTGGACCTCGATCGGGTGAAGGTAGTTTACCCGGGAATTGATGAGAAAACCCATGACAACCTGACCCTCAGCTTGGTGAAAACCTATCTCGAAGCGAAGGGCATTCAGAGACCGTACATGATTTACCCGGCAGCTACTTGGCCCCACAAGAATCACAAGAGGCTTCTCCTTGCCCTCAAGGATCTCATTTCCTCATCGAGCTTTGAAGGCGATATCGTGCTTACAGGGATGTCCAGGCAAAGTCACGGGGAGATCGAGAATCTTGCGGCGGAGCTCAGGCTCTCCTCCCATGTCAAATTTGTGGGGTTCGTCCAAGCAGATGATCTCAGACTCCTCTATGCGGGTGCCAGGATGCTCGTCTACCCATCTCTCTATGAAGGGTTCGGATTCCCAGTTATCGAGGCCATGTCGGTAGGCCTGCCGGTGCTGTGCTCGAACTGTACTTCGTTACCCGAGATTGGGACGGATGCTGTTGAGTACTGCGACCCCACTGATGTAGACTCTATGGCGATTTCGATACTGAACCTCTGGACGGACGAGGACCGAAGGGCTCAACTGCGTTCTCTCGGCTTGAAAAGGGCAGAGTTTTTTGAAGTTTCAGCGCGCGCGGCTGAACTAAAGAAGGCTTACCAAAGCATAGGATCATAGGTGTTTGGCATGCTTCTGATCTGTGTTTATCCCTAATCGTTTCATACGCCTTGTTGTCTCACCAAAATTCATGAAGCTCCACATTCCAGATTTGACGAAAGACCCAGGGCCGTTGACTTCGAACTTCAAATCATGGGTCGCTACGTTGAACAGATTGTATGAAACACGGACCAGGCTGAGACGTGCCGAGAGTATGATCGTATTCATTTTATTTTCATTGGTCTGGGGTTGGATCCTCGTATTTAGTGGATCCTTAACCTCAGGATTCCATCTGCTCGATGACCATGAAATAATCAGCATGAGCCACCAGATGCAATCGTCTACGGATGATTTTGGGACCATTATGTCTGGATGGGTTAAGAGAGATCTCAACAAGCGATTTCGGCCAATATATTACGTTCACCGAATCATCGAAGCGAAGCTTTTCGGAGGAAATCTTTTTTTATGGTCATGCTATCATGGTGTCTTGGCTCTGCTAACCTCATATCTCTTATATCTTTTCTGCCGGCTCAATGGTACGTCTTCTTTTTTTAGCCTTGTTTTCCCTTTTATTGCGTTGATTGGCCCACAAGTTCAAATTTGGTGGTGTTTGGGCCCTGCGGAGGTACCCGGGATTTTCTTATTTTCGCTGAGCTTGGTTCTGGTATTTCTTGCGGCTCGATCTGCGAGGTCCGTTGGAGTCTGGAAGCCAATCTTCGTTCTTACGATCGTCCTAATGTCACTATGTAAGGAAAGTTTCATTTTGCTGATTCCGTTCTTTGCCATCTTGTTCGTTGCGTTGTCTGGATCATGTGTTGAAGGACAATGGCGGGCGCTTGCGAAGCGAACGGCATTTGTCACATTTGCACTAACTCTCATCTTTCTCGCTGAAATATCAGTAATCTTGTTCGTTGTGGGAACATCAGGGGAGGGTTATGCTGGTGTGGATAGGTTAAACCTGATTGGTGATGTACAAAATTTGTTTGCCTGGTCAATGGGGCCTCCCTTCTACGGAATAATATTGTGTGCTCTCGCCAGTATTCTTGTGAATATTGTTGGGTGGGGAGTGAAATCGAGACATGCGTCCGATTTCTGGCAGATCGTACGGGACGTTCTCCAAAGGATCAGTTTTGCGTTGTTGATCATAATTCCTCAGGTTGTCCTCTACTCGAAGAGTGGTCTATTTTACTCCTATTATCTCCCGATAACCTTGGGCTTTTCTTTACTCTTGTATCCAATGCTTCATTCTCCGACAAGTCCTTCGATTATCTCCAGAGTGTTGGTCTTTTTGTGCATCGCCGCAATGGTATTGCCAAATCTAAAATGGAGTTATGGCGCAGCTCGGTATTTTGCTGTACAGGGAGAAGATATCAATTCGGCTTTAATGGAGGTGAGATACTCTACGCAAGCCGATACGCCAATCCTCATAGTCGCAGATCCCGCATTTCAATTCGAGCAAGCCTATTCCCTAAAAACTAACCTTAACATTGTTCAAGAACGACGGAATCTGTACATTGATACTGTTCTTACGGTGAGTGAGTACAACGGTTTTCAGAGGTCTCTCATACAAGGGTTCGGTGGATTGTTTAATCCCCCGCAATGGATCGATGATTTCCGTGGTCCAAACAAAATCGGCTGCATCATTGTCTTTCCGAACGCAGAATCTGCTTTTCTGAAGCAACGCTTAAGCTGGTTCGGGACAGCCGGATACCGGCGTCATAAGTATGAGAATTTCATTTTGTATTTAAAGAACTGCTGAGGCAGCGTGACTTTACCTATCTCGCAAGTTCTCAAATCTTGTTGTTGACATCATTTCACTCTGTTCAGTCGATTGGTCTCATGATCCCAAGAGATATTGTCCTTTCAGTGGTCGTACCGGTTTATAATGAGGAAGAGAATCTTCCGGAATTTTTTTATCGGACGATTCCTATCCTATCCTCGATTACCGAGAATTATGAAGTAATCGTAGTCATGGATCCATCGATCGATCGGACCGAAGAGGTGACCCTCGAACATCGAATTACCGATGACAGGATCAAGCTTATTAAGCTCTCTCGTCGCTTTGGGCAACCCATGGCTATCCTTGCGGGTCTCCAGTATTCGTCGGGAGCGGCTGTCGTGGTGATGGATGTTGACCTTCAAGATCCCCCCGAATTGATAATCCGGATGGTTGCGAAATGGAGGGAAGGATCCGATGTGGTGTATGCGCAGCGAAGCAAGCGTGAGGGGGAGACAGTGGTAAAAAAACTAATCGCCACCGTGGGTTACAAGCTGATTAATCGAATTTCAGATGTGTATATACCGCCAAACACGGGAGAATTCAGGCTGATGAGCCGCCGGGTGGTAGATCGAATCAACAGCATGAAGGAATCTCATGGTTTTCTTAGGGGGATGGTAGCGGTTGTAGGATTTAGGCAGACGGTAGTCGTGTTCGATCGCCCAGCACGCTTTGCGGGTGAAGGCAAGTATAATAGATTTGTCGGTTCATTGCGCATAGGTATGAACGGTCTCGTGGGCTATTCAAGTTATCTTCTTGCACTCAGCACGACTATTGGCTTTTTGATTGCTGGTTTCTCCTTCGCCCTTGGGGTTGTGTACCTTATCATGAAGTTAAGCGGGTTCCCGTTTCCGTTAGGGAATCCAACCGTCGTTGTGCTAGTACTGTTTATGGGTGGGATTCAGCTTATCAGCGTTGGGATATTGGGTGAGTACATTGGAAGAATATATGAAGAGGTCAAAGGGCGACCAAAGTTCATTGTTGATACCGCAGTGGGCCTTGCTGATCAAGAGCGTGTGAATAGCGATTCCTAATTTTGACCGCGGCTCGGATTTCGCGAGATCCTCACATGTTTTTGATTTCCCCCGTTTCCTTCTTCGGGTTTTTTGGGTAGACAACGCTAGAAACGTTTAGAGAAGGTACCAATGGGCAAAAAATCTACGAGAGTATGTATTACTGGTGGCGCTGGTTTTATCGGCAGTCACCTTGTGGATGAATGCGTGAATCGGGGGATGAAGGTATCTGTTATTGACAATCTCTCGGTTGGGAAGAAAGACTTTATCGCCCCACACATCCAGAGTGGCACGATAGAGTTTATCAGAGCCGATATTTTGGATCCGTATTTGCTCAAGGTCGCGTTGGGGGGTGCCGAGGTTGTATATCACCTTGCCGCCAATCCGGATGCTCGGTGGGGATTGGAGGACCCATCCATTGACCTAGAGTTAGATGTCATAACGACTTTTCAAGTGCTTGAGGGGATGCGGAAACTTAAGATTCCTCGGATTGTATTGGCATCCTCTGGTACAGTTTATGGAGATGTGGGAACGCTTGAGGTTGATGAAAAATATGGGCCCTGCCGTCCGATTTCTCTCTACGGCGCCGGCAAGCTGGCAGCGGAGGGGTTCGTCTCGGCTTACACCGAATCCTTTGGAATCCAAGGCGTCATCTGTCGTTTTGGAAACGTCATCGGGGCGAGAGCAACACACGGGGCGCTGTACGACTTTGCAAACAAGCTTCGGGCGGATCCATCCGTCCTTGAGGTCTTGGGCAATGGCAAACAGGCAAAGCCCTACATCAATGTCAAGGATTTGGTAGGAGCCCTAACTTTCATCGCGGATAAAGCAAAGGGGCCTTTCGAAACCTATAACATTGCCCCCACGGGGGCGACGACTGTTGAATTTCTTGCTAAGACGCTGCTCAAGGAACTTGGATTGAAGAAAACAGGTATTAAGACCGGTGATACTGCGGGGGGATGGCGCGGCGACATCCCTCAAAGCCGCATGAACTCAAGAAAACTTGCTGATCTAGGTTGGTCCCCGCGATATACTTCAGATCAGGCTGTAGAGGCTGGTGTAAAGGCCTTTGTACGAGACCTAAGGTCTAAGTGAGATGAGTTCACTTTCCCTCCTGGTTAGGGTATCGATAAGCAACATGGTCCCGAACGGCACGTCAATGTGGTACGTTTCTTAATTTCCGCACTTAGAATTTGGAGATCTTTCATGGTTGAATCAAAGTTCAGTTCTCGACAGGAAAGGGAGGGAGGTTTTTACGATTCATATATTCAGGGATCATCTTCCATACCCTTCGATCACACGACAGCATTTTCGCCTGTTGCAACGGATAATCAATGGATGTTTGAATACATTCAGCCCCTAACGGGTAAGAGAGTGCTCGATATAGGAGTGGGCACTGGTGAACAAAGTCTCTTCTTCGCATCAAAGGGTGCCGAGGTTCACGGCATAGAAGTCTCAAAGGGACTGGTGGACTTTGCCGACGCGAAGGCAATAGAATTGGGACTAAAGGGGCACTGTTTTTTTTACCAACGGCCTATCGAGAGATCGGAATTTCCGGACGAGTTTTTCGACTTGGTCGTCGCAAGGGAGGTGCTCCATCATGTTGAACTAGAAAAAGCTCTTCCGGAAATCTTGAGGATACTAAAACCTGGAGGAAAATTTGTATCACGCGATCCGCTAAGGAGTAATATTTTCGTGAACGCCTACCGTTGGGTTGCCAGGTCCACGAGGTCGCAGGATGAAACCCCTCTTTCAAAAAAAGAAATTGATTTTGTTTGTAAGCATTTCAAGGCATCTCAGGTGAGAACATTTTATTTAACAAGCCTGATCCCATTTTTCTTCGAATACGTCCGGATGAGGCTCTCGAGCTTTCGTCAAAAGAAAAAACCCGAATGGTATTGGATGAAAGCGGTCGAAAAGGGGATCGCTTTTCCACGCCTCTTTAAGGTTTTGCAGCGGATCGACGGCTCGATTTTAAGTTTGCCAGGATTCGATCAATTGGCGTGGGTGGTGGTTATCCGTGCCGAAAAGGAGGCTGGCTGAATTGATCTGGGGTGCAGTGATCGGTGCAGGGCTTATCGGGACCCAGCGCGCGACAGACTTCATTTCACTGGGTGATAACCAAATCGCCTACGTGTGCGATCCGGATCCTACACGCGGAAACAGCTTGGCGCAAAAGATCAACGAGAGACAATCCTCGAAATGCGAGTATGTTGAGGATGTTCATCGAATCAACAACCGTCGAAAAATCGATTTGGCTTTCGTTGCCGTGCCCCATCACCTCGCGGCTCGGATCGTTTTGGAGCTCTTGAAAGATGAGGTGAATATTCTGGTAGAAAAGCCGATGGGACTGACAATAGAGGAGGCGGGACAGATCGCTACGTTGGCAGAGAATTCTAGCGCGAAGGTGGCAGTGGGTTTTAATTATCGTCACTATCCGGCTGTGGTTCGCGCGAAAGAAATAATCTCAGAAGGGTTCATCGGGAAACCCCTGTTTCTCCGGATGATACTTGGACATGGTGGCCGCCCGGGATATGAAAAGGAATGGAAGCTTAGCAGGGCTCAATGCGGTGGTGGTGCACTTTTGGACCCAGGGATTCATCTTTTGGATCTCGGCCGATTCTTTCTTGGGCAACTCAGACCCGTCCAGAGTCATCTTGCCAGGCTCCATTGGCCGATTGATGTTGAAGATTGTGCTGTGGCAGTATTGCAGGGAGCGGATGGGGCTGAAATGTATATTCAGACAAGCATCCTCGAGTGGCAGAATAGCTTCTCCGTCCATATCGTCGGAGATCAGGGTTATCTGACGATCGATGGAAGAATGAAGAATTATGGGCCTCAAAAACTGGTATATGGTAAGAAGTGGGCATGGCTCGAGAGGGGTTCTCAGGCTGATGCTGTAAGGACGGAAGATTTCGGGGATAAGGACACAAGCTTCTTAAGAGAGACGGAATTAGTGGTGAGGGCGGTGGAGACCGGGGGATCAATGCCGTCGGATCACCATGATGGTTTGGAGTCGATGAAGCTGATCGATCAGCTCTATCGTCTATCAACCTTCGGCACGGCATAATAATGCCTGGTGCGTGGATGATACTGGGGTGGAACAAACAGGGCTTGGCCTCGAAAAGGTAAGCAACAAACAAAGGATTGGCGAGTTTGGAAGAATTTCGAAGGGTGGTGATCGTAACAGGAGCGGGGAGAGGAATTGGAAAATCTGTTGCGATCGCCTTTGCGAAACAGAAAGCATCCCTCAGCCTTATCGCCCGTACTCTAGCGGAGCTGGAGCAGGTGGCCGGGGAAATTGGCGAGGGTGAATTGCGCCCAATGATCCAGCAATGCGACATCGGAGATCCGAATCAGGTCGACAAGGTGGTGTCAGCCACACTAAAAAGATTTGGCAGAATTGATGTCCTGGTCAACAATGCGGGTATTCAAGGGCCAATTGGGCCCGTTGAAGATCTCGACTTTGACAGCTGGAAGCGAGTTATCGATGTGAACTTGATGGGCACCCTTCGGCTTATGCAGCGCGTCATTCCTGTCATGAAAGGACAACGTTGGGGTCGGATACTAAACGTCTCGGGCGGTGGAGCCACCAGCGCGCTTCCGAGATTTACGGCGTATGCTGCGTCAAAGGTTGCGATTGTCCGATTGACGGAGACTATTGCGCAAGAGGTAAAGGAATACGGAATTTGTGTGAATGCCGTCGCACCCGGGAATGTGAACACTAGAATGACGGAAGAAGCCATTGCAGCCGGGGATCGGGCCGGGCCAGAACATGTCAAGAAATTAAGGAGTATAAAAGACCAAGGCGGAATATCTTCCGGTTTGGTGGCGAATTTGATACTCTTCCTGGCATCCGATGAAGCGAGCGGGATTACGGGGCGGCTGCTTAGTGCAGTGTGGGATAATTGGAAGGCTATCATTGAGCATCAGGTGGAACTTGGCAGCAGTGATATTTATACGCTTCGGCGCATTTTGCCGGAAGACAGGGGATTCAAGTGGTGAGCACAATCCCTGAGTCCCGATCGATATACTTAGAGTGCAAGAGGCAGACAAGGCGATACAAGTCCCATGATCATTACTAGAAGTCCCCTTCGGATCACCCTGGGAGGGGGTGGCACGGATCTTCCGTCATACTATCGCGAGCACGGTGGATTCTTGATCGCTTCCGCCATCGATAAATACGTTTACATTACGCTTAATGCCCGATTCATCCCGAAATTGTTGTTGAAGTATTCGGAAATCGAAGAAGTCGGATCGATCGATGATATTAAGCACCCTCTCATGCGAGAGTCGCTGCGACTCCTGAAAATGGATGGCCACGCACTTGAGATTACCAGCATGGCTGATATTCCCGCAGGCACCGGGCTTGGATCTTCGGGGAGCTTTGCGACGGCGGTTCTTAGGGCGCTCCACGCATACAAGAAAAATCTGGTTCATCCCAGGGAACTAGCTGAGCAGGCGTGCCATATTGAAATTGACATCCTTCATGAGCCCATTGGAAAGCAAGATCAATACATCGCGGCTTATGGGGGGATAACCTGTTTTAGATATCTTCCCAGTGGCGAGGTAGAAGCATGGCCTCTGGCGCTTGCGAAAGACACACTCCATGATCTTGAGGATAACTTATTATTGTTTTTTACGGGCTATTCTCGGTCAGCATCAGATATTCTGCGTGAACAGGACGTGAGAACAAAGGGCAGCGACTCGGAAATGGTTAAGAATCTCCATTTCATCAAGGAACTTGGCTGTGCGAGCCAAACTGCGCTGGAACAGGGGGATTTGAAACAGTTCGCTGAACTCATGAATGTCCACTGGGAGCACAAGAAGAAGCGATCGGGCAAAATGACGAACCCCAAAATAGAAGAATGGTACAAAATTGCCTGCATGAATGGTGCATTAGGCGGAAAGTTGATTGGCGCCGGAGGCGGTGGGTTCTTGATGTTCTATGCTAACGATAAACTTTCACTTCGTCGAGCAATGCACCAGGCAGGTCTCGAAGAGGTGCGCTTTCGGTTTGATTTCGAGGGCACAAAAGTGATTATACATTCATGAAAACCGATCCATTCGCCGCTGCAATCCTGGCGGGGGGAGCAGCAACGCGTTTACGTCCATTGACCGACACGATTCCCAAGGCGCTTATTCATGTTAACGGAGAGCCATTTATCTATCATCAACTTCGTTTGCTTAAGCTACGAGGGTTGACAAGAGTTGTGGTTTGTACCGGTTATCTTGGTGAAATGATTGTCGATTCAGTCGGAGATGGCAGCCAATTCGATTTGGATGTTCGATACTCGTCCGATGGGCCAATCCTTCTTGGAACGGGGGGAGCCATTAAGAAGGCGCGCTCGCTGTTAGGAGAGAATTTTTTTATTCTTTACGGGGACTCCTATCTCGAGTGCGACTATCTGGCCATTCAAGGGACTTTCTTAGGGTATCAAAAACTTGGATTGATGACGGTCTTTCGTAATGATGGCAAATGGGATCGAAGTAATGTGGAATACACGGAAAATCACATTATTTCCTACGACAAAGTGAATCGTACGGAACGAATGCATCACATTGATTACGGGCTCGGAATCCTGAATGAAGCAGCTCTGAAAATGGTACCGGACAATTGTGCATATGATTTGGCCACCCTCTACCAGGACCTGCTCGCTAAAGAGCAGCTCGCAGCAGTGGAGGTTGATCACAGATTCTACGAGATTGGAACGCATGGGGGGCTAGAGGAATTAAGTTCCCATTTGATCGACAAGCATCACTCGCCAGGAGAAACGTGCCTATGAGCTTTATCCAGGAATATCTCGACGAAGCGATCGGGGTCGCTAAGCAGATTGATAAGAACGCGGTCGATAAAATGGTCAGGGTCTTGGTTGAGACGAGGCAGCGTGGGGGGCGCTTGTTCATACTGGGAGTTGGAGGTGGTGCGGGGAATGCATCCCATGCCGTAAATGATTTTCGCAAAATTGTAGGCCTTGAAGCTTATGCCCCCACTGACAACGTCTCAGAACTGACTGCGCGAACTAATGATGATGGATGGATAAGCGTGTTCGAGGGGTGGTTACGAACCAGTAGGTTGTGCAAGAATGATCTCATTCTGGTCTTCTCCGTTGGCGGGGGGAATGTCCAAAAAAATGTAAGTCCGAATTTGGTATCTGCACTGAAGTATGCCCGCGATATGCAGGCACAAATAATTGGCGTAGTAGGAAGGGATGGAGGATATACAGCGCAGGTAGCTGATGCATGCGTTATTATTCCGACGGTAAACCCTGATCATGTCACTCCGCACACAGAAGCATTTCAAGCGGTAATCTGGCATCTGTTGGTCTCTCACCCGGATTTGAAAGCCACGCAGACCAAATGGGAGTCTGTTAAGTGAAACCCCCGTTACTTTCTGCAGTTTTTCTTGACCGCGATGGAGTGTTGAATTCTGCAATTGTGAAAAAAGGAAAGCCACATCCGCCTTCTTCAGTGGAAGATCTCGAGATTCAAGAGGATGTCTTACCTTGTCTTGTTAGCCTAAGGAAAGCGGGCTTTGTTTTGATTGGTATCACGAATCAGCCTGATGTGGCGAGGGGTACCCAAACAAGGGAAGCGGTTGAATTGATCAACAAAACTCTCCTCGATAAGCTGCCCTTAGCTGATATCAAGGTCTGCTACCACGATGAAGCGGATCACTGTGATTGCAGGAAGCCTCTCCCCGGGCTCATTCTCCAAGCATCAGATGAGTACGGGATCGATTTGGCATCCAGTTATATGGTAGGTGACCGATGGAAGGATGTTGAAGCAGGTCAAAGGGCTGGATGCAGATCTATCTGGATCGACTGTGGGTATGACGAAATTGGCCCCGATTTGGCTCTTACTGAGCGCGTATTATCACTGCGTGAGGCCGCAGCCCTGATATTGGAAAGGGCTCAAGGATGAGGTGGCGGGGGCCAAAGTGACGACTCGCTGTCATTACGCAAAGCAGATGATCGTTCCACGCGCAAGTCAGGAATACGGGTTAAAACTGTGTGGGCTCGTTGCTGTTCTAAATCTCAGCTATTTCCATGTGCATCCAGAGAAACCGGAATCACCAAGACATTTGACTAACAAGGAGAAATCTTATGAATATACTATCTGCCTTTAAGGTGAAAATATTTGCCGATGGGGCCGACCTGGAGGGTATGTTGGAAATGTCCAAGAAACCCTTCATCAAGGGGTTCACAACAAATCCGACCCTCATGCGCAAAGCGGGTGTGTCTGACTATCAGTCCTTTGCATCCGAAATCTTGAAAGAAATCACCGATCGCCCGATTTCTTTTGAGGTTTTCTCTGATGAATTTGACGAAATGGAATACCAAGCTCTGAAAATTGCAGAATGGGGATCCAATGTCTACGTCAAGATACCGGTGACGAACACGCGCAGGGAATCCTCAGTGAATTTGATCCACAGATTGTCGCACGCGGGCGTAAAGATAAATGTAACTGCGATGATGACCCTGAGTCAAGTGCGCGATGTGTGTCGTGCGTTGGAAGGCGGCGCACAGGCCTGTGTCTCCGTTTTTGCGGGACGGATTGCAGATACTGGAAGAGATCCGGTTCCCATCATGGCAGCCACCGTTGAATTTCTACAGATGTATCCAAGTGTTGAATTAATATGGGCTAGTCCCCGAGAGCTTCTAAATATCCTTCAGGCAGATGCTGTTGGCTGCCACATAATCACTGCCACAAATGACATCATAAAGAAGCTCGATCAGATTGGGAAAGACCTAAATGAATTTTCACTCGACACGGTGAAGATGTTCTATGAAGATGCCCGCAAGGCAGGATTTTCGCTCGGTCCGAACCCCCGTAAAGAGTCTGTCGCACATTCCGAGCATGGAAGAGGATGAAAAAGGCACTCATTACGGGTATAACCGGTCAAGACGGCTCGTATCTCGCAGAGTTCTTGATTGAGAAAAATTACAAAGTAATCGGACTTAGGCGAAAAACTTCCACTGATCGGCCAGACAACCTGGAACATCTCCGCGGTAAGATCGATTTTGTTTATGGAGATCTTCTCGATACTTTTTCTCTGATGGGGATTCTAAAAGAGTATAATCCAGATGAAATTTACAATCTTGCCTCTCAATCCTATCCCGGGGAATCATGGCGGCTCGCCATCGAGACAGGCGAGATAACGGGGCTCGGCGCACACCGGCTTTTTGAAGCCCTGCGAGAAGCAAAAACGAACTGTCGTGTCTATCAGGCATCAAGTTCCGAAATGTTCGGGGAACCTGAGCAGATACCGCAGAATGAGAAAACGTCTTTTGCGCCTGTAAATCCCTATGCTGCTGCGAAGCTCTACGCCCATCATATCGCAAATATATACTCTAAGAGCTACAATCTCTTTATTTCTTGCGGCATCCTGTTCAATCACGAGAGCCCGAGAAGGGGGGTTCACTTCTTGAGCCAAAAAGTGACATATGCGGCGGCATGCCTCAAATTGGGTATTATGAATTCTTCAAGTTCAGATGAGGGTGGGCAACCGATAGTAAAGAATGGAAAGATTTCTCTCGGAAATCTGGATGCGAAACGGGATTGGGGTTTTGCCGGCGATTACGTTGAAGCCATGTGGATGATGCTTCAACACGATAAGCCCGATGATTTTGTGATCGGGACGGGTGAAATTCGGACAGTGCGACAGTTTTGCGATGAAGCTTTTCGCTATGTTGGACTCGATTGGCAGAATTACGTCCAAGTCGATTCACGATTATTTAGACCCATCGAGACGGGGCCCACGGTAGCGGATGCCTCCAAGGCTCGCGAAGTATTGGGTTGGAAACCCAGGACCAGCTTCTCCGAAATGGTGTCATTGATGGTGGAAAATCATCTTCAGAAGCTGAAACAAGACGCGAAAAAGATGCCCGATATCTCCTCATAAGAGGTTGCCTGGCTTAAGATTCAAATCTAACCAGCCCGGTGTCCGGCAAAATTATCCGAGATATTTCTATATTGAATTCACAAAACTGCAAGGGTTATGAAAAAAGCAATCATTACGGGAATTACAGGCCAGGACGGTTCGTACCTGGCGGAACTCCTCTTGCAGAAGGGGTACGAAGTCCACGGGATCATTCGCCGTGCGAGCACATTCAATACGGGCAGAATCGACCATCTCTATGCCGACCCGCATATTAACGGGGTGAGTTTCTTCCTTCACTACGGGGACATCAGCGATTCCACCAATTTGATCAAACTCCTCTACCGGCTCAAGCCGGATGAGGTTTACCACCTCGCCGCACAGAGCCACGTGCGCGTCAGTTTCGATATCCCTGAGTACACGGGCGATGTTTCCGGTCTCGGGACGGTAAGAATCCTCGAGGCGATCCGGGAGACAGGGATCAAGACCAAATTCTATCAGGCATCGAGCAGCGAGATGTTCGGGATGGCGCAGGAAGTACCCCAAAAGGAAACGACCCCGTTTTACCCTCGCAGTCCGTATGGGTGTTCGAAGGTCTACGCCTATTGGAGCACGGTCAATTACCGCGAGAGTTACGGGATGTTCGCTTGCAACGGAATACTGTTCAACCACGAATCCCCGCGCCGGGGCGAAACATTCGTCACCCGCAAGATCACCCGTGGCCTTGCGCGCATCAAGGCGGGGTTGGAGGATGCCATCTATCTCGGAAACCTGGACGCAAAACGCGACTGGGGATACGCCAAGGAATACGTCGAGGCGATGTGGTTGATGATGCAGCAGGATCAGCCGGAGGACTATATCATCGCCACGGGCGAGACTCATACGGTGAAAGAGTTTCTGGAAGAGGCGTTCGGGTGTGCCGGACTCGATTGGCAGAAGCATGTAAAGATCGATCCGCGTTACTACCGGCCCGCGGAGGTCGATCTTCTGTTGGGTGATGCGAGCAAAGCGAAGCGCAAACTCGGATGGGAGCCGAAGACGACTTTCCCCGAGCTGGTACGTCTGATGGTGGATGCCGACATAGAGCTGGTCAACAAGGAAAATCATCTTACCATAAAGCTGTAACCGAATTTGACCCGAAGGATGGAGAGGGACTCAAGAATATACGTCGCAGGGCACCGGGGGCTGGTGGGATCTGCGGTGCACCGTAGATTGACCCGCGACGGCTACAGAAATATCCTGACCCGGTCGCATGCCGAACTGGATCTCACGAACCAGAATGCCGTTTCAAAGTTTTTTGAATCGGAGAAACCGGAATATGTGTTCCTGTGTGCGGGCCACGTGGGAGGGATCCTCGCCAACAGCACCTACAAAGCCGACTTCATTTATGATAACCTCGCGATCGGGATGAACGTCGTCCACTCTGCGTTCAAGACGAAGGTCCAAAAATTGGTCAATCTTGGATCATCCTGCATTTATCCGAGGAATGCCCCTCAGCCGATGAAAGAAGAGAGTCTTCTGACGGGCGAGCTTGAACTAACGAATGAACCGTATGCCATCGCAAAGATTGCGGTGATCAAGCTCTGCCGCTACTATGATGTACAGTACGGCACGAATTTTGTGTCTCTCATGCCGACAAACCTCTTCGGCCCCAACGACAATTTCAATCTCGAATTGGGCCACGTCATGCCGGCGCTCCTTCGAAAGTTCTACCTTGCAAAGCTTCTCCAGGAACACGACACTGACGCTCTCCTCGCCGACATCAAAAAATATCCCATCGGATTCGGGCTCGACCACGTTGCCGACGCTTCGAATATGCCGCTGGTGCTCTCCACTCTCGAACGGCTCGGGATACGGGGAGATTCCGTGGTGATCTGGGGAACAGGATCTCCCTACAGAGAGTTTCTCCACGTGGACGATCTCGCGGACGCGTCCCTCCATATCATGAACAATCTCGATGCCAAGGAACTCGGAGAACTGATCAACGTGGGCACGGGTCAGGATCAACGGATTTTGGACATCGCGTCCCTCGTAAAAGAGACGGTCGGCTTCAAGGGAGAAATCCGCTTCGATCGTTCCAAGCCCGACGGGACTCCCCGCAAATTGTTGGACGTCGGAAAGCTTTCCCGCCTCGGCTGGACGAGTAAGATTTCACTGGAGGAAGGGCTGCGACGGACCTTCGAGTGGTATACCGCGACGAGAGAATCCCGGCATCATGCCGCTTCCTAAGTTTTCGATTGTCACCCCCTCCCTGAATCAGGCGACATACCTCGAGCAAAACATCAAGAGTGTTCTTGCTCAAAACTATCCCTCCACCGAACATATCATCATCGACGGGGGGTCACAGGACGGCACGATCGAGATCCTGAAGAGGTATCCGCATCTTGTGTGGAGCTCGGAACCCGACCGGGGCCAGGCCGCAGCACTCAACAAAGGTTTCAGGAAAGCGACCGGTGAAATTATCGGCTGGCTGAACGCCGATGACACCTACCTGCCGGACATATTTCACCTCGTTGCGCGCAGCTTCGAGGTCCCGGAGAATATGGTGAGCTTCGGGGATGCCAATGAGGTTGACGGAATAGGGAACATCCTGCGGGCTCGAAAGTCGAGAGGCGTTTCGTCGGAAAACCTCATCAGATATTGGTGGTGGAGCTACGAGTACACGCAGCCCGCCTTTTTTTTTCGCAGGTCTGCGTTCGATGAAATCGGCATGCTGGACGAGGACCTTTTCTATGTGATGGACCACGAGTTTTTCATCAGACTCAGCCTGCGATACCCGTTCACCTATATCCCGGCGAAGCTGGCGAACTACAGGCTCCACCCGGCCTCCAAGACAGGGAAGGTCTCCGGAAGCGTTATCCCCGATTCGGTATGGGAGTTGCACCGGGTATCCCGGCGACACTGGGGAAGACCGGGAGAATGGAAATTTTATTCACACGCCCTTTCCTTCGTTGGAGGACTTTTGCTCTCATTCGGCAAGAACCTTTTCTTCCGGAAGGACTCGAAGAGCCGGTTGCTCGCAGAACGGCTTCTGGGCAAGAGTGTGTCGTAGAAGCTGGAGCTTCCACCGGGCAACGGCGTAATGTCGCATTTTCATCTTTTCCCGTAATCCCAAAGTGTTCCGGTCCGGAATCTTTCTAAAAGCGTTGAAAGATGCTGACCTGAAGCATGTCAGCATGACGAGCTGGGGAGAAAGCCGGTCAGGCTGCGGCTACCGAGTCCGAAGGATCGGTGGTCGCGAAACGATAGGAAGCCGGAATTAGGCCGATACCCCTTGTATCAGTTGCCGGAATTCTGTATACTTGTCCTGCTATAGTTTGAAAGGCCGAGGAACCGAACGGGATTAGAAGTCTACGTAATGTCGCGTCGGATACTCGGTGAAGCTTCTCCCACACCCGCCCGCCAGACCGATCCCTCATCGTAGGATGGCGCCGTGATTTTTGATCGCCTCCGGTGCTGAGGGATTGATCGCCGTACTTTCACAAGGATTTCACAAATCGTTCCGGGGTTTACTATGATCTGCAGAGGCGCACTTATTTCAGGCCTTGCTCTCCTGTTCGCCATCTCGCCTGTGGGTGCGCAGATGTTCAGCAAGAATTCCACGCTCCGCCATCCGGAATCCGTAACCTCGGAGCCTGTCTTTGCGCTGGGGTTCAGTTCGGTGAATGCCGCGTCGGGCGCGACGTTCAGCCTCCCGACCTGTCTCGCCGTTGCCCCCGACGGGCGAATTTTTGTCGGGGAAAAGGGAGGTCGCCTTTTCGTCGTCCAGAACGGCGCAAAACTCGCCCAACCCTTCATCGATCTCGGTTCTGAAATCCTCACCGATGGCGACCGGGGACTTATGGGGCTCGCTCTCGATCCCAATTTCGAACTCAACGGATTCGTCTACCTTGCCTACGTGACGGATCTCGACAGCGCGAACATTCATGGGGACGGGTCGGCGGGGTATGGCCGTATTATCCGGGTCACGGCCAGCGCTGCCAACCCAAATGTCGCGGATCTGACGACGAGGCTGATTCTCCTGGGACGATCATGGTCGGATGGAGTCCCGAATCCTTCCGGGATGCATACGATCGACGCGTTACGGTTTGCTCCGGACGGCACCCTCCTTGTCAGCACGGGGGACGGCGACCACGCCGACTATGCCGACGGGGGCGGGCACGATTCGTCTTCATTCGTGCCGGGAAGATTTCCGCAGGATGAAGACATTGGAGCTTTTCGATCCCAGTTCGTCAACAGCCTGGCCGGCAAGATTCTCCGTATCGACCCCGCCACGGGAAACGGTCTCCCGTCCAACCCCTTATTCGACGGAAATCCTTCCCATAACCGGTCGAAGGTCTGGGTGAGGGGATTTCGAAACCCCTTCAGGTTTTCAATCAAGCCCGGCACCGGTACGAACAATCCTGCAGACGGAAGTCCGGGTGACCTGTACGTGGGCGACTGCGGATGGAAAACCTGGGAGGAGCTCGATGTGTCGGGCGGCGCAGGGGGGCAGAATTTCGGATGGCCCTGTCACGAAGGGCCGGAGCCCAACCCCGAATATGCCCTGCTTCCCGCCTCGTCCACCTGGTGTCCGATCGACTCATCGGGCATACTCACGGAGCCTCTTATTACCTGGAACCATGACGAGCAAAACCTCTCCCAGCCTCCGGGCTATACCGGATGGTGTGCAATCGGAACTCTCTTTTGCGCCGGCAATAGCTATCCATCCTATTACAGGGGAGCCTGTTTCGTCGCAGACTTCAGCGACTGGATCAATCTGGTTCGATTTAACGGAAACGGTGTCACCGTCCAACCCTTTGCGAGCAATCTCGGCGTTCCCGTCGACATGGCTAACGATCCTCAAACAGGGGAGCTTCTCTATCTCTCCATCTTCCGCGGGGAACTCCGGAGAGTGGTCTACACCAACCCTCAGGTTGTTCCGGTTGCGGTCGGATCGGTCGAGCCGGTGACAGGACCCTCGCCTCTCAGCGCAAGTTTTCACTCCGCGCTGTCATTCGATCCTCTCGGCCGGCCCTTGACCTTTCACTGGGATTTTGGAGACAGCACTTCCGCGACGGTCCCCGATCTCGCGCACACCTATCAGTCTTCCCGCCTTTATATAGCAACGTTGAGCGTCGCATGTGTCGACACGGTCGCACCGGCTCTTCAATTCGCGATTGCAGTCGGAAGTTACGGCACTGGATATGACGCGACAACTCTCGGTGCTCCGATTGCTTCGAGGCTCGTCCCCGGGAATCCGACGAAAGCGGCCATCGACGTCATCCACGATCGAACATATCCTCCTGTTGGGAACGGCGATTCACTCGGGGAGTATACCACCTACGACGGGACGAGCCCGGCTCTCGATTACCTCGGCTATTCCTTCCAGGACACCCTGATGATGTCCTCGATTATTTTCCAGGAAGGGATCAATTCCGCGCGGGGCGGGTGGTTTACGTC
This sequence comes from Bacteroidota bacterium, assembly GCA_036522515.1. NCBI lineage: Bacteria > Pseudomonadati > Bacteroidota > Bacteroidota bacterium. The sequence goes on from DATDFQ010000056.1 coordinate 160,612, forward strand.
CCTCGGAGTCCAGGTTCGTTCAGGGGGGATCTGGAGCGACGTCGACAGTCTGCACGTCTCGCCGAGCTATACAGGCAATGACGGATCAAGCTACCGTAGCTTCGTTCTCTCGTTCGCTCCACGGCGCGGCGATGGGATTCGCCTGATCGGCCCCCCGGGGGGCACCCAGAAATTCGTCTCAGCCGGCGAGGTCCGGGTCATCACCCGGAACCAGTCTCCGAGGATGCACGCGGATGCCTCGACCACATCCGGGCGGCGAAATCTCACCGTACAGTTTTCATCGGCGGGCTCGTCCGACCCCGACGGGGAGTTGATCAACTCCCAGTGGGACTTCGGAGACGGGGGTAGCGGCACCGGCCAGCAGGTGACACATCAATTTACGGCGGCGGGGCAATACCGAACGATTCTCAAGGGGACGGATCCGCGCGGTGCGGCCGGCTATGACACCCTGATGATCACCGTCTATCCGAACACAAGCCCTCACGCAAGTATTGCGTCCCCGGCCGACAGCAGCTATTTCCAGGTCGGAGGGACTATTTTCTTCGACGCATCCGGCATCGATGCGGAGCAACCTGAATCCACGTTGACCTTTTCGTGGGAAATCACCCTGCATCGGAAGGATGTCGTTCACACCGGATGGTACACTCACTCAGGGAGGAGTTTTTCCTACTCTACGCAAAACGACGCCGGCGGCGACACTTCGTTCTATGAAGCACAGCTTGTCGTATCCGATTCGGGCCTGCTTGCCGATACAGGGCGCGTCTTCATTTTTCCCAACCATCCACCCATGATCATCACCCAGCTGAGGCCGTTCAGGACGGTGGCAGTCGAAGATAGCCTGTACCGGTTCACCCTCAGGGTCCTGAAAGTTGATGTGGGGGATTCGTTGCATGTTGTGGGGTCGTCCGTCCCGTCTTGGCTCTCCTATGAACGGATTCAGCCCGACTCACCCTATGTGGCCTGGAGGTTTTCGGGAATGCCCGCAGGTTCGAATGTCGGCGACACCCTTATCGTATTGAAAGTCGCTGACGAGCTGGGGGCGAGCGATTCGATTTCGTTCACACTGCACGTCGCAGCCAACCAGATGGCGGTCTCGGCGGGTTGGAATATGGTTTCCTACCCGAGGAACAGTTCAGGGGTTCTGGTGAAGAATGTTTTCCCGACATCCATCTCAAGGGCGTTCTACTACGCGGGAGGGTATCAGATCTCCGATTCTCTCGCCAGGGGTATCGGGTACTGGTTGAAGTTCGATTCAAGCGCGGTTGTGCCCATTTCGGGTCGGGTGGTCATTTCGGATACGATTCCGGTCGCGGCGGGGTGGAACATCATCGGGTCTCTTACTATCAACACGGATATCTCGCAGATCTCCAGCGCACCCCCGGGAAATCTGGCCCCGTTCTTCTTTGGGTATGACAACGGCTATCTAATTTCCACGGAACTATCCCCCGGGAAGGGGTACTGGATAAAGGCGGGCGCAGCGGGTGATGTGATTGTATCGAGGCCGCCCGGATCGACCCGGGGAAGTCCGAAAGTCAACCAGGCGACTCCGGTTCACGATCTCAACACGCTCTCATTCCGCGGGGCATCAGGAACGTCGAGGTCTCTCTATTTCGGGAACCGTGCGGTGGAACGGTTCGGGGCGTACTCCGAGCTTCCCCCGGTCCCTCCCCCGGGCGCGTTCGACGTACGGTTTGCGTCGCAAGGGTTTGCCGCGCGCATCGGTCCGGATTCCGGGTCCGAAAGCGAGCTTCCGATTCAACTTCAATCGTCCGATTCTCTCCTTTCTGTGAGCTACTCGATCGCGGAGGAAGAAGGGGTCGGCTATATGCTTGTAGAGCGGAAAAACAACGCGGTCACCTGGCGCGAACCCTTGAAGGGTTCTGGAGAAAAGGCAATCTACGGAAGAGGGGCGAGGTCCTACTCCATCGCATTGAATTCGGCTCCCCGGACTTTTTCGATTTCTCAGAATTATCCCAACCCCTTCAATTCGACCACGCTGATCAGGTTTCATCTCCCGGTTCCTTCGCTGGTATCCGTCAGGGTGTTTAACATTCTCGGGGAGGAAGTGGCAAGACCCGTCATGAACCGTGGCTTCGGACCGGGAGACCAGTTTGTGCCGTTTGATGCGCCCGGCCTGGCGAGCGGTGTATATTTTTACCGGCTGCAGGCCACCGGCCTCTCGCCTGACGGAACCCCTGCCGGTACCGTGAATTCGGGGACGGGGAAGATGATACTCGCCAAATAGGGGTTTTGCTTCGGGGGGCAATTCTTCTTATCTTTGGGGTGTCTCCCCGCTCCGGGTTTCTGCTGAGGGTTCCTTGGTGGAGATCAGTCTCATGTCCGTTTATCCCCAATCCTTCCAGGCGCTCCAGTAGAGGCATATCCGGGGAGGGGGAGTGTGTGAATGCCCAAATCCGGGATACAGTTCATCATCTGAAGGGTTCCAGTGAGTGTGATCGACGAATATCGTCCCCTCGTTTCCATCGTCATCCCGGTGAAGAACGGGGCGGCGACCCTGGAAGCCTGCCTGCGGTCCATCAAGCGGTCTTACTATAAGAATATCGAAGTGGTCGTGGTGGATGATCACTCAAGCGACGGCACGGTGCAGATCGCGAAGCAATTCAACACTACCGTCCTCGAGGTCGAAAACGGACGCGGCGCGAATAACGCGAGGAATGTCGGAGCAGCCAACGCGAAGGGCGATATTCTTGTTTTCATAGATTCCGACGTCGTGGTTGCGCGCGAGACGTTCCTTGGAATTGTTGAATCGCTCGAGAGCGGAGGCAATGACGCGGTCGTCGGCCTTTACACCGCGCGGCATCGCCACGAGCATTTCGTCAGCCAGTATAAAAACCTCTGGGTCCGGTATTCCTATATCAAGAGTCCCCCGGCGATTGACTGGTTGTTCGGAGCGATTTCAGGGATCAAGCGGGAGGCTTTCGAGAAACTGGGGGGGTTCAACGTCGAGCTTCTGGCCCAGCATGGGCATGACGATGTCGAACTCGGGAAACGGTTTGCCCGCGCGAACCTGAGCATCACCCTGAATATGGATATCGAGGTGGAACATCTCAAGAATTATACGCTGCGGTCGTTCATCAAAAACGAGTATCACCGGAGCGTCGGATTCGTCGAGCTGGCGATGCGTTTCGGGGAGGTCTCGCGATCGGTCAGAAAAGGGTTCGTGAATGTTTACCCGATGTTCGTCCTGTCGACGCTCGTCCCGGTCGTGGTCGTCGCGTTGCTGATCGCGGGTCTTGAAGGGTGGATCAGCAATTGGCCCCTCGCGCTGGGCGCAGTCATTGCCCTCTATCTCCTCATGAATATCCGTTTCCTCAATTACCTCGAACAGGTCCGGGGTTTGTTCGCGATGGTGGCGATGATCCCATTTCTGTTCATCGACCACGTCGTCTGTTTGGTCGGTAGTGGCGTCGGGATGCTCAAAGGCCTGATGAAACGGGGCGCGCGGCCCTCCTCCGGCGGATCCGACAGGTCGATGTGAAAAACGCGGCTCCCCATACGCTCGTCATTAATGAGATCTTCCACAGCATTCAGGGCGAATCGAGCCACATGGGCCGCCCGTGCGTCTTCGTCCGCCTGACCTACTGCAACATCCGGTGCTCCTACTGCGATACCGAGTATGCGTTCTACGAGGGGAAGGAAAGCCCGATCGACGAGATCGTCGCGTCCGTCCGGAGATTCGGATGCAAGCTGGTCGAGGTGACGGGCGGCGAGCCGCTGTTCCAGGCGAACGTGCACGAGCTGATGACACGTCTGTGCGACGAGGGGTACGAGCTTCTACTTGAAACCGGCGGCAGCCTCGACATCGGCGGGGTCGACGAGCGGGTGAGGCGCATCGTCGATTTCAAGTGTCCGTCGAGCGGGATGATGAACAAGAATCTCTGGGAGAATGTGAAGCATTTGAACGCAAGGGACGAGGTCAAATTTGTCATCGGCGACCGGGAAGATTATGACTGGTCGAAACGGATGATCGCAGAGTTTGAGATCGATCGGCGCTCTCCGGTCCTGATGTCCGTGGTGTTCGGAAAGCTCGAGCCCGTCCAGCTTTCGGAATGGATTCTGAGCGACAAACTGAATGTCCGCTTCCAGTTGCAGATGCACAAGTACATCTGGAACCCGGAGACGAAAGGGGTATGAAGGAGATTGCCGTTATTCTGGTGAGCGGAGGGATGGATAGCTGCGTGACGGCGGCGGTCGCGGTGAAGAATTATTCGCCGGCCTTCCTCCATCTGAACTACGGCCAGAGGACCGAGAAGCGGGAGCTGAAGGCGTTTAACGACATCGCCGACTTTTACCGGGTCGAGCGCCGTCTTGTGGTGAATATCGAGCACCTTGCTCAGATCGGCGGATCGAGCCTGACGGACAGCTCGATCCGGGTTGAGAAGGCGGATCTGAACCGGAAGGAAATCCCCGCATCCTACGTTCCCTTCCGGAACGCGCACATTCTTTCAATTGCCGTGAGCTGGGGCGAAGTCCTGGAGGCCTCGAAGATTTTCATCGGAGCGGTCGAGGAGGATTCCTCCGGATACCCTGATTGCAGGGAGGAGTTCTATCAGGCATTCAACCGGGCCGTGAAGCTCGGGACCAAACCATCAACGGACCTCGAAATTCAAACCCCGATCATTCATCTCAAGAAATTTGAGATCGTTCGGAAGGGGATTGAATTGGGCGCGCCGCTCGAGCGGACTTGGTCATGCTATCAGTCGGAAGACCTCGCCTGCGGTGTCTGTGACAGTTGTGCCCTCCGTTTGCGCGGATTTCAGCAAGCCGGGGTCGAAGACCCGATCCCTTATTCCCGGAAGAGCATCTATCTATAGTCGCTTCACCGGCTCGTTCTTCCGGTTTCCCCGCTACTTCTCCCGTCTGATTCCTCGTTGAGCCCGGTCATATCAAAAACCTCCCGTTTTAGGATACACAGCTAAAAACATCGCGATTCGAGGACTTTCGGACCCGTAGAGAGGTCTGAACTAACTGCACAACGGCCGGAAGGTACTACTGTATGTGTGGCATTATTTACCTCCCGATTCCGGAATCAGCCTATTGGATGGGTGATTCGGCCTCATGTGGGGCAATTTTGATAATTGATGGCCGTTTTTGAGCGGTCAGGTGGTGTGGCACGGGGGTTGCAGCATATCTTCCAGAGTTGTCAACATGTCAAATTTCTTAGAAAGATAGTTTCAGATGGGCCAGCAGCAGCTTCTTCTAATCATACTTGGCGCGATAGTGGTCGGAATCATGGTATTCGTGGGAATGACAACGTTCGACGCGCATAGCGTACAGGCAAATAAGGATGCGCTCACATCGAGCATGCAGAATATCGCGGCGGATGCCTACCAGTACAAGATGCGCCCCAAAGCATTTGGCGGGGGAAACCCTTCGTACGCCGGGTATACCGTCCCGAACAAGATGCTCCGCGACGACAACGGATCGTATGCGGTGAGCGGCTCGATTCTTTCGACTCAAATCGTATTTTCGGGAACTTCGGTCATTAATTCAGCCTGGGTCGCGACGATGACAGTCGACGATTCGGGCAAGGCGTTCGTCTCATACGTGGGATGGTGACTGGACCTATGAGAAGGTCATTCGACATTTGAACAATTAAATCACAAGCTACCATCTCACTCGTTAACATAAAGGAACAAGGCAATGGGTCAACAGCAACTTCTACTTATCATCCTCGGCGTCATTATCGTCGGTATCGCGATTGCCGTGGGTATCTCACAGTTCGGTGCGCACAGCACACAGGCCAACAAGGATGGCGTCACATCCAGCCTCGTGAACGTTTCCGCCAACGCATATCAGTTCAAGATCCGTCCCACGACAATGGGCGGAGGCGGCAGCACGTATACGGGCTACACCATCCCGTCGAAGATGTCGAAGGACGATAACGGAACCTACGCTACCGGGACCGTCAACGCCCAGAACGTTCAGATCGTCGGTACTTCCACGATCAACACCGCGTGGAAAGCCACCTGCACGTCGGACGATTCGGGCAAGACGACGATCGTCTACGCTGGCTGGTAAACTGAGGCGACAGATCTCAGGATTGGTTTGAGGGGTTATCTTTCCTGAGGCGTTTTGAAGGTGCTTTGCCGGGATAAAGTGGGAAAATCATTCCTCCTTCCCGGCAAAGCCTTTTTTATGGGGACCCCCTCCCTGGACGATATCGGCATAAATTACAGTTGGGGAGGAAAAGTTTTCCCGTTCACGTTTTTCCCGGCCGGAATTGTCCTGCAAAAAGCCCGATTCTGCCATGAAATTGTCTGACCGGTGAGGCGGATCACATGGATGGGCAATTGGCATAATGCTTGCGATATTTCTGACACGTAAGGGCGACCGGGTTCCACGTATAGGGGACCCCGGGGAAGTCCAAAAAACGAAGGGCAGCGGGAACGAGTAGTTAGAGAAACGATCGGTTAAGCAAGAACTAATTAACAAACCAGAACCAACAATCAAAGGAGCGGCACAATGGGTCAGCAACAGCTATTACTCATCATCCTCGGCGTCATTATCGTCGGTATCGCGATTGCCGTGGGTATCTCGCAGTTCGGCGCGCACAGCACGCAGGCCAACAAGGATGGCGTCACATCCAGCCTGGTAAACGTTGCGGCCAATGCGTATCAGTACAAAATCCGTCCCACGACGATGGGCGGAGGCGGTAGCACCTATACAGGCTACACGATTCCGTCGAAGATGTCGAAGGACGATAACGGAACATACGCCACCGGGACCGTCAACGCCCAGAACGTTCAGATCGTCGGTACTTCCACGATCAACACCGCGTGGAAGGCAACCTGCACGTCTGATGACTCTGGCAAGACGACCATCACCTACGCGGGTTGGTAATGTAACCTGGGGGGTTTTCGGGACCGGATCTTCACAGACACGGTTCTGGAAGCGTCTCTCTTAAATGCTTCGCCGGTATCGAGGAGAAGAAGGGAAGCTCCTTGATTCCGGCGAAGCTGTTTTATGGAGGGCTACAATCTGCGTCCAGGCGGAATAAATTACTTGAGGCGAGGAATTTTTTTCTCATATTATCCGTTCTCAACATTGATCTCGGGCGAAAGGGCTCATTTTCGTGCGGCTTCGCTTGATCCAAAGAGTCGGTTTTCGGCGCGTTATTGGCACGGCGCTTGCAGGAATTAAGCCGGAAATTGATTGAAAGATTCCGAGGGGAAGTAGAATCAGAGGACAGCTTACCCGCGGGAGATACGAGAAGTGTGGAGCGGCGGGCTGAAATAAAACACAACAACACACATCTGAAGGAGTAACAACATGGGGCAACAGCAACTTCTACTGATCATCCTCGGCGTCATCATCGTCGGTATCGCGATTGCCGTGGGTATTTCGCAGTTTGGCGCGCATAGCACGCAGGCTAACAAGGACGGGGTTACGTCCAGCCTGGTGAACGTATCCGCGAACGCATACCAGTACAAGATCCGTCCCGCAACGATGGGCGGCGGCGCCGGCACGTACACGGGCTACACGATTCCGTCGAAGATGGCGAAGGACGACAACGGAACCTTTGCTACCGGAACGATAAATGCCCAAACGATACAGATTGTGGGCACCTCCACGATCAACACCGCGTGGATTGCCACCTGCACGGCAGACGACTCCGGGAAAACCACGATCGTCTACGCCGGATGGTAATCATATTCGGCGGGTCTCAGAACTGATTTGAACGCGAAACAGTTCCTGAGGGTTGGTTTTTAGCTTTGCCGGGATCGGGGAGAGAAGGGAACCTCCTTGAACCCGGCGAAGCCTTTTTTAGGGGTGGGCCGTGGGTGCCGAAAATGTAGCACATCTCACAGGCCTATTGATTTTGTAGAAGATGATATGTACGTTGGAACCGTCTCGTGAATCGAGCGAGAGACGGGGCGTAAGACGCAGGAACAGAACGATGTGGGCGGGACAATAAAACCAAATGGAGTTGCGCTATGCCTGAGTTTCGAATTGAGGGTGTGTCGACAATAGGCAAGACGGTTCAGGGTATCATTGAGGCCGAGAACGCGCGCGCGGCGAAGGTCAAGGCGCAGCAGATGGCGACTCAGCGGAAATTCAAGATCATCCGTATCCTGCCCCGAACGACGTTCCTCTATAAAGTACAGCGGGGCGGCGAGAAGCCGGTCCTCGGAGAACAGAAGGCGTTCACCAAGGAAGAGGTTCAGGACGCCCTCTCCAAGATGGGGTTCCGCGTCCTCAGCGTCAAGAAAAAACTCTTCGACGTCAAGCTCAAACCCCCGACCGCGGAGATCGTCACGTTCGTGCGCGTCAGCGCGGATCTGATCCGGCAGAAGCTGCCGTACAACGAGATCCTGCAGCTCATGGTCAACGACATTTCCAACAAAGTCTTGCGGGACAGCATCCGCGAAATCAACAACGAGTTGAAACAGGGGAAGGACAGCGAGAAGGTCTTCATCAAACAGGAAGCGATTCTCGGCCGGTTCACCGCGCACATGCTCGGCCTCGCTTCCAAGAGCGGAAACATGGCCGAGATTTACGACAGTACCGCGAAATTTCTGGAGCGGCGCGCAGAATTCAAGAAAAACCTCAAGAGCGCGCTCATCATGCCGATCGTGACATTGATCGCGCTGTTCGGCGCGTGCCTCTACTACGTCGGATTCATCTTCCCGGGCATGGCCGAGGTCTTCGTCCGCCTCAAGATCGATATGAGACAGTTCCCGATGACGTATGCGACGTTGCAGATGAGCGGATTCCTGCAGAACAATTATGTGATCATCCTGGTGGCGACCCTGGTGCCGACGCTCCTGGCGGTTCGGTTCTTTTCGACGGAGCGCGGAAAATTCATCCGGGACAAGTACATCTGGAAAATCCCGGTGGTCGGCTCGCTGTTGCACAAAACGGCGATCGAGATATTCTGCCGCGTGTTTTATGCGCTCTATAGCGGCGCCGGCGAAAACATCGACGTGATCAAGATGGCTTCCGAAGCCTGCGGAAACAAGTACATGGAACATCAAATCAAAACCGTTGCGGTTCCCATGATGGTCGAGAAGGGCGCCGGGATCACCGAGGCGTTCGAGGCCTCCGGGGTCTTCACCAAGACCGCCATCTCCCGGCTTCACTCCGGCGCGGAAACCGGCACGGTGAAGCATACCGCGCTCCAGCTCGCCGAGTACTATGAAAAGGAAACGACCTACAAGATGCGGAATGCGATCGATTTCATCCAGCTCTGGATCAGCTTGATCATCATGGTGGTCCTGACGCTGTTGACGCTCGTTTCTTCGGAAACGGCGACGTTCCACCCGAGCACGAATCCCGGCGCGGGCGGAAGCTAAGATGCCGGTCAAAGGTTCAGAACCCGCGAAGCGGGACGCCGAAGGTGCGGCCGATTCAGGCCGCGCCGGCGGAGGAACAAATCCCCAACGAGTCGGAATGCCCGACGTAGATATCACCGATAAAATCGGGTACACGCTGCTCAAGAAGGGCATCGTGGATTACGAGACGCTGGAGAAATCCCTCCACGTCAGGGAAACCGAGGACAAAAAGACCCGGCGGAATCTCGGCCAGATTCTCGTCAGGGATTTCAATGTCGATCACGACGCGGTCTTCCGCGAGGTGGCCTCGCTCTACGCGTTCCGGGAAATAATCATCGACGATGAGACCCTGACTTCCGAGCGGATTGATTTCATCAAGCGCTTCATCGACCCGCTCCCCGACTACTATAAAGACCTCCTGATCCACACGAAAGTTCTCCCGCTCCGGTTCGACGAAAAACAGCCCGACAAGCTGATCCTCGTCGCGTGCGATCCAACGGACCGCAACATCCCCGCCATCGCGAGGGAGTTCCCGGTCAAGAAATATGAGGTCTGTTACTGCCGGTTGAAGGACCTCCAGGGATTGATGGAGCAGGTGATCCAGGTCGAGAACGAATTCCTGAAACTCCTCGCCAACGCCGACGTCGACATCACCTCGCCCGACGACGAGTCCATCCTGGACGAGGAAGCCCTCGAAAACGAAATCAGCAAGAGCGCCCTCGTCAACCTCGTGGAGGGAATCCTCGTGGAGGCGGTCAGGCAGGGTTCGAGCGATATACACATCATCGGCAAGGAGGGAAACCGCACCGAGTTTTATTTCCGTCTGGACGGCAGCCTCCGCCAGTGGTACGTTCAGGAAAACACGATGCCCGAGGCGATCGCGGCGGTCGTGAAGGACCGTTCGAAAAACGTCGACCGGTTCGAACGGGAAACGACGCAGGACGGATTCATCCAGAGGATGATCGACGGGTACCAGATCCGGTTCCGCGTTTCGATCATGCCGATCGTCGGCGTGGACATCAAGCACAAGTTCGAAAGCATCGTCATCCGCGTTCTCGACAACCGGAAGGTGATCACCGACCTCAACAAGCTGGGTCTGCAGGGTCCGGCAAAGGACTACTTCTACAAGGCGATATCGAAGCCGCAGGGGATCGTCATCCTCACCGGTCCCACGGGAAGCGGAAAGAGCACCACGCTGATCGCGGCGCTTCACCAGGTGGTCGATCCGACGGTGAACGTGCTGACGGTCGAGGAGCCTGTGGAATACATCATCAAGGGCGCGCGCCAGCTGAAGATCGGTCCGAAAATGGATTTCGATCAGGCGATCAGGGGAATTTTGCGTCACGATCCCGATATTGTGCTCGTGGGTGAAATGCGCGATAAGATCACGGCAGAAATCGCCATCAAGCTCGCGAACACGGGACATCTCACCTTTTCGACGCTTCACACAAACGACGCTCCGAGCGCTGTGACGAGGTTGTACAAGATGGGTGTCGAGCCGTTCCTCATCGCCTATGCCATCAACATCGTCGTCGCCCAGCGGCTGATCCGGACCCTCTGCGGCCTCTGCAAGCGTCCGATGAAACTGACGGACAAGGATATCGAGATTTACCAGAAGTTCGGGTTTACCGATCAGATGCTGCAGCAAGGGACCTTCTTCGAGCCGGTCGGGTGCGACAAGTGCGACCAGGGCTGGAAAGGACGCGCGGCCATCCACGAGGCATTGTATTTTAGCAGGGATATCCAGCAGATCATCGTCCGTTCAGGCCAGGAAATCGACGAAAACGCCATCCGCCAGCAGGCGATGAAAGACGGCATGTGGACCTTGCGGCGCTCCGGTATGGAACGGATGATGCAGGGAGTCACGACGCTCGAAGAGATCGTCTCCACTACGATCGAAGAATAGCCCACAGAATCGCGCTTCAGCGCGTTTCATTTCCACCCCCCGGAATTCCTCCGTTTTCGCCTTCAACCGGAGGCGTTTTCGCAACTACCCCCCCAGGGGTTGACCGCCCTCACATAACCCGTTGCGGCATTGGCCATCCTGTCGTAGATTGAAGCCAACACTTTGGAAATCTATGAACACTGGTCAAATGCTGTTGGTCCTGGGGGCGTTGATGCTTCTCTCGCTTGTCGCGCTCACCATCAATTCCATGCTCGTCAATAAGACGGCCACCATGCTTGAAGTGGAGGCCCATCTCGACGCCGTCTCGCTCGGTCAATCGATGCTGGACGAGATCCTCACGCAGGCGTACGACCAGGCCGTTGCGAACGGGGCGAAGGTCTTCGACTCGACCGGTTTCACCGCCACCGGAAGTTTCGGGCCGAACGGAACGGAAGCGACCAATGTCCCGTTGCCGGAACCGCCGGATACCGCGACTCCGTTCAAGTCGCTCAAGTATTATAACGACGTGGACGATTACAACGGATACAAGCGTCTTGCCTTTACGAGTGCCATGGGGACGTTCAGCATCATCGATAGCGTCTACTATGTCACCGAATTGGATCCGAGCGTGAAATCGACCCCGCAGACATTCTTTAAGAAAGTGGTGGTCACGATACGGCACCCGAACATGTATCCGTCTTCGGTTCCGTACAACCAATGGACGGGGAAGTATTACTTGCAGGTTACGGACGTGGCCGTGTACCGGCGATATTTTTGACCGCTTGATTTTTTTTCGAAGAGAGGGATTGCTTTTTGTGAACCGTGGAAAACGTGAGGTGAACAGATGTCAGTATTGATGGATATTATCGGGTCGATCGTCCTTGTCGGCATGCTCATGCTGATGGTCATGGGTATCAACATCAACATGAGTAACGAGACTTACAAGGGCTTAACGGATCTGAATCTTCAGACTCAATCGATTCAGCTCGCCCGGATTCTGGAGTTCGATCTGTATAAAGCCGGCTACGCCGTCTCAAAGCCGGGAGCCATCGCATTCGCGGACACTTCGAAAATAAAATTCTATACGAACCTGTTTAACATCGCCGGCAGGCGGGATAGCATCGAGTACGATCTCGGAGGGCTGGTGACCTCTTCACCGAATCCGGCGGACAAGTCGCTGTACCGCTTTGAGAACACGACAAAGGTGTTCATCAATTTCAGCGTCACCAGGTTCGTCCTGTCGTACTATAATTCGAGAGACTCGCTCCTGGCAGCGCCCGTCACGGGCAGCAATTTGGACAGCATCAAGGCGATCCGGGTCTACCTGACGCTCCAGAGCCCGACGCCGTTCGACACGACGCGGTCGGGTGGATCGAGCTATGTGTCCACGTATTATCAAAAACGGATCTATCCAAGAAACCTCTAATCGGGGGAAGCAGACATGGGAAGACTAGCGATCGTGATTGTTCTCGGGCTATCGATGACGGTGGGGATCGTCGGGTACACGCTCAACCAATCGAATAGAGGGTTGACGGAGAATGTGGCGGGATTCGACAAGTATGCGAATGCGCGAAATATTGCGCATACCGGTGTCAACATGATGCTCCGTGCGCTCGACAGGAATGACACCTCGATCATCGGTCCGATGAACCGCCTCGGGACTCCGATGATGGTCGTGAACGTAATGTCAGGGGTTTGTTCGGTCAGTATAAAACTCGCCAATCCTGCGTTTCTGGACACGGTCGATATCTGGAGTAAATCCAAATATATCGATACGACCCGCACCATGAATGTCCGTCTCAGGCGGCAGCCCATCCCGTTCCCGATCGTGAACGAGGCGGTAGGTCTTAATGCTACGAATGTCGGATTCAGCATGACCGGAGGCGCTTCCATCGACGGCCATAACCACGATATCGCCGGGAACCTCCTCGCGCCGAGTAGCAACGACAAGCCAGGGGTTGGAGTCATCACCCCCGGGGATACATCAAAGGTTCTCACCTACAGCAACAAAATCGATGGGACGGTGGACGTGGTGCGCGATAGCACCATGACCGACCCTTCGCAGTTCGTCGGCGATTACATAAATGCAGCAGACTATACGTTTACCAGCGGTTCCTACGGCAGCAATATGACATGGGGGTCGGTGAATACGCCCGCGGTCGTTTATTGCACCGGGGCGGTCAACTTCCAGGGAAATATCGAAGGTTGGGGAATTCTGGTCGTTTCGGGAAAGATTTCAATGTCCGGGACATTCGTCTTTCACGGACTCCTCATCGCCTATAACGACGCTACGATTGATCTCCAGTTCGGTACCGGCACCCCGACGGTGGTTGGCGGTGTGCTCATGGGAGGATCAAGCGGCAGCCAGTTCACCATGAAGGGGAGCAGTAACGTCAGCTACAGCAAGGATGCCCTCGAATTGGCCAAATACATTAATAAACTGCAGGCTTACAGGGTTATGTACTGGTATGAGTAAATCCGGATCGTAAGCCCTGAGCGCCTGCTTCCGAAGCAGGAAAAATGCCCTGAATACCGAAAAAACCTTATCCAGGGCATTTTTTTGGGCTTTTGTGTCCCTTGGCACACGTTTTACCCTTTTTTGGGTCGGGCTATTGACAAGGGCGTAATTTTTGCCTATATTCGACACGCTGTTAACAAGAAGGTAATATAAGATATCTAAAGGATAACTTTAAATCATTGCCTGAACGAGAAAATCGCGAATGGAAGAAGCAATCTCCATACTGAGAGAAATTGTCCGCAACATCCCGGAGACGGCTTACGGGGTGGAACGACAGATGCTGATCGGGGACCTGGCGACAAGGGAATCGCAGGAAGAGCGCACCCTGATCAAGCGGATGTTCGACGGATTTCTCCTGCGGATGTCCGAAATAACGGCCTCGGACATCGACCTCGGGGGCACCGGGACCCGGGGCCAGATATGGTACAGGATCCATGGCGTGAAGAAGCCCGATCCCTCGCTTCCAGCCCTCACGTTCGACGAGGTCAACGTGCTTATCCAGAGCATCATGCTGGAACGGCAGCGCCAGTACCTCTACGAAAACAGGAATCTCGATTTCTCCTATTCGATCGTCCAGGGCGAGAACTATTACCGTTTCCGCGCCGACGCCTATTTCGACCTCGATCAGCTCGGCCTCAACATGCGTGCGATCAACAACGCGGTGAGGCCCTACAAGAGTCTCGAACTGCATCCCAACGTCACCCGGATCGTCAGCCTCGCCCACACGAAGGAAGGCCTCATTCTCGTCACCGGGATCACCGGTTCGGGCAAGAGCTCGACGCTCGACAGCATTCTCGATCTGAACAACCACTCGATTGACGCCCATTGCGTGATCATCGCGTCGCCGGTCGAATTCGTGCACAAACCCGACCGCTGCATCATCCGGCACCGGGAAGTCGGGCGCGACGTGCTTTCTTTTAAGGAGGGCGCCGTCCAGTCCCTCCGCCAGGATCCCGACATCATCATCATCGGCGAGTTGCGCGACCCGGACACGATCCTTACCGCGCTGGAAATCACCGATAGCGGTCACAAGGTGTTCTCGACGCTTCACACCTCTTCCGCGGTGGAAAGCATCGACCGTATCATCGGAGAAATTCCCCCGATCGAACAGGAACGCGTGAGGAACCGGCTGGCGGACGTGATCGTGGCGGTGATCTCCCAGAAGCTGATCCCGAGCCTCGACAAGCGCCGCGTCCTCGCGAAGGAAGTCATGATCGCGACTCCGTCGGTGAAGGCGGCGATCAAGAACAACAACACCGGGGAAATTTATCAGATGATGTCGGAATCGTCCGAGCAGGGCATGACGACGATGGAGCAGGACCTGAAACGCCTGTATCTGGCGAAACGCATTTCGCTCGAGACGGCGATGAATTTCGCGAACAACAAGAGGAGGCTGCAGCAGATTCTGAACCTTGTTCCGCAGGGAAATTGATTTCTGATTATTCACAAGGATAAGCACATCTATGGCGTCACTGAGGGGAAATAGAAATAGTGCCATCGGGCTGTTTGTGGACGGCCTGGAACTCAAATTTGCGAAGCTCTCTCTCAAGCGCGGGACCGTTGTGCTGGATGAAGTCCAAACCGCGCAGCTTGCGACCAAGCTCGAGGAACGTCATACCGCGACCGCAGAGCTCGACACGCTCGGGGAATCGATGGACACCTTCGCTCTTCCCTCCAGCGGAGAAGGGGGCGAAACCCTTGCCATCGACAACAACAGCGTGCTCGTCGGGCTCCTCTCGAAGTACCCGGCCGCAAGTTACGTTTTGGGATATGCGATCTCCGAGCCGAGCATCTATTATCATGTGCTCGAGAGCGACTTCGGGCTCGCCGGAAAGAAACTGAAACAACGGGCGGTCGACGAGCTGAGGAACGTCCGGGCGGTGCAGCCGTCGCTCGATTCGATCGATTTCTTCCATTCCGCCGAAAAGAATCTTGTCTGCGTTGTGCGCGAAAACGGCGCGACGATGCTCAATACCCTCCAGGATATCAAGCCCTTCCTCGGGAAGCGGCTTCCGCGCATCGCGCTGATCGAGATCGCCGATGTCGCCTTGATGAACCTTGCGCGCGCCAACTACGGGTTTGCCGCCGACGAAATCACGACGATCGTGTACGTCGGGGTCGAGTTCACGCGCCTGATCTTCATGAGGGGTTCGGAGTTCTTCCATTTTGCGCCGTTGCTCGGCGAGGGCCACGATTCCCCGAACATCCAGAACACGATCTACAGCCGCCTGCTTCTCGAGCAGGATAACATGGGCATTCCCCGCATCGACAAGATCCTCCTGGCGGGGGAGAGCCGGCGGATCGATCTCGATAAGTTCATCCGGGAACAACTGCCGGAGGTCGACGTCCAGTACATGCGGGTTCCGTATCTCGATACGACCAGCTTGTCGGCCGAAATGCAGGAACAGATCCCGGAGTATGCCGTCGCGATCGCCACGGCGTGGAAACTCCTCGATGACGATCATCCGGGGTTCTATCCGGTCAACCTCCTGCCGGAATCGGTCCGCGAGGGGCAACGGACGTTTAAGCTTGCGTGGCACGGCCAGATACTTCTCGCCCTGGTGTTTCTGAGCACCTTCTATTTCACGTCCCAGTACGGCACGGTGCAGAAGGAGGTGTCGACCCGGAAGGCCACGCTGAGCCAGCTGCAGGACAAGGTGGCTGAGAACGAAAAGCTGAAAGTCGCAATCGCCAGCCTGAACGAACAAATCGGCAGGTATAACACCGCGCTCGCCGTTTACGACTCGCTTGTCCCGGGAAGCGACCGTTGGAACAGGATGCTTGCCCAGCTGACGAAGGGTGTCGAAGACCTGGGAGCGGTCTGGATCACGGAAGTCAAGTCTCTCGGCGCCGGAGCGATGAGCATTACGGGGTTCACCCTCTACCGCGCGCGCATTCCCAGGATCGCGGCCCTGTTCGATAACGCGACCCTCACGAAGGTGGAAGTGAAGGAGATTCGGGAAAAATCGCCTTCGGTCTACAGCTTCATCATCTCGGTTCCGCCGCAGCAGGAAAAAACGCCGCCGGCGGCTGGCGGCACTCAGTAACAGCAATGGAACTGATTCCAATAAACCGGAGATAAACGTGTCATATACGATTCGAAATACGATTGTCCTGGGTTCCGTCCTCCTGCTCCTTCTCCTGGTCGGATTTTACGTGACGGCGATCTACCTGCCGAGAAGCCTGACGGCCATCAACGCGGAGATCAGGAAACTCGAGGTCGATCTTCAGAACACGCCCGATCTCGCCAACCAGTACAACCAGACGGCGGCCCAGCTGGCCGACATGAAGAAACGGTGGGAGACCCGCAACAAGGATGTTCCCCCGAAAGACGTCACGGGCGAGACCTACGGCTACCTGAACCGCACGATCGACGTGAGCGGCGAGGTGAAGATGGATCTTACGTACGTCGGGCCCCGGGATTTCGGCACCTACGGGTATAACGTTTATACGCTCAAGGGTGAGGCGCCGTTCAATAATATCTACCGGTTCATCTGGTACGCGGAAAACGGGCGCCGGCTGATGAAGATTTCAAACCTGAGCCTGAGAGGGTATGAGGCCAAGGACAAGGTGACCGCGGAAACCAAAATCCTGGTCCTCTTCGAGATGGAGCTTGAATCCTATTATTCCTCCATACCCGAATTGAACAACGCGCCGGGTCAGGTGACCGCAACGCCGTTGACGCTGACTTCGAACCCCTTCTACCCGCTGATCTTCCACGAGATCCCGCCGCCGCAGGCGAACGAGATCGAGATTGAGCGGTCGGATCTGAAGGCGGTGATACCGGGTAAAGCATTCATTGTCGATCAGAATCAAAAATCGCGGATCCTCGAAGAGGGCGATAAAGTGTACCTGGGCTACGTCACGAGGATCCTCCCGAACGAGGGGAAGATCGAGTGCCTCCTCAATAAGGGCGGAGTGGCGGAGCGGTATGAACTCAGAATTCGTGTTGGTCAATCGGTTAAATAGAACAAACAACGGAGTATTCATGAAAAAGGCATTCATTCTGGTATCGTTCCTGCTGTCCCTGCTGTTCGTTCAGATCGCGCTCCCGCAATCGCGCGATACGCGGATAAAAACCAAGGGGTATGTGAATCCGCAGGAAATTGTCTCGCTTGATTCGACGATGCGCATGGACCAGGCACTCCTTGTGATCGGCGAGCTGAGCAAGCAATACGCAGGAAAGATCATCATCGATCCCGGGAAGCACAAGAACCCGATCGGTGTCTATATCGTGAATGAGCACTGGCGCGACGCTCTCGACAAAATCTGCCGGTTCAACCATTTGCAGGTCGTCGAGGAATCGGAATATATCCAGATTCTGCCGGAAGGCGCGACGACCGTCGCCGAGAGCCAGCAGCGTCCCGGACAACCCCTGACCGAACCGCCGCCGACGCTGCAAAGCCGGGACATCAGAATCTCCGCGGTCTTTTTCACCACAAGCCTGTCGAAACTTCAGGATTACGGCATCAGCTGGAATTTCTTCCGGTCAAAGCCGAAGGAACCCGCCCTCACCGGATATATCGCCTCGGGGATTAACAAGGGCGACACGACCTCCCATGTACCCCCGGCCCAGGCGGCGGGGGGAGCAGCCGGAGCCGGCGGCGCGGGGGGAAGCGGCCCTTCGCTCGACAAGTTCATCGGCGTGATTCAATCTCCGCCTTCATTCACCTTTGCGAATATTGACGCTCTCGTCAAGTTCTTTGGCCAGAACTCACTTGGAGAAGTGATCACGAGCCCCGAAGTCGTCGTCCGCGACGGCAAGAAGGGAAGAATCCAGGTTGGCAAGGACATCTATATCCAGACGAGGGATGTCGCGGGCAATACCGTCAACCAGCAGATATCGACGGGTACCATCATCGACGTCACCCCGACCCTCTACACGCAGTCGGATACCGATTTCATCTATCTCGATCTGACGATCGAACAGAGCGATGTGGCCCCTGGACCGGAAATCAACAAGACGAATGTCAACACCAGAACGCTCCTCTACGACGGCGAGGAAACCGTGATCGGCGGCCTCTTTAATACGACCGACGTGGAAACAAGGGAGGGAATACCCTTCCTGAAGGATCTGCCCTGGTGGTTCCTCGGGCTCCGGTATGTGTTCGGGTCTGAGAGCAAGGTCAAGACGAAGAACGAGCTGATCGTCCTTCTGAAGGCGGAACTCCTTCAGCCGCTCCGGGGCAGGATCTCCGCCCACAAGACCGAGCAGGAGCTCCTGAGGGATAAGAAGAAAGAGTACGACAGAGAAATCGACAAGAAATGACCACCCAATGGCGAACCTAAGACAACGACTTTTATATACCAAGGGAAATTAAATATGACCTCCAGACTCATACTTGTACTCGCCTCAGTCTCCCTGATCTTCGGATTGTGGAACTGCGAGGATCTCCCCCCGACGGGGACGCCGGGCGGAAAGCCGACGGCGTCGACGGCCCACCTGACGGGTTTTGTGCACGACGTCAGTACAAACTCGGTCCTCGCCAACGCGAGCGTTTCCCTCACGGTTGCCGGGGTGACGAACTCGGTGACAACCGGCACGGATGGGGTGTTCCGGTTTGAAATCGACCTGGCCGCCAATGAGGTCGCGGACGCGATCCTGAATGTCCACAAGAACGGCTATATCAACAGGTCGCTGGAATTCGGGGTAGCGAAGGACACCACGATCGATGTTGGACTCACGGTGGATCTTTCCACCTCCGCCACCATCGTCGGTGTGGTGCGGGACAGCGTCACGCTCTATCCGCTCCGCAACACGAACATTCTCGTGGCGCTGCCGGGCGTGACCGATGCCGCGACGACCCCCATTGACGGATCGTTCCAGATCTATGCGGATTTGGTGGACCGCGACTCCCTGCCCGTGACGATTACGGCGTTCCATGACGGTTATAAGACGAAGCAGATAAGAGTCGTGCTCCACAAAGGACGGACGACCAATCTGGGCGGCGTCTTGATGAGCGTGGATGTGGCATCGACGGTCGCGCAGGTGCTGGGAAGGGTCCTTGACAGCCAGTCGAACCTCCCGCTCAACAACGCGAAGGTCACGATCGTCACGAACCTCGTCGTGGACAGCGTCCTGACGTCGGTGGCGGGTGAATTCTCCTTCACGATCGATCTCCAGGGGCTCTCCTCGATCTCGGGCCTCCTGAAGCTCGACAAACCGGGGTATTCGTCGCAGGCGTTCAACTTCTCCGTTCCGGCGGGCCAGGCGCTTTCACAGACCTTTACGATGGACCGCGACACGACGACCGGCGTCCGGGATTCGTCGGCGACCGGAAGCGCGCATTCAATCGCGTTCATCGGGATGTCGTCGAACCAGATTTCGGTCTACGGAGTGGGCGGCACCGAAGCGACGATCCTTACGTGGGAAGTCCGGGATTCGCTCGGATTCCCGATCGACTTCGACCACAGGGATACGGTGCAGTTCTCCATCACCGGAGCTCCCGTCGGCGGCGGGGCCTACGTCTCCCCGGCGACCGCACAAACGAACGCTTCCGGAAGGGTCTCGACGACCGTCAATAGCGGAACCGTTTCGGGTGTCATCCAGTTTTCCGCGACACTCAGGCGAAATTCCGACGGGGCGATCATCTCCTCGACGCCTGTCATCATCACGGTCAACGCCGGACTCCCCGATCAGGCGCACTTCACGATCGGATTCGACCAGTTCAACTTCCCGGGTTGGGATTGGGTGAATCACACGGACGGAGTCCTCGTTCAGGTCGGCGATAAATACAGCAATCCCGTCAAGGTCGGAACCGCCGTCTATTTCAGCACAACCGGCGGGCTCATCGATGCTTCGGGATTCACCGACGTCACGAGCCATGCGAGAGTGTTAGTCTACAGCGGCAATCCGCGGCCGGTCGACCCCTTTGCCGGGATCGGTTTTGGCCGGATAACCGCTACGACGATCGGCGAGAACGCGGCGACAGTCAGTTCCTCCGGGCTGATCTTGTTCTCGGGGATCTCGCAGATTTCGAACGTAAATCCGCTTTCATTCGCAGTGGCACGCGGCGGAGCTTCCGTCCCGATCACGTTTACGGTCTCGGATGAGAACGGGAACCCGCTTTCGGCGACCACACACATCACCGTCACGCTTCAGTACACGCCGCCCCCGAATTCGCAGATCAATCTGGTCGCGAACGGGGATGTGGATGTGACGCTGGGGGATGTGCAGGCGCGGGGTGTGGGATCGACTCAGTTCTCATTCCGCGTGGTGGATCAGACGATCGGCGGAGTTCCATCACAGGTTCCCGTGACTGTCGTTATCAAGGTCACGAGCCCCAACGGAAATCCGGCGGACGTTCAACTATCGGGAACGATCGGCTAGACCAGCGGTCAAAGGTATCCGGAAATGCCATCCTGCCTTCGAGGCGGGATGGCATTTCTTGTTAACGCAGCCTGAAGGCTGCGGCTACCGGGAGGAAAGGACTTTGGAAAGCGCGTACTTGCACGCCTTGAGCGTCCGCTCGATATCGGCCTCCGTATGCGCAGCTGAGATGAACGCCGCCTCGAACTGGGAAGGGGGGAGATAGACGCCGCGCTCGAGCATCGCGCGGAAGAATGTTGAGAAGCGGCCGGTGTCGGAGCATTTGGCCGTGTCGTAGTCCACGACCTTTCGTTCGGTGAAGAAAATCGTAAACATCGAGCCGACACGGTTCAATTGATACCCCACACCCAGCGATTCGAAGATCCTGCGAATTCCGGATTCCAGATGCGCTCCCCTTTGCTCGAGCTTCGCGTAGATCGACCGCTGGCGGGAGAGAATCGAAAGCATTGCGTTTCCCGCCGCCATCGCCAGGGGATTTCCGGAGAGGGTGCCGGCCTGGTAGACTGGCCCGGAGGGGGAAACCATTTCCATAAGGTCGCGCCGCCCTCCGTACGCGCCGACCGGCAATCCTCCCCCGATGATCTTGCCGAGCGTGGTCAAATCGGGCCGGATCTTGAATCGCTCCTGCGCCCCGCCGGGGGCCACGCGGAATCCTGTCATCACCTCATCGAAAATCAATACGATTCCCTCGGCGTCACACAGGGCGCGCAGCTCCCCGAGGAACCCCGGAGCGGGCGGTACGCATCCCATGTTTCCGACGACCGGCTCAACGATGATTGCCGCGATCGATCCTCGGTGAAGCCGGGCATGCTCCCTGACGGACCCGATGTCGTTGAACCGGGCATTCAGCGTATCCGCGGCGACGCCCGTCGTGACGCCCGGGCTGTCGGGGGTCCCGTGCGTCAGCGCGCCGGAGCCCGCCTTGATGAGAAACGCGTCGGCGTGGCCGTGGTAACATCCTTCAAACTTCAGAATCTTCGCTCTCCCCGTGAAAGCGCGCGCGAGGCGGATTGCGCTCATCGTGGCTTCCGTCCCGGAGTTCACCATCCGGACCATCTGGACAGAGGGCATATTCTTTGTGACAAGCTCGGCGAGCATTACTTCGGCCTCGGTCGGGGCCCCGAAGCTGGTTCCCTGTTTGGCAGCGCGCTGAACCGCCCGGATCACGGGAGGATGGGCATGGCCCAGGATCATCGGTCCCCAGGAACCCACATAATCGATGAACTTGTTTCCGTCGGCATCCCAGAGCGAGGCATTCTTCGCCCGGGCGATGAAGAGGGGGTTCAATCCGACCGACTTGAATGCGCGTACGGGTGAGTTGACGCCCCCGGGGAGGACGTTCTTGGCTCGTTTAAACAACTTGTCGGACTTGGTCGTTTTCATTACTTGTTGAATTTGTCATCCTGAGGAAGCGAAGCGACCGAAGGATCCCGCAGCCTAAAGGCTGCGGCTACCTAACTGGGGAGATCCTTCGCGAAGTTTACACTGAGCGACGCGAATGTGCTCAGGATGACAATGAAGGGGTCACAGAAGTTTTGCGGCGTCCTTGGCGAAGTAGGTCAGTATGAGATCCGCACCGGCGCGCTTAATGCCCGTGAGCATCTCCATCATCACGCGTTGTTCGTCGATCCAGCCGAGCCTACCTGCCGCTTTCACCATCGAATACTCGCCGCTGACATTGTAGGCGGCGGTCGGCATCCCGAATGTGTCCTTCACGCGGCGGATGATGTCGAGGTAGGGCATCGCGGGCTTGACCATGACGATATCGGCGCCCTCGTCGATATCGGCCTGAACCTCGCGCAACGCCTCGTCCGAATTTGCGGGATCCATCTGGTGCGAGCGGCGGTCTCCGAATTTCGGCGTGCTCTCCGCTGCTTCCCGGAACGGTCCGTAGAAGCCGGAGGCATATTTCGCCGCATAGGACATGATCGGCAGGGAGCGGAAGTCGTTCTCGTCCAGGATCCGGCGGATCGCCTGCACACGCCCGTCGAACATGTCGGAGGGAGCGACCATATCGGCGCCCGCCTGGGCATGCGTGAGAGCTTCCCGGGCCAGGAGATCGATCGATTCATCGTTCATGATCTCGGTGCCGCGGACAATACCGCAGTGCCCGTGGGATGTGTATTCGCAGAGACAGACATCGGTGATGACAAAGAGATCGGGCACATCCTTCTTGATCGCGTGAATCGCCCGCTGCACGATCCCGAGCTCGTCGTACGCCTCGCTTCCGACATCGTCCTTCTGCTCCGGAATGCCGAAGAGGATCACCGCGGGGATGCCGAGGGCGTGCACCTCGTGGCATTCGCGGACGATCTGATCGACCGACATCTGGAACACTCCGGGCATCGAGGAGACTTCCTTCCGGACGTTCGCCCCCGGGCAGGCGAAGAGGGGATAAATGAAGTCGGCTTTCGAGAGTTCGGTTTCACGGACCATCGACCGGAGAACCGCGGTCATCCGTGTCCGCCGAAGCCGTTTGAAATCGCGCGGGCCGGTCTCGGTTTGAGGGGCGAAATGTGATTCTTCTGTCGTGTGCATAAGGATTCCTCGAATTCGTTCCGGAAGTCAGTCAAATGTAACGATCCTGCCGGGCAAGTTCAACTGGGGGGAGTGAATGAACTTCAGCTGCCGAACTGAAAGACCGCAGGCTAAAGCCTGCGGCTACCAAAGCCCGAGGCATCGGTAGCCGCGACCTTCAGGTCGCGTTCCGTCTAACGCAGGCTAAAGCCTGCGCCTACCAAAGCCCGAGGGATCGGTAGGCGCGACCTTCAGGTCGCGTGACGACCCCAAGCCCGAGGCATCGGTAGGCGCGACCTTCAGGTCGCGTGCAGTCTAACGCCTCCGCCTCTGCGTCCCGGCCGAGTTTCGGCGCAGAGCGCCGAAGTATGCGTTCCCACGCAGAGCGTGGGAACGAGAACAACCAATCGTTTCAGATTTGTCCGAGCACGTCCTCGAGGATGGCTGTGGCGGCGTGGGGCCTGGCGATCGCGCGGGCGCGGCGCTTCATGGCGGCAAGAAGCGCCGGCTGTTCGATCAGCCTGTCGAGCTTGAAATAGAGGTTCGAGAAACCCGTTGCGGTAAGAGCCGCGCCCTGTTCGACGACGTACTCCGCATTCCGGCCTTCCTGGCCCGGGAACGGATCGAGGATCACCATCGGAAGATGGCTGGCGAGCGCTTCGCTGACGGTCAGTCCGCCCGCCTTCGTGATGAGAAGGTCGGAGGAGGCCATCGCAAGATCGACAAACGGAATGAATTGGTAGAGCTTCACATCGACATTCGGTGGGAAGGAAATCCGGTTCAGCTTCGCATAGAGCTCCGGGTTCTTTCCGCAGACGACCAACAGCTGAAATCTCCGGTGGCCCCTGGTTGAGAGAAACTGCGCAATGGAAGGGACCAGCTCATCGATCACTCCCACCCCGTACCCTCCGGAGAGAATCAGAATCGTGAACAACTTGGGCTGCAGCTCCAGTTTCCTGCGGGCATCCAGCCGCTTCGCGGGCGATCTGAACTGCGGCATGACCGGTATGCCGGAGACGCAGGTCCTGCTCTCCGGAACGTCGTGTGCCAGAATCGTCCACGCCGCCTCGTCGGTCGCGGCGTAAAAGCGCCGTATGGCCCGGCTGATCCAGAGGGAATGCACATCATAATCGGTCGTCACCGCAAAAAACGGGATCCGCCATGAGTCGCGCATGATCTTCTCTTCGATCGCAACGTACGGGAGGAAGTGGGTGCAGATGACCGCATCGGGCTTCAGCGAGTCCAATCGGGCGAGATACTTCTTGTAGTTGAAATGATCGAACAGGCGCATCAGACCGGCCTTGCTCTTCCGGGGCGCTGTCCGCTCCGACCGCTTGTAAAGGTATCCCCAGAGTTCGGGCGAGCGGCGCACCACGGCATAGTAGCTTTTGCTGTAGAGTTTCCGGAAGAGCGGGAAGGTAAAATCGAGTATGTCCTGATGGCTGATCGTGACCGGCACGGAGAGGGACTCCGCCGCCGCGGCCAGCGCCTCCCCGGCGCGCACATGGCCCGCCCCGACCGTCGCGGAGACGATGAGAATCGTTTTCCCGGGCCGGGCCGCCGCTTCGTTAGCGATGTTTCCTCCTCACAATGAAATACAGGAAGGTTCCCGCGGCGATCCCGCCGATCGTATAATATAATTCCTCGGGCCTGGTAAATTTCAACAGGGCGCAGGCAAAGAGGATTCCCAGCAGCGGTATCGCGGGCCCGAAGGGGATCGTAAAGGGGGCGCGGCTCTCTTTCCGGAATGCGAGCACGGAAGCGGAGGTGCTGATGTAGAATAGCAGGCGCGAGACGATGCTGATAGCCGCGAGCGTCACAAAATCGGAAAGTGCTGCCAGAAGAAAAACCATTCCCGCATAAATGTAAATGGAGGCATCGGGCGTTTTGTAGACCGGATGGACGTGGCGAAAGATCGAAGGGAGCTGGTTGTTCTCGGCAAGCGCGAACGTGAGGCGTGGCGCGCCGAGGATGTTGCCTCCGATGAGTCCCAATGTCGAGATCACCGCCCCCGCGGCAATCACCCGGGCGCCGGCCGGCCCCATGACCGCGGCCGCAAGCGCGGCGATCGGCCGTTCTTCCGAGGCCAGGCCGGGGAGGACCCCCGTGGCGACGAGCTGGAGAAGGAAGTAGACGGCGGCGACGACGAACACTCCGGCGATCAGGGCCCTCGGCACATTGGAACGGGGATCGACGGCCTCGCCCGACGGGATCGTCATGATTTCAAATCCTCCGAAGGCGAACGTCAGCAGGAAGAGCGAGCGCATGAAGCTTTCGGCCGGAGGAACGGTCTCCACGGCGAGGTTTTTCCCCTGGATGAAAAATAGGCCCACCACGACGACGAGTACAAGCGGGAGGACCTTTGCGATGGTGATGAAGTCGACAGTGAGGGCGCCGTACCGAACACCCCGCACGTTGATGAAGGTGAGAACCGCCGTGAGAAGCAGAAACACTCCCAACCGAACGGCCGGTGCGTTCATCCCGGGGATAAAATATCCGAGATAGAGCGTAAAGAGCCCGAAACTTGCCGCTGTCCCAGCCAACCGGGTAAGATAGACGATCCAGCCCACCTGGAACCCTGCGAATGGCCCGAACGCATGATAGGCGTACCGGTAGGGTCCTCCGCCTGATTCGAACCGGCTCGATGCCTCCGCAAACGACAAGACGAATGTGAGTGTCACAACGGCGCAGGCGATGCAGGCGTACGGGCTGAGGGGCCCGAGGAGGCCCGCGATCACCGCCGGGAGAAAGAAAATTCCGGCTCCGAGGATGCTGTCGATCGTCAGCGCGATCAGATCCCACCGGCCCATGGCGCGGGCGAGTCCGGCCGGATGCTCGAGCGTCATTTCAGCCAGGCGAGAAAATGCAGGAGGTGGCGGTTGAACTCTTCGGCGTTTTCCAGGTTGCTCAGGTGTCCAGCGCGGGAAATGATGTGAAGCTCCGCGCCGGGTATTTTTTCCCGCATGGCGCTCGACGCGGCCGGCGGGGTGATGGTGTCGTTCTGACCGACGAGAATGAGCGCCGGGATGGTGAGCGTGAAGAGCAATGGGGTGGTGTCGGTGCGGGCTGCGAGCGCGAGGAGCGTCCCGGCTGCAGCGACGGGCGATGTCTGTTCGATCACCTGGCGGATCCCCCGCACCACCTCCGGGAGCCGTTCCGGAGTTTCGGGGTGAAACGCCGCGCGGAGAAAGGCGTCGGCGAACTTCTTCATGCCGTCCCTCTTCACGGACCGGGCCTGGGCCGCCCGGTTGACTTTCCCTTCATTCGTGTCCGGCTCGCTTCTCGTATCGGCGAGGATCACTCCCCTGAACCGGTCCGGGTGCCGTTCGATAGCGCGGAGAGCGATGTATCCCCCCATCGAGAGTCCGGCCACGACGGCTTTCGGGATCTTGAGATGGTCGAGCAGGCCGATCAGGTCGTCCACAAAATATTCGACCGAATACTGCCCGTCTCCCGCGTCGCTCGCCCCGAAGCCGCGAATATCGTACGTGACGGCATAATATTGTTCCTTGAGGGCCTCCAGCTGGGGCATCCACATGCGGCGGTCGAACGGAAAGCCGTGGACAAAGACGACCGGCAGGCCGGCCCGGGGCCCGGAGACTTCATATTCAATCGAGATGCCGTCGGTCAGGAATTTCATGGGTTCCCCATCCTGTCATCCTGAGGGAGCGTAGCGACCGAAGGATCCCGGTCCACGAAGCGGGGAGATCCTTCGCTTCGCTCAGGATGACAACTCCCACGCTCAGGATGACATTTCAAGTGGTCAGGATGCCAAGGGTGATAGTTCACGGTTTCACCGCAGAAGCATTCTTTTCGGGCCGGAGGAGTGACGCCACTATGGCGACCGACAGCAGAAAGAAGATGATCAGGAGGGAGACGTGGATCGGCACCTGAACCCACCGCTCGAGAAGCATCTTCGCACCGATGAACGCCAGGACGGCGGAGAGTCCGTACTTGAGAAACCGGAATTGCCCCATGAATCCCGCGACGAGGAAATAGAGCGAACGCAGACCGAGGACGGCGAAGATGTTCGACGTGAAGATGATGAACGCGTCTCTCGTAATGGCAAAAATCGCCGGGATCGAATCGGTGGCGAACGCGATGTCTGTCGTTTCAATCGTCAGGAGGACGAGAAAGAGCGGCGTCATGCTCCGCTTCCCTCCGGTCCTGACGAAGAATTTCTTTCCCGCGTACTCCCGGGTGACGGGGAAAAACCTCCGGGCGAGGCGGATCAGGGGGTTGCGCTCGGGGTCAACCTGCGTGTCGCGCTGAATGGCGAGCTTCACCGCCGTGACGATCAGGAACGCGCCGAGGAGATAGAGGATCCAGTGGAATTGGGTGACGAGCGCCGATCCGAGGAGGATAAAAACGGCCCGGAACACGATCGCGCTCAGCACTCCCCAGAAGAGGACGGCGTGATGCACCTCCTTCGGCACAGCGAAATAGGTGAGGATCACGATGAAGACGAAGACATTGTCGACGGAGAGCGCTTCTTCGACGAGATAGCCGGTGAGATACTCGAAGGCTTTGCCGCTCCCCTGGTTGAGCCAGATGAAGAGGCAGAAGAGCATCGCCAGGAGGAACCAGACCGCCGTCCAGATTGCCGCCTCCTTCATGGACGGAAAATGCGGCCGCTTCTGGAAGACGCCGAGATCGAGAGCCAGCATCACCAGAACGACAACGATGAAGAGAACGAGAATAAAGGTGTCGCTCATTGAGATGGCACTGCCTGATAGCCGGCGCCGGAGCTCAACACCCGCCCTGGGCTCTCAGCCCGCGGTTTGAGCTACGATTTTTTTTCTTCGGTACGCTTTCCCATCATCACATAGTCCCGCATGCCCGGACCGAGGTAGATCTGACGGGGCCTCGCGATCTTCTGCTCCGGATCGAGCAGCATCTCCTCCCATTGCGCCACCCACCCCGAAGTCCTGCCGATGGCGAACAAGACCGGAAACATCTCGACCGGGAAGCCCATCGCCTGGTAAATCAATCCGGAGTAGAAATCGACGTTCGGGTAGAGTTTCCGCTTGATGAAGTACTCGTCCTGGAGCGCGATGTGCTCGAGCTCGAGGGCGATGTCGAGCTTCGGGTTTCGTCCCGTGACCTCGAACACCTCGTCGGCGAGCTTCTTGATGACCTTCGCCCTCGGATCGTAGTTCTTGTACACGCGGTGGCCGAAACCCATCAGGCGCCCCTTTCCCTCTTTCACCGACTTGATGAACCCGGGGACGTTATGCTTCGAGCCGATTTCGTCGAGCATCAGCAGCACGGCCTCGTTCGCGCCGCCGTGCAAAGGGCCGTAGAGGGCGGATGCGGCGGCCGCGGTGGCGGAGAACGGGTCAACCTGCGAGCTTCCGACGCTTCGCATGGCGCTGGTGCTGCAATTCTGCTCGTGGTCGGCATGGAGAATAAAGAGGACATCGAGCGCGTGTTCCAGGACGGGGTCGACCTTGTACTTCAGTTCCGTCATCTTGAACAACATGTTGAGCAGGTTTCCCGCATAGGTCAGATCGTTATCGGGATAGACGTACGGCCTGCCGACGCTGTGGCGGAACGCGAAGGCCGCAAGCGTAGGCATTTTGCCGACGAGCCGGAAAATCTGCCTCTTCCTCGATTCGGGGTCGCTGATATCCTTCGCATCGGTGTAGAACGTCGAAAGGGCCCCCACGGCGCTGATCAGCATTCCCATCGGATGGGCGTCGTAATGGAACCCGTCCACGAACTTCTTGATGTTCTCGTGAATCAGCGTGTGCATGACGATATGATTCGTCCACTGCTCGTACTGGGACTTTGTGGGGAGCTCTCCGTAAATCAGGAGGTACGCCACCTCGAGGTAGTTGCTTTTTTCCGCCAATTGTTCGATCGGATATCCGCGATACCGGAGGATCCCCTTGTCGCCGTCGATGTAGGTGATGCTGCTCTTGCAGGCGGCTGTATTGAGGAATGCGGGATCGTAGGTCATCATCCCGAAATCCTCGTTCTTGAGCTTGATCTGGCGAAGGTCCATCGCCCGGATTGTCTCGTTCTCGATGGGGATTTCGTACTGCTTTCCGTTGCGGTTGTCGGTGATCGTGAGCGTGTTTCGTCCGTTCATCGGTTGCGCGGTGCGTTGTTCCTGGCTGAGAGATGTGGGTGCGTCTTGTTTCGGCATGTAAGATTCTCCTGAAAAATACAACCCGGCAACACCGGGAAGATTATTTGAAGAAATGTACGAATTTTTGTCCAAAGTTGCAGCCCTGGTTGTGACGGCGAGCGCACCCGCGGCGGAAACAAAAGCGGCTCAGCCGGAGAGATACCGGACAATTTGCTCCGAGATGTTCGATGCGCTGGAGACGCAGTCTCCCACAGCGATCCCTCCCCGGTAATTGCTGCAGATGAATGCGCCCCGAAAATTCTGCTCGAAACGATCGATGGCCCGGAGGACGCTCTCGTACCCCATGGTGTACTGCGGAATCGCATGCTCCCAGCGAGTGATCCGGGAGAAGAGAGGGTCCCCACGGATTCCCATGATCGATTGCAACTCCTTCAGGACGAGGCTCTTCAACTGTTCGTCATCCAGCGAAACCAGGCCGGGCTGGCGGGCGCCCCCGACAAACGTCGTGAGCGCGACGCAGCCCTCCGGCGCACGCCCCGGGAATAACGCCGCCGACCAGATTGAGCCGAGGATCTGGCGGCCTTCCACCTCGGGAACCAGGAATCCGAAGCCGTCGAGGGGACGAGCGAGCTGATCCTGTTTGAATCCAAAAAAGACCGATGCCACCGGAGGGTAATAGATCGATTCCAGTTTCTTCGACATCTCGGGATCGATCGGCCGGATGATTGCGGCTGTCGCGGCGGCCGGACTTGCGAGCACGACCGCGGACGCCTGGATCGATTCGGATGCGCCGTTCCTGCGGACGGTGACCACGTGAATCGGGTTGCGGCCCGCGCGCATCGGAATGATCCGCTCCACCGGGGCGTTCAGAACGAGCGAATCTCCGAGTTCCGACGCTAGCGAGCGGGGCAGGGTTTGCATCCCGCCGGAAAATGTCAGGAGCCGCGATCCGCCCGCCGGATTCTTTGAGCCCTTCCGCTCCCTTTTGAGCGCGAGCATTCCGCGGAACAGCCCGCCGTATTTCGATTCGAGGGCGTACATTTTGGGAAACGCCGAGCGTATCGAGAGCGTCCGGGGGTCTCCGGCATAGACTCCGGCGACGAACGGATTGATCGCATAGTCCAGGAACTCCTTCCCGAGGCGTCGGGTCACGAACCCGGCCACCGATTCCTCTTCGGTCGCGCGGCCGACGAACGGTTCCTTCAGAATCCTGAGCCGGCCCTTGAGCGACCACAACCGTGTGACAAGGGCCGAGGAGGGAGTCATGGGGATCGCCCGCAGCTCCCCCTCTCTGAGGATATATCTGCGCGAGGCCGCCGGGTCGGCATAGATGCGTTGTTCGAGGATCCCGAGTTCGCTCAGGAGCTGCCCGAGGAGAGGCGTGGTCTCGAGGGCGCTGTTGGGCCCGGCTTCCACGAGCCAACCCTCTTCCCGGTCTGTCCGCATGGTGCCGCCCGGTTCAGAACCTTGTTCGAAGACAAGCACATCGAGACCCCGCCGCTTCAGCCAGTGCGCGGTGCATAATCCGGAGATCCCGGCGCCGGCCACGACGACCGGGAGCGATGCGCCGCCGCCGCGCGGGTGATTCAGAACTTCAGTCTCCGGAGCGTTCAGGAGCTCCTCCGCCCTGGCGTAAGACGTTCAGACATTCTTGAGGACAAGGTCAGCCAGACACTGGATGAACTTCGGATGGTCGTTCAAGGCAGGCATCATTTCGAACTGCTTTACGCCGAGCTCCATCGCTTCTTCCCGTGCTTCGATATCGATTTCATGGAGGGTTTCGATATGTTCGGTGACAAAGGCGACCGGTATGACAAGGAAATGTTTTCGTCCGCGTGACGCCAGCTCGCGCAGGGTATCGGGGAGGGAAGGTTTGAGCCATTCCGCCGGGCCGACCTTGCTCTGGTAGCAGAGCGTATGGGGAGAGCTCCATTTCCCGCTTTCGACGACGAGAGCGACCGTCTCGCCGATCTGCCTCTCGTACGGGTCGCCCCCCTCCACAAGCTTGACCGGCACGCCGTGGGCGCTGAAAATCAGGTCGACATCTTCCGGCCGAACGGAGGCGAACCTGGGATACACCTGGTTGATTCTCTCCACGATTGCAGAAACATAGAGCGGATGGTTGTGATAACAGCAGACGGTCTCCGTCGGGACGGAGGTGTAGCCGTGCACGGCGCACTGCCGGTCCCACTCCCGCAGGCTCGACGCGGTTGTCGCGACGGAGTATTGGGGGTAGAGGGGGAGGAGGATAATCTTCCGGAGCTCTTCGTCTTTCATCCGGACTATCGCCTCCTCCGCGAGGGGATGCCAGTAGCGCATCGCCACATGGACGGAAACCGGAAGGTGCCGTTTGAGCTCGGCCTCAAGGGCGCGCGCCTGGGCCGCGGTCAGATCGACGATCGGGGACTTGCCGCCGATCTCCCTGTAGCGCCCGGCGACCTTCCCGGCCCGTCTCGAAGCGATGAACCGGGCAAGCGGTTTTCTGGCGAGAAAGGCGCCGGGAAAGTTTATGATGTCGGGATCGCAGAAGAGGTTATAGAGAAACGGCTCGACAGCCTCGAGCGAATCGGGCCCCCCGAGTTGAAGGAGCACAACGCCGACCTTTGCGTCCGGTCTCAAATCCAGTCTCTCGGTTCCCTGAGGACGTTCAGGAGTTCGGCCTCGCGCGATCCGGGTTCCGGTTCGCTGCAGTAATCCCACCTCGCCTCCGGGGGGAGGGAAACAAGGATCGACTCGATGCGGCCCTGCGTCTCGAGCCCGAAGAGAGTCCCCCGGTCGTAGAGGAGGTTGAATTCGACATAACGTCCCCTCCGGAGAAGTTGCCACTTCTTTTCGGCCGGCCCCCAAGCGTCGGATTGCCGCCGCCGGAGGATTGGAAGATATGCGGTCAGGAACTGGTCCCCGAGGTCGGTGACGAAGAGAAAGAATCGGCCGGGGTTGTCGCGCCGGTAGTCGAAGAAGATTCCCCCGACCCCCCGCGTTTCCTGCCGGTGCCTGATAAAAAAGTATTCGTCGCACGCCCTCTTGAACAGAAGGTGCCAGCCGGAGTCGTGCCTGTCGCACACGGCCTTCATCACTCCGTGGAAATGGGCGACGTCTTCCTCGTGCAGGTAATTTGGAGTCAGGTCGGCGCCCCCTCCGAACCATGCGTCGCCGTTCGCGAGTTCGAGGTATCGAAGGTTCATGTGGACGGTCGGGATCATGGGGCTGACCGGATGGAGGATGAGGGACACGCCGGTGGCGAAGACCGGCTGTGGATCGACGCCGAGCTTCGCGGCCATCGGAGCAGGGATCCCGCTCTCGACCGCAGAGAAGTTTACTCCCGCTTTTTCAAAGATCGCTCCGTTCTCGAGCACCCGTGTGACGCCCCCGCCCTTCTCCGGATGAGCCCAGCGGTCCTCCCGGAATTGTCCCTTCCCGTCAGCCTCAGCCAGGGCGGAGCAGATGGTATTCTGAAGCGTTTCGAAGTATTGTTGGACGCGAAGTTTGAACATCTATCTCATTTGGAAGTGTCATCCGGGCATTGGGAGCCGCGACCCTCAGGTCGCGGGCTGTTGAACGCAGCCTGAAGGCTGCGGCTACCGATTTTTCATCCTCATTCTCGTTCCGGCGCAGAGCGCCGGGGTATGCGTTCCCACGCGGAGCGTGGGAACGAGAAAGAAATCCGTGCGGCGACCGGTAGGCGCGACCTTCAGGTCGCGTGCCGTCTATCTGTCATCCTGAGGGAGCGTAGCGACCGAAGGATCCCCGTCTACAAAGGGGAGAGATCCTTCGCTGCGCTCAGGATGACATTCTGTATTACATCCCCCTCAGGATGCGATCGAGCTGCTCGGCGTGCCCGGTTTCTTCGACGATGAGTTCCTCGAGCTTGATCTTCAGGCCGATCTCGCCCGCTTCCTCCGCCTGCATCGTGCGTTCGCGGTAGTTCTGAATCACCTGCCGCTCCAGAGCGAGATCATATTTTAGCATCGCCTTCACGTCCTTCGGCGATTTGTATTGAGTCGGGACCGTGGTCGGCTTTCCTCCAAGGGCTGCGATTTTTTCGGCGAGGAAAATGGCGTGCGCCATCTCGCCGGAGACCTCGGGCGTCAGAAATTCCCTCAATTCCTCTCCGTCCCACCCGGTGGCGGTCGATGTCTGGTAGAGATAGAGAATCGATGCGCCGAGTTCGTTGGCGAGATCCTGGTTTAATCCGTCGATGAGGGTTTTCTTATTTGTCATGGAAATGCTCCTCCTTGGTGAATATGGCGGTGGTTAGTGGTATGGGACGCTTTCTTCCTGTACGGCCCGGACGAACTCGCGCGCGTTCTCCACGGGAGTATCCGGAAATATTCCGTGGCCGAGATTGAAAATGTGACCCGATCCGGTCCCGAACTTCGCCAGGATCCTTCTCACCTCTTCCCGGATCGTCGCGGGCGACGCGTACAACACCGCGGGATCGAGATTTCCCTGGAGCGCGACCCGTTCCCCCACGGTCACGCGGGCGTGGCCGATGTCGGAGGTCCAGTCCAGGCCCACGACCTGACACCCGGCAGCGGAAATCCGCTCGATCAGGTGCCCGCAGTTCTTGCAGAAGAGAATGATCGGCGCTCCCCGCGCGTTCGTTTCTGCGATCACGCGCTCGATATAGGCGAGCGAGAATTCCTGAAACGCATCCCCGGTGAGGACGCCTCCCCAGGTGTCGAAAATCTGGAGCGCCTGCGCGCCCGCCTCGACTTGCGCGCTGAGATAGGCGGCCACCGCGCCCGACAGCTTGTCGAGCAACCGGTGGAGCGCGTCCGGACGATCGTAGAGCATTTCCTTGATCCACCGGAACCCTTTGGAGCCGCCCCCTTCCACCATGTACGAAGCCAGCGTCCAGGGAGACCCCGAGAATCCGATCAGAGGCGCCGTTCCGTTGAGCTGCTTCCGGGTGAGGCGGATGGCATCCATGACGAATGCGAGGTGGTCGGCGGGATCAGGGATCCGCAGCCGCGCAATGTCCGCGTCGCTCCGGATGGGAGAAGGGAACCGGGGCCCGCCCTTTCCCTCTTCGACGATGAGTTCCATCCCCATCGCTTCGGGGACCACGAGGATGTCCGAGAAGATGATCGCCGCATCCACGCCAAGCAGTTCGACCGGCTGGAGAGTCACGCGCGCGGCCAGCTCGGGCGTCTTGCAGAGCGTGAGAAAATCGGTTTTTGCGCGCACTTCCCGGTACTCCGGGAGGTACCTTCCCGCCTGCCGCATCATCCAGACCGGAGTCCGGGCCGTGGTCTGGCGGAGGCACGCCCGCAGAAAAAGATCGTTAGCCATTGTCCGGCGCGACAGGGATTGATGGACGGAAGGGGCTGCGCTCTCCGTGATCCGTTTCCGGATGATAATACCGGATAATGGCGTCAACGAGGGATGCGGCGGAGGGTTCTGCCGGGGCGATATCCGTCCCCATCCCGTGCCGCCCGATCGCCGCGGAGGTGGCCGGGCCGATGGCGGCGATGAGAGTGCGAGGGCGGAATTTCATGAGTTCGTCTCCGGAGAATAGGGCGACAAAATTATTGAACGTCGAGGGACTCGTAAAGGTGACAACATCGATTCTCCCCTCCAGGAGCATTGTGCGGACGGGCTGAAAATTTCCGGGACGGGCCAGGCGCGTCTCGTAAACGGTCACGCCATCCACGAGCGCCCCGAGCAAGGAGAGATGTTCCGGGATCGTATCATCGCCCAAACTGCCCCGGGGAAAGAGAAAGCGTTTACCCCTGAGGTCTCCCTGCGCGAGAGTGTGGGCCAGATCGGTGGCGGTAAAGCGCTGCGGCATAACCGTTACCCTGAGACCGAGTCCGGCCGCGGCCCGCCCTGTCTTTTCTCCGACGACGCAGATGATCTTCGTCTGAAGGCTCGCGACCGGGAGGCCGCGGCCCGACCAACGCTCACAGAAGTATTGAACTCCGTTCGTACTGGTGAAGATCAACCCGTCGTAACTGTCGATGCGGTCGATCGAACGGTCGCACTCGTCCCACGACCCGGCCGGCCGGATTTCGATGGTCGGGAACAGCACGGGTGTGCCACCCGACTTCTCAATTTCCGCGGCCAGCTCTCCGGCTTGAAGTGCCGCACGCGTGACGAGGATCTTCTTGCCTGCCAACGGTGCGGATGATTGTGACTTATTCATGTCGTCTCTACTTGAATGTCATCCTGAGCACGTTCGCTGCGCTCAGTGTAAACTCCGCGAAGGATCTCCCCGGTCGTGGACCAAGATCCTTCGGTCGCTTCGCTCCCTCAGGATGACAGCCCTTTCGCGGTTTTAGGAATCGGGTACTTCCTGGAGGTCGGGGTGCCTCACCCGGTCGAGGAGTTCCTTCCCGCCGCTTTTCAGCAGAACAACGGCGAGCTGCTCTCCCAGCGCGGCGCTCTCGCCGGGTTCCCCATGGATCGCTCCCCGGACAATCTTCTTCCCGTCCAGTCCCCCTATCATGCCGTCGAGCAGAAAGCGGCCCGATTCGATCCTTCCGTACGCCCCGATCGGGACCTGGCATCCTCCCTCGAGCACCCGGAGGAGGGCCCGTTCGCCGTTTGTGGAAATCAGCGTCGCCTCGCTGTTCAACGGCTTCACAAGATCGAGGGTTTCCCTGTCCCCGTCCCGAATTT
This sequence comes from Bacteroidota bacterium, assembly GCA_036522515.1. Taxonomy (NCBI): domain Bacteria; kingdom Pseudomonadati; phylum Bacteroidota; species Bacteroidota bacterium. The sequence continues at coordinate 196,876 of DATDFQ010000056.1, forward strand.
CGATACCGAGCGCCCCCTGTCCCACCGCCGGCAGAATCCGGTCCTCGGGAATCGTCTGTGTGATCCGCTCACCGGCTCCGAGCCGTACGATCCCCGCTTTCGCGAGGATAATCCCGTGCCAATTCGATCGATCGAGCTTCGCGAGGCGGGTGTTCAGGTTTCCGCGCAAATCGACGATCCGCAGATCGGGACGCCAGCTGAGGAGCTGGCATTTTCTCCGCAGGCTTCCCGTGGCGATCACGGCGCCGGCGGGCAGTTCTTCAATCGGAAGCCGGGGTTTCCCGGGATGCCCCACGAACACATCGCGCACGTCCTCCCGTTTCGAGACGGCGGCGATCATCAACCCCGCCGGCAGCATCGTCGGGACATCCTTCAGGCTGTGGACTGCGAGATCGACGCGCCGCTCGAGCAGCGCCTGCTCGATCTCCTTCGTGAACAATCCCTTGGAGCCGATCAGCGAGAGGGGCGAATCAAGAACGGCATCGCCCGTCGTCTTGATAATCTCGATTTCGACGGGCAGGCCCGGATGGAGTCTCTTCAGTTCGTTCCGGACGAAGTTCGCCTGCCAGAGCGCAAGCTGGCTTCCGCGGGTGCCGATGACGAATTGCCGGCCGCTCATTCCGGCTTCCTCTTGTCGAGCCCGAACAGATGGCGGACGACATGGATCCTGTCCCGGATTCTCTCGCCGCTTCCGCTCTCCGGTTCGGTTTTCAGATTGACGGTCGGAGTGTGAAGAATCTTGTTGATGATCCGTTTCGTCAGGAGTTCGAGTTCCTCCCGTTCGCCGGGTGAAAAGTGGCGGAGGTGTTTTTCGACTTCCGCGCGGCGGATCGCCTCGACATGGTCCCGCAATTGTTCGATGGTCGGGTTGACTTCAAGCGAGCCGTACCAGCGGTTGAACTGGATGAGCTCGTCGAGGACGATTTGCCTCACTTTCGGAACCTCCGCCGTGCGGTGCCGCAGGTTTTTTTCGACAAACCGGTTGAGGGCGTCGAGGTCGTGAAGGAAAATATTCTCGATGGAGTTCGCTTCCGGATCGATATTGCGAGGCACGCCGAGATCTATCAGAAAAAGCGGTCTGTTTCCCCGCAGTTTCATCGCCTGCCGCAGATCCTGGGCCGAAAGGACGTACGAAGGCGCCTGGATCGAGCAGATGACGATATCGACATGGTTGATCTCCCCGAGAAACGACTCAAAATCGACGACGCGGCCGCCCAGGTCGGGGGCGATGGCTTCGGCGTGCATCCGCGTCCGGTTCGTGAGGAGCAGCGTCCCCACGTTTCGGCCGACGAGGTGTTTGGCGGTGAGCGAACCCGTTTCTCCCGCGCCGATCAGGAGGGCGGACCGTTTCGAGAGGTCGCTGAAAATTTTTGAGGAAAGCTCCGCCGCGGCGTAGCTGACGGAGACGGCCCCGCTGCTGATTTCCGTTTCGGTCCGCGCCCGTTTGCCGATCCGGAGGGCCGTATCGAACACCCTGTTCATCACCGACCCCATCGCCGCGAGCTCATGCGAGATCGCGTACGCCTCCTTGATCTGGTTGAGGATCTGGATGTCGCCGACCACCATCGAATCGATGCCGGAGGCGACGTTGAAGAGGTGTTTTACGGCGTTGAGCGATCCGATCGTATAGAAATGATCTCCGCCCGCCCCGCTTGCCCCTTTGTGATTCGCGAGGACCGTCCACATCGGCGACCCATTGGAGGATTCGTCCCGCGTCGTGTAATAAAGTTCCGTCCGGTTGCAGGTGGAAATCAGGACGCATTCGGGGAGTTGCCTCTCGTGCAGGGACTGAACCAGGGACCTCGCCTCCTGCGCGGAGAACCAGAGCTGCTCGCGCACCTCGAGGGGGGCCGTACGGTGATTGATACCCACGCAGTGGAGGTTCATGAAGCGATCCGTACCCTACCCACGCTTTGAATTCCTCCTCATTGTCATCCTGAGGGAGCGAAGCGACCGAAGGATCTCGATCCGGAAACAACGGGATCCTTCGCTTCGCTCAGGATGACAATCTTGATGGAGTTGCAGCATCTTTTAGTAGAATTTGTGAAAGCTGGAGAGAAACACGTTGATAAACGTCATTGAAAACATCGCGGTGGCGAAACCGAACATCGAGAGGACCATCATCTTGCGTCCCTGCCAGCCTTTGAGCCGCTTGGCGGTGAGTCCGATCGCGTAGATCAGCCAGATCCCCATCGTGCCGAACAGTTTCGGGTCGGCGTAGGAGACGCCTCCGGAGATCCGGGGGAGCCAGATGAGACCGACGACAATCGCAATGGTCAACAGGATGAACCCGAATACCGTCGCGGTGACGCTCATCCGTTCGAGTGTTTCGAGGTTCGGGAGCCGCTGGTAGATCACCCCGAACCGGCTCGATTTGATGTCATGGTAGAGCATCAGGTAGAGGAAGCCGTACACGGCTGAAATCGTTATGGCGGCATATCCGAGGAGCGCGCTCGAGACGTGGACGCCGAGCAGATTGCTCTGGAGAATGGGCGGAACGGAGGTCACTTCCCTGATGAATATCGAAGAGGCGAGTTGAAAGAAAAACGGCAGGATCAGGATGAAATACCCGGTCGATTTGATTTTCAACCGAAGTTCGATGTAGGAATAGACGAATGCGACGGTAAAGGCGATGAGAGAGAGAATCTCGAAGACCGACGTGATGGGGGGATGGTTGAATTCGGCCGTCCGGAGGGTGATGTAGAGCGCGTGAACGGCGAGGGTCGTAAAGAGGAGCGGTGTGCGCAACCGTTCCGCCGGCTTGATGTTGCTGAAGAATGCCCTCGCGTAAGCCCAGATTGTCCCGAAGTAGAGGAGGGGCAGCAGAATTTCACAGAGGCCGATCAGATTCCGCATCACCGAAGGTTGCTGTTGAGCCAAAGATACCGAAAATCCGCCTCAGTATCAAGGAATCCCCATCTTGCAACTCCATTCGGGCTTTGCTATATTGGGGTGCAATTTTTCGCCTTCTTGGACACTTCAACAAACACGGGGCTATGGAAACAATCCTCCGCTACATCGAGTCCAATAAATCGCGCTATCTCGAAGAGTTGAAAGAACTCATCTCCATTCCGAGCATCAGCACAAACCCCGAAAACAAGCCCGACGTCCTGCGCTGCTCCGAGTGGATTTCCGCGCATCTCCGCAAGATCGGGATGCAAAATATTCAGATATTCCCGACCAAAGGGCATCCGATCGTCTACGCCGACTCGCTTTTCGCGCCCGGGAAGCCCACCGTCCTCCTCTATGGCCATTACGACGTCCAACCGGTAGATCCCCTGGAGTTGTGGACTTCGCCCCCCTTCGAATTGACCGAGAGAGGCGGGAACCTGTACGCGCGGGGAAGCGCGGACGATAAAGGGCAGGTCTTTATCCATCTGAAAAGTATCGAAGCCTACCTGGAAAACGAGGGGAGCCTCCCGATCAACCTGAAGATGATCATCGAAGGGGAGGAGGAAATCGGAAGCGAGAACCTGGATGCGTTTGTGCGCGCGAACAAGGCCCTCCTGAAGGCCGACCTCGCGGTAATCTCCGATACTTCCATGTTCGCCCGGGGGGTGCCGTCGGTCTGTTACGCGCTGCGCGGCCTGAGTTACATGCAGCTCGAATTAACGGGCCCGAACAGAGACCTTCACTCCGGTTCCTTCGGAGGATCGGTCCACAATCCCATCCAGGCGCTCGCGGAAATGATCGCGCGCCTCCACGACAAGGACGGGAGGGTGGTCATCCCCGGCTTCTACCGTGACGTCCGGTCCCTCGGCAAAAAAGAACGCGCGGCAATCAAGAAACTTCCCTGGTCGGATTCCCGGTATGCCCGCGATCTTGGTGTCGGCCGTCTCTACGGCGAGAAGGGATACTCGACCCTCGAGCGGCTCTGGGTGCGCCCGACGCTCGAATGCAACGGGATCTGGGGAGGGTTTACGGGAGAGGGTGCGAAAACGGTTCTTCCCGCGAAGGCGCATGCGAAAATATCGATGCGCCTGGTTCCCGACCAGAAGTCGGGCGTCATCGCGAAGCTCTTCGAAAAGTATATACGAAAGATCTCGCCCAAAACGCTGCAGGTCAAGGTGACCTATCTTCACGGCGGCGAGCCGGCGCTCACTCCGATCGACAGCCCGGGCGTGCGGGCCGCGGCGGTTGCCCTCGAGAAGGGGTTCGGGAAGAAGCCGATCTACCAGCGCGAGGGGGGCTCGATCCCGATCGTCGTGCAGTTCAAGGAGATCCTCGGCCTCGATACGGTCCTTCTCGGGTTCGGCCTTCCGGATGAGAACGCGCACGCCCCCGACGAATTCATGAGCCGGGAAAATTTCTTCGGCGGGATCCGCACCGCCGCCTACTTCTACAACGAGCTCCCCAACTTCATGAAGAACGGCCGGAAACGGTGACGTGAGAATCTACACGAAGACCGGTGACAGGGGGGAGACCTCTCTTTTCGGGGGGCGCCGTGTCTCCAAAGACGCGCTGCGGATCGAGGCCTTCGGGACGGTGGACGAGCTGAACAGCGTTCTCGGTCTCTGCCGCGCCCTCAAGCCCCGGAGGGAAATCGGGACGATCCTTGAACAGGTCCAGCGCGACCTGTTCGCACTCGGCGCGGAACTCGCAACCCCTGAAAAAGCACGCGGCGCCCGACGCGCGCAGGTCGGTGCCGCGGACGTCGCCCGCCTGGAACGCCACATCGATTCTGTCGAACCAAAGCTGGCGCCGTTAAAAAAGTTCATCCTCCCCGGCGGGAGCGGTGCGGCAGGGATGATTCATTTCGCCCGGACGGTCTGCCGGCGCGCCGAGCGGAGGACGGTCCAACTCTCGCAGAAGGAACGGCTGGGGGATTTTCCGGTCGTCTACCTCAACCGGTTATCGGATTTATTGTTTGTGCTGGCACGGTGGGAAAACGCGCGAGCCCGGATTCCGGAAACGAAGTGGAGCGCGTGAACTCATCTCCTCTCAAACACAAGAAGCGCCGAAGCCGCCTTCACCCTGTAGTCTGACCCCTTCACGTTCCAGTCATACCTCGTCGAGTCGGCCGATACGATCTCGGCGACTCCCACCGTTGAGTAGTGATCCGTAAGGTAAGACCGAAGCCAATCGAGTATATGGGTCTCGGATCCGGGCCGCTGCGCCCATGAGGCATACGTCGTGACGAAAACGATGAACTTCACCTCCTGAGATTCGATTTCACGGATCATATCCGTCTGCATCCAGAGCGCATCCGGGTGCGGCACCATCAGGTTGTAGGTGTCGATGTACGAGGTTGCCGATTGCCTTCCCGAGTAAAAACAGATCTCGGGTTCAGAGCCGAGCACGGCGATCTTGTCGGTGGGGGCGCTCCGTGAGGCGATGAATTCAGCCACCTGTACGGCCTCCGGAAACGGGTTGGCCCCATAGGTATCCCGGAGGATCTTTTTCATATCGTCCCGGAAAAAGTATCCCCGCTGGCTGAACAGACCGGTCGCGATTGCGACAGCAACGAGTCCGGAGGCGGCGATCAGAGACAGTCTGCCGCCGGGGCCGCCCGGGGTTCTCAACCGGACGAGATTGGCAAAGCTCCCCGCGAGAAGGGCAACGGCGGGAAGGACCATGACGAAATAATGGGGCCGGAACAAAAAGCCCGGACAGACGGCGAGGAAGGAAAAAAGTGCGAAAAGTACGGGGAAGGATTTTTTTACGTTCAGCCCCGTCTGGAATGGCAGTGTGAGCATCCCCAGGAGGCCCAATATCCAGAGGAGGAAAAAGCCGTCCACCACGCGTGAAAAATTGCCCCAGAAAAGACCCAGGCCTTCGGACATCGACGCCTGTGATCCGAATGTCGAGGCGTAAACGACCGCCCAGTACCAGAACTTTTCAAACGCCCCTATCGCATACAACCAGAGGATCGCCGCCGAAAGCGGCAGGAGCGATCCGAGCACAAGCCCGGTAAGCTTGAGGACGGTTTCCTTGCCCGGCCGGCGGGCCCCGGAGCCGAGGGAGTGAAGAACGGCGTATGTCACCGAGAAGAGAATGAAAAAGATCGCCGCCTGTTTCATGACGAGGGCGACGCCGCTCGCCACACCGGACCACACGTAGTATCTGACTCTCCCCCCGTCTTCCAACGCCCGGAGCAAAAGGAATACCCCGCCGAGAGCGGGGAGGACGACGAATTGAGTCGCATGGGTGGCGAAACCGTTCGTCGATACGCTCAGCGAAAGAATCGCGAACCCTGCTGCCGAGATGATGCCGGTAAATCCCCCGGCTATTTTTTTCCCGAGAAGAAAGAGCAGAACGGTGCTGATCGAGTTGACCAGAAGCAGCCCGAGGTGGATCCCCACGGTGGTCTGTCCGAACAGGGACATGATCAGGGCGTACATGAGGTAGACGCCCGGGAATTTGATATCATACGCCTGCGTGTAGAGCGGGATTCCCTTGAGAATCTGTTGCCCCATGTAGGCGAATTCACCCTCATCGCGCTCCAGGGGAATTCCCAGGAGCCGGAACCGCAGCAATCCGACCAGAAGGAGGATCAGGGCAAGAAGAAACCACTCCGCCGCCTTCCGGCCGCGGCTGTCCTCCCCGGCGAAACCGGGCTGATTTTTGCCGGATGTTGGTCCTTCCGGGCCCCTTCTATGGAAAAAGAATTTCATGCAGGTATCGATCCGATATGCTCTGAACGCACCGCTGGTCCAATTCGCCGATCAATGTAAGACATTTTTCAGTGGCACGAAAGGTATTTAAATCGGGGGTGCCGGTTGGATTTCAACCCCCGATTCAAAAGAACGCAGGCTAAAGCCTGCGCCTACCACGCCCGAGGCGTCCCAATATGCATTCCGCCGCTCCGCGGCGGAACGAGAACCGGGGTATCGGTAGCCGCAAGCTTTAGCTTGCGGGTTCTTGATCGAGGAGTCGTGCCATGGCGGGAAAAAGACCGCAGCCCAAAGGCTGCGGCTACCCTCCCCGAATGATCGGGGCAGCCTGAGGCTGCGGTTACCAAGCCCGAGGCGTCGGTAGGCGCGACCTTCAGGTCGCGTGCCGTTCAACGCAGGCTAATGCCTGCGACTACGAACATTCACTGGGGGTGTCGGATAAGGCGGGCGATTCTTCGGTCAGGGCATAAAAAAAGCACGGGGCGAGTGTGGCATTCCAACTTGGGAGGCGAAGTCAGAAACCGTGGATCCCGCCCACGTGCAGTTCTAAGATACAACAGCAGGTTTGAAAAGTCAAGTAAATAAGTTTTGTGAACTAAATTTAATTTCCTTTTACCCGTTCGGGCATGATCCGCGAGATGTTTCTCCTATCCGGCATCCTTTCTACCCCCTGTTTTCCGTTGACTTTCTGGCATATTCTTCCTATATTCCAGCGAAATTTTTAGCATTTCGACCCCCACTCCAGTTGACAACTGACTGCAAGAGATGATCACTGACTTCGGCAGGGTTTTCATTTTTTTTATCATCGGGGCGGTATTCGTCGCCGGGGGCCTGGTCACTGCATGGCTGGTGCGTCCGAGTCGTTCCTACCCGGGGAAACTTACCTCCTACGAATGCGGCGAAGAACCGGTGGGAGGCTCCTGGGTCCAGTTCAACATCCGGTTTTACGTCCTCGCCTTGATCTTCCTGATTTTCGACGTCGAGATCGTCTTTCTCGTGCCCTGGGCGGTGGTCTATCAGAAACTCGGGGGCTATTCGTTCGTCGAGATGATGATTTTTCTGGTCATTCTGGGCGTCGGGTACGCCCACGTTTGGGTAAAGGGGGACCTGGACTGGGACCGGCCCCAACCCAACATACCGGTCATGAGGCGCGGGACGCCTCTCCAAACGGAGCCGGTCTCTGAAAAAGCGATCGCATAACACGAAGGCATCCTTTGGGACTTCTTGACAAACAGTTCGGGACCAGCAACGTCGTCGTCACGAGCCTCGATAATCTTCTTAACTGGGCGCGCCTTTCCTCGCTCTGGCAGATGCAATTCGGGCTCGCCTGCTGCGCGATCGAGATGATGGCCGCAGCCGCCTCCCATTACGACTTCGACCGCTTCGGGGTCATCCCCCGGGCGACCCCCCGGCAATCAGACGTCATGATCGTCGCGGGAACGGTGACGCTGAAAATGGCTTCGCGGATCAAACGGCTCTACGATCAGATGTCCGAGCCGCGCTACGTTATTTCGATGGGGAGCTGCTCGAATTGCGGCGGCCCCTACTGGGAACACGGCTACCATGTTCTCAAAGGAGTCGATCGTGTGATCCCGGTCGACGTCTACGTGCCGGGTTGCCCTCCCCGCCCGGAAGCCCTGATGGAAGGGCTGATCAAGTTGCAGGAGAAAATCCGCGGCGAGAGCCTTGTGAAGAAGAGCGCATAACTCCTTGCTCATGACCCCCCAGGAAATTTCGGAGAAATTGAAATCGAAGTTCGGCGATCGGATCCTCGAAGCGAAGATCGAGGGCGTGGTCGATCCGTTCGTCAAGCTTGCCCCCTCTGCGGTCGCCGACGCGGCGCTCTTCCTGCGCGATGACAGCGATCTCGCGTTCGACACCCTCATGTGCCTGAGCGGCGTCGATTACACGAAGGAGACGCTCGGTGTGGTCTACCATCTCGCCTCCATGGCAAAGCGCCACAAGATTACCGTGAAGGTGGAAGTCCCGGCGGCCAGCCCGTCGGTTCCCACCGTATCGGCGGTCTGGCCGGCCGCCATCTGGCACGAGCGCGAGGCATTCGACATGCTCGGCATCGTCTTCGACGGTCATCCCGACCTCCGCCGCATTCTCCTTCCCGACGATTATCCGGGCCACCCCCTCCGGAAGGATTTCAAGGTCCCCGAATTCTATCAGGGGATGAGGGTTCCCTACTAGACCATGCCTGAGACGCTCACAGCTCCGTTGAGGACATCGACCGGACGGGCCATCCGGACGGAGGAGATGATCCTCAACATGGGCCCCCAGCACCCCTCCACCCACGGCGTCCTCCGGCTCGAACTCGTCGTCGACGGCGAGATTGTGGTCGAGGTGATCCCCCATATCGGGTATCTCCACCGCTGTTTCGAGAAGCACGCCGAGCACATGACGAATTACCAGCAGGTGATCCCGTACTGCGACCGGCTCGACTATCTCGCCTCGATGAACATGGACCTGGGATACGCGCTCGCGGTGGAAAAACTCCTCGGTCTGCAGATTCCCGAGCGCGTCGAGTACATCAGGGTGATCATGGCCGAACTGCAGCGGATCGCGTCGCATCTTCTCGCGCTCGGCACGTACGGATTGGATGTCGGGGCGTTTACTCCCTTCCTCTTCTGCTTCCGGGACCGGGAGAGGGTCCTCGACCTGTTTGAGATGACCTGCGGCGCACGGCTCCTCTATAATTACATCTGGGTCGGAGGGCTCTCGCACGACCTTCCGCCCGGATTTGTCGACAAGGCGAAGGCGTTCTGCAGCTATTTCCGGCCCAACATCAAGGAATTGAACGACCTCCTCACCTATAACGAGATTTTCATCAAGCGGACCGCCAATATCGGAATCCTCCCGGCGGACGCCGCCATCGCGTACGCCTGTTCCGGCCCGATGCTGCGGGGGTCGGGCGTCGACTGGGATTTGCGGCGTGACGATCCCTATTCGATTTACTCCCGGTTCGACTGGAAACCCGAAATCGGGAAGGGAGAAGTGGGGACGGTCGGCGATTGCTGGGACCGCTACATCGTCCGGGTAAGGGAGATGGAGCAGAGTCTTAAGATTATCGAGCAGGCGCTTGAGCAAATCCCGGAGGGAGACGTCCAGTCCGCGGTCCCGCGGCGCATCCGTCCCAACGCGGGGGACGTGTACGTCCGTTCCGAGTCGCCCCGCGGAGAGATCGGGTTCTATATTGTGAGCGACGGCTCCGCCACCCCCTATCGTGTGAAGGCGAGAGCTCCGGCGTTCGTCAATCTCGCCGTCTGCCCCGAAATCTGCAAGGGATATATGATCGCCGACGTGGTGGCAATCGTCGGCAGCATCGATATCGTCCTCGGGGAGGTGGACCGCTAGGGCCATGGATCAATTCCTGCGGGCAATCCTCAACGACGAAGCTCCCCGTTGGCTTCACGACCTCTTCAATGTGGAGATCCTCGTCTATGTCGTGATGGCCCTTCTCCCGCTCTTCGTCTGGGTTCTCCCGTACGCCCTGTTTGCCGTCTGGCTTGAGAGGAAGGTCTCCGCGCACATGCAGGACCGCCTCGGCCCGATGCGCACGGGCGGCTGGCACGGGTGGGCACAAACCATTGCGGACATCCTGAAGCTGATCCAGAAGGAAGACATCGTCCCGACCGCGGCCGACTGGAAGCTTCATTTGCTTGCCCCCTTCCTTGTGTTCATCGGATCCTACGCGGCGTACGCTGCGATCCCCTTCAGCAGCATGTATATCGGAAGCGACATCAGCATCGGCCTCTTCTATATCATCGCGGTGTCGTCGATCGTCGTCGTGGGGATTCTCATGGCGGGCTGGTCGTCGAACAACAAGTGGTCGCTCTTCGGGGCCATGCGCGCCGCCGCGCAGATCGTGAGTTATGAGATCCCCTCCACCCTCGCGCTGATCGTCGTGGTAATGATCGCCGGCACCCTGAACCTTCAGGAGATCAACCGGATGCAGGCGGGGTGGTTCTGGAACTGGTTCGTTTTCAGAAAATTTCCGTTCGTGTTTATCGCATTCCTGATCAATTTTATCGCGTCGCTCGCGGAAACCAACCGCACCCCGTTTGACATCCCGGAGGCGGAGTCCGAGCTGGTGGCAGGGTACCACACCGAATACAGCGGGATGAAGTTCGCCCTCTTTTTCCTCGCGGAATATGCGAATATGTTCGCCGTCTCCGCCATCAGCGCCACGGTTTTCCTGGGAGGGTGGAACAGCCCCTTCGGAGAGTTCCTCGGCGGCCCGTTCTGGGGAGTCTTCTGGTTCTTGTCGAAAGGGATGTTCTTTGTCTTCGTGCAGATGTGGCTCCGGTGGACGCTTCCGCGCCTGCGCGTCGACCAGTTGATGTACGTTTCGTGGAAAGTGCTGACTCCCTGGGCGTTCGCCTGTATCGTGGGGGTCGGAACCTGGATGATGCTGGGATGAACGAATCCTCGGGAAGAAGGTAATGGGCAGGTACTTCAGAGATATTTTCCAGTCGGTTTGGACGATCCTTGTCGGCATGAAGGTGACGTTCAGCCATCTCTTCACCCCCGCGGTCACCATCCAGTATCCCGACGTCAGGCTGAAGCTTCCGGAGCGCGCGCGGAACCGATTGTACGTCAACATGGACGACTGCATCGGTTGTTTTCAGTGCGACATGGCCTGCCCGGTCGATTGCTTCAAGATTGAAACGGTGAAGGCGCTTCCGACCGAAGACCTGGGCATGACCTCGACGGGGCAGAAAAAACGTCTCTGGGTCCCCACGTTCGACATCGATATCGCGAAGTGCTGCTACTGCGGGCTGTGCGTCTATCCCTGCCCGACCGAGTGCATCAAGATGACGGACGTCTACGAGTTTTCCGAGACGAACCGGCAGGACCTGATCTACAATTACGCGACCGTCACGCAAGCCGAAGCGGTTGACATCCGCGATCGTGCCGCGGCGTTCGAGAAAGAGCAGGCCGCGAAGAAGGCGGCCGCGGCCGCCGCGGCGGCCAAAGCGAAGGCGGCAGCGCCGCCGCCCGCGCCCGCAGGGGAACCGCCGAAGCCCCCGTCCGGATCAGCCACCCCTCCTCCAGCCGCTCCCGGAAGCTGAGCATGGAACTCTACGACGCGGTCTTTTATTTCTTCGGCCTTATCACGCTCGTTTCCGCCTGGATCGTGGTCTCCTCCCGGAATATCGTTTACTCCGCGTTCGCGCTCCTCTTCACGTTTTTCGGAGTGACCGGACTCTATGTCCTTTTGAGCGCCGATTTCCTGGCGATAGCGCAGCTCCTCATTTATGTCGGCGGGATACTCGTCCTGTTGCTCTTCGGCGTCATGCTCACGAACAAAGTCGTCAACGTCGATATCAAAACGGGGACGATGGGAACGATTCCGGCGCTGATACTTGCCGGAAGCACGGGCGGAGCCCTCTTTGCGGTCTTTTACGCGACGGACTGGCGGATCGTCCGGGGCGCTCCTCAGGCTCCGACGACGACCGATGCCCTCGGTCAGATGTTCATGACGACCTACCTGCTCCCGTTTGAGGTCGCCTCCATCGCGTTGCTCGTAGCTCTGATCGGCGCGGCGCTCATCGCCCGCAGAGAAAGGGTGGTGCGGAATTGACTATCCATGCCGGCCTCTACCATTACCTCCTGATCAGCGCGATCCTCTTCGCCCTGGGTCTCGTCGGGGTCGTCACCAGGCGCAACGCGATCATGGTGCTGATGGGAATCGAGCTGATCTTGAACTCCGCCAACATTAATTTTATAGCCTTCTCCCGTTTCGGCGGACTGAATCTCGACGGGCAGGCGATCGCGGTGTTCGTGATCGTCCTTGCGGCGGCCGAGGCGGCGATCGCGCTGGCGATCGTGCTCAATATCTACCACCGGTGGCATACGGTGAATGTCGATGAAATCGACAGGTTGAAGGAATAGGCGTTGGCCCCCATGGATCCGGTTCTACAGCTCGCACTTGCGATACTCCTTCTCCCGCTCGCGGGATTTGTGATTCTCGTCTTTTTCGGAAAGCGTCTTCCCCGCGGGGGCGATTGGCTCGGGACCGCCCTGCTGTTCACCTGTCTGGCCCTTTCGACCGCGGTCTTTTTCACGGTCCTCAAGACTGAGACGCCTGCGGCGCTGAACTTCCGCTGGGTCGATTTCGGTAACGTGCCTGCGATCGGCGAACTCCATATCGATCTCGGGATGGCCGTCGATCACCTCTCGGCGATCATGCTGGTGGTGGTCTGCCTCGTGAGTTCCCTCGTGCATTTGTTCTCGATCGGGTATATGCACGGCGACGTCCGTTACTCGCGGTATTTCTCCTACCTCGGACTCTTCACCTTTTCCATGCTGGTCATCGTCCTGACCAACAACTTCTTCACGATGTACGTGGGATGGGAGCTGGTCGGGCTGAGCTCGTACCTCCTCATCGGCCACTGGTATGAGAAGAAATCCGCCGCGGATGCCTCGAAGAAGGCGTTCATCGTCAACCGGGTGGGCGACATCGGGATGTTCACGGGCATCCTGATCCTCTACCGCACGTTCCATACGTTCGGATTCACGGAAATTTTCTCCGGCATTCAATCCGGCCATCTTCCCTTCGGGAGCGAAGGGTGGCTGACCGCCGCCGGGATCCTCGTCTTTTGCGGCGCGATCGGAAAGTCGGCCCAGTTCCCGCTCCATGTCTGGTTGCCCGATGCGATGGAGGGCCCGACGCCGGTGAGCGCGCTGATCCACGCCGCCACGATGGTCGCCGCGGGCGTCTATCTTGTCGCGCGGACATTCCCGATGATGACTTCCGGGGCGCTCATGTTCATCGCCTACACCGGGGCGATCACGGCCTTCATTTCCGCCACGATCGCGATCGCTCAGAACGACATCAAGAAGGTGCTCGCCTATTCGACCATTTCCCAGCTCGGGTACATGGTCATGGGGCTCGGCGTCGGCGCGTACACGGCGGGGTTCTTCCACCTGGCCACCCACGCGATGTTCAAGGCAGGGCTCTTCCTCGGCTCCGGATCGGTGATCCATGCGATGCACAACGCCCTGCATCATGCCGGAGACCATCACACCGATCCGCAGGACATCCGGAATATGGGCGGGCTGAAAAAGAAAATGCCGGTCACCTTCTTCACCTTTTTGATCTATACGCTGGCGATCTGCGGCGTGCCGCTCACGTCCGGATTCTTGAGCAAGGATGAGATCCTTGCCGGGACTCTCGCGTTCGGCGGGCTCACCGGACACTACCTGATCCCAATCATCGGTTTTCTGGTGGCCGGGATGACCGCGTTCTACATGTTCAGGATCGTGATCATCGCGTTTTTGGGCGACCATGCGGAGCCGGGGCGCTTCGGCTCGGTGCACGAATCTCCGGCGACGATGACGATCCCTCTCATCGTCTTCGCGGTGTTGAGCTTCTTCATCTTTTATTCGTTCAATCCCATCGGCGCGTCGGAGGGCTGGTTCTTCCACGCGGTCGAGCGGCCGCAGTCGGTCGTGCCTGCGTCGCAGCAGGCGGCCTCAATCGAGACCTTCGAGGAGGCGCTTCACCAGAGCCACATTCCCGCCATGGCGCTCTCCCTGACCGTCGCGGGGCTCGGAATTCTCCTCGCCTTCGCGACCTACTCCTGGAAGAAGATCAGCGCCGACGCGTGGGCTGCCCGGATGAAAGGCCTCTACACGTTCCTTCTGAACAAGTGGTATTTCGACGAGTTGTACGGGGCCGTGGTCGTGGGGGGAACGCTCCTCGCCACCCGGGTGCTTCGCTGGATCGACGAGAAGATCATCGACGGGCTCGTGAACGGGACGGCGACCTGGACCAGGTCGGTCGTCTTCGGGTCCGGCGAGCAGAAGGGCGAAGGGAAGGGAAGCGGGATCGCTTATACGGCGGCCGGGGGAATCCTTTCGGTCGTCATAGCCGTGCTGGTGGGAGATTCGATGTGGACCGCCCAGGCGGGGTTGGGCTCGAATATCCTGGCGGTCGTCACGGCCTGCATCTGCGGCGGATTGACCTTTTTCTTCTTCTGGGGCGGGGCCGGGTCGTTCGACCGGTACGTGGTGGACGGGCTCGTCAACGGCGCGGCACAGGTCTCGGGGTTGTTCGGGAGGGCGTTCAGAAAACTCCAGACCGGGAGGGTGCAGACGTATCTCGCGTTCGTCATCCTCGGCGTGATGGTGTTCTTCTTCTGGTTTCGGTAGGCGTGAATCGACAGACGATTTCTTCAACTTGAACTGAAACGAACATGAATTTTCTCGGAATCGGCATACTGAGCTGGATGACGTTCCTTCCGGTCGTCGGTATGGTCATCGTTCTCGCCCTCTCGAAGGAGAAGGCGAACGCCATACGGTGGACGTCCGCTCTCGTCACCGCCGTCCAGCTCGTGCTCGCGGTGGTCATCTACCTTAAGTTCAACCGCGGGATGGCGGGGATCAACACGCAGGAGGGGTTTCAGTTCGTCGAGAAGGCCAGCTGGATCGACGTGAAATCGGTCTCCTGGTTCGGCCGGATCCATATCGATTATCTGATGGGGATCGACGGGTTAAGCGTTCTGATGGTGATCCTCACCGCTCTCATTTCCTTCGTGGCGGTCTTTGCTTCCTGGGGGATTGAAAAATCGATCAAGGGATACTTCGCGCTCCTTCTCCTTCTCAATACGGGCATGATGGGCGTGTTCGTGTCGCTCGATTTCTTCCTCTTCTACGTGTTCTGGGAGCTGATGCTCCTGCCGATGTACTTCCTGATCGGCGTCTGGGGCGGGCCGAGGCGCGAGTATGCCGCGATCAAGTTCTTCCTCTACACGCTGCTCGGAAGCGTCTTGATGCTTCTTGCCCTTCTGGCTCTCTATTTCAGCGTGACGGTGGCCGATCCGGCGACGGGGGAGAAGATTCATACGTTTAACATGCTCGCGATGATGAACCCCGCCAATTACGACCCGGGGTCGATCCTCGGCGGGTTCAATACGGCCTGGCGGTATGCGGCGTTTATTGCCCTATTCATAGGTTTCGCAATCAAAGTTCCGATCTTTCCGTTCCATACCTGGCTTCCCGACGCGCACGTCGAGGCGCCGACCGCGATCAGCGTCATACTAGCCGGGGTGCTCCTGAAAATGGGTACGTACGGGCTTCTGCGCGTCAGCTTTCCGATGTTTCCGGATGCGACGGCGCACTACCAGATACCTCTTGCGGTCCTCGGGTTGATCAACATCGTGTACGGGGCTCTCGTGGCGATGGCCCAGACCGACATGAAAAAACTGATCGCCTACTCCAGCATCAGCCACATGGGGGTGGTGGTTCTCGGCATGGCCGCCCTCAACACGCAGGGAATCACGGGAGCCGTCATGCAGATGTTCAATCACGGCACGATCACCGCGATGCTCTTCCTTATCGTCGGAGTCATCTACGACCGCGCGCACACGCGCGGGCTGAACGACTTCGGAGGGCTGATGAATCAGATGCCGAAGTTTTCCGCCGTGATGACGCTCGCGTTCTTCGCAGCGCTGGGGCTTCCGGGCCTCAGCGGCTTTATCAGCGAAGCGTTTTCGTTCCTGGGAGCGTTCCAGTCGTTCCGGTGGATCACGATCGCCTCATCGGTCGGAATCGTCCTGACGGCCGCTTATATGCTCTGGACGCTCCAGCGGGTCTTCCTGGGGACCCTTCCCGAGAAGTGGAAATCGCTTCCCGATATCAACGGGCGAGAGCTTTTTACGCTCGTTCCCCTTGCCGCGATCGTCCTGTTCCTGGGGATCTACCCCGCTCCCATGATCGATCTGATGTCGACCGCGGTCAACACCCTCGTCGATGTCGTCAGGGGCGGCGGCGGAATGGCGTTGCTCGGACATTAGAATTGTCATCCTGAGCGCAGCGAAGGATCTTCGCCTTCGTGGAGGGGGATCCTTCGGTCGCTTCGCTCCCTCAGGATGACACATCAAAAGGCTGAATCGAAATGCTTGAACAAATACTGACCGGCGCAAAGGCGCTCCAGCCCGAAACCGCTCTGAGCGTCGCGTTCTGCGCGGTCCTGGTCGCGGACCTCCTTTTCCGGAAAAACAAATCCGTTCTCCCGTGGCTCGCGTTGCTCGGTCTCGTGGCGGCGGGTCTTTACCTTGCCTCCCAGGCGGCTACCGGCACGAGTTCGATCCTGTTCAACATGTTTGCCGTCGATTCGTTCTCGATGTACTTCAAGGTCGTCATCCTAGTGAGCAGCATGGTTGTGGTGTTGTTCTCGATGCAATCGCAGCATCTCAATGCGGGAACGAGGCCCCTGGGCGAATACTACGCGCTCCTGATGGCGCTGACGCTCGGAATGTTCCTGATGACCGGCGCGAGCAACCTCCTGATGATGTACCTCTCGCTGGAATTGACGAGCATCAGCTCGTATATTCTGGCCGGCTACATGAAGGAGTCGCCCGGTTCGAACGAGGCGTCGCTCAAGTACGTGATCTACGGCGCCGCGTCGTCGGGATTGATGCTCTACGGGTTTTCCATCCTCTACGGCCTGACCGGAGCGGTCGATATCTACGGAATCAACACTGCGCTTTCCGCCGGCACGGCCAATCCGGCCGCGCTCCTGATCGCCGGGGTCCTGATCATCGCGGGGTTCGGATACAAGATCTCCGCAGTCCCGTTTCACTTCTGGACGCCGGACGTGTACGAAGGGGCGCCGATCACCATCACGGCATTACTCTCGGTCGCATCCAAAGCGGCGGGGTTTGCGATGATGATCCGCTTCCTGAAGGTTACCTTCCTCAACTCCGCGCTGCCCGGGCTTGTTCCCGGAACCTGGGGGTTGCTGCAGGGGTTCGAGTGGAACCGGATCCTGGCGATCATCTCGGTGCTGACCATGACGCTCGGGAACCTCGTCGCGATCTGGCAGAACAACCTCAAGCGGCTCCTTGCGTACTCGAGCATCGCGCACGCCGGGTATATGCTGCTCGGAGTCGTGGTCCTGAGCAACGAAGGGCTGGCCGCAGTCCTGATCTACTTCGTGGTCTATCTCTTCATGAACCTCGGAGCGTTTTACGTGGTCATGCTCGTCGCCGACAAGACCGGGAGTGAGGATATCGAGGCCTACAGGGGGCTCGGGTACAGGACGCCGCTGGTGGGAGTGGTGTTCACGCTGTTCCTCCTCTCGCTCACCGGAATTCCGCCCACGGCGGGATTTGTCGGCAAGCTCTACCTGTTTTCCGCCCTGATCAACGCCAAGATGTTCTGGCTTGCGGTCGTGGCCGCGCTCAACAGCGTCGTTTCCCTCTACTATTACGTGCGGGTTCTCAGGAATATGTTCCTTCGCGATCCGGTCGGTTCGGTCACACCGATCAGGTTTTCCGCGGGACAGGTTGCACTCCTCGTGGTCCTCTCGATCCCCACATTGCTCCTCGGAGTCTATTTTGGACCGCTGGTCGAGTACGCTCAGGCATCGGTGTCGATGTTCGGGGGTCACTGACCCGGGAGAGGTTCATCTGTCCGGTTCGTAGCGTTCGGTCGGGAGAGAGGTCTGATGCCGAAAAAATCAATTCAATCCAACACCAATCCTCCGGTGCCTGCCGCCCCTCCGGCGGGGCAGAAGACGCACCTCCTCATCGTTGAAGACGAGCAGCACCTGGCGGATTCAGTCGCCCGCCGGCTGGAAGAGGAGGGCTATGCCGTCGATATCGCAAACGACGGCGAGGCGGGGTTCCGGATGGCCAGCTCAGGACGGTATGATCTGATTATTCTGGATTTATTGCTCCCGCGTAAAGACGGCCTGGAGGTGCTTCGGGAACTCAAGCGGAGCGATGTCCGGAGCATGATTCTCATCCTGACCGCAAAAAGCACCGTGGAAGATCGTGTGCAAGGGCTGCAGCTTGGGGCGGACGATTACCTCCCGAAGCCGTTCGCGTTTGCGGAGCTGAGCGCGCGGATCGAGTCGCTCCTCCGGCGGCACGGACTTGGACCCGGTCCGGTTCTGGAGGTGGCCGACCTGAAACTGGATCTGGAGACACGGACGGTGAGCCGGGGGAGCAAGACCATTCAACTTACGCAGAAGGAATTCTCGCTCCTCGAGATCCTGCTGCGGAACAAAAACCGGATCCTGACCCGGCGGACGATCGCCGAGCAGGTCTGGGGGTACACCTTCGACACGGGAACGAACGTCGTCGACGTCTACGTCAACTACCTCCGGAAGGCGATCGACGAGGGTTTTCCCAAGCGGCTTATCCATACGGTACGCGGCGTCGGGTTCATCCTGAAGGAAGAGTGAGTCACGCGCGCCGTTCCCTCCTGAGCCGCTCGTAAATCAACCTGGCCCCTTCCAGAACAAGCGCGGGTTCGACCTGCACGATCGAGCCGCTTTGTTCCGCAATGATCCGGGCATACCCTCCCGTGGCGATCACCGTCGCTTTCTTGCCGATCACGCCCTTGATCCGGCGGACAATTCCTTCCGTCGCCTCGAGAGCGCCGTACATGATTCCCGCCTGCATCCCGGCGACGGTGTTCGTCCCGATCACCCGCTCCGGGAAAAGGAGATCGACCCTGGGGAGAACTGCGGTCCGCCCGGAGAGGCCGGCCGCCGCCGTCTCGACCCCGGGCGCGATGACTCCGCCGAGGTATTCCCCCTTCGCCGAGATCACGTCGAACGTCGTCGCAGTCCCGAAGTCGATCACGATGGCCGGTCCCCCGTATTTGGAAAAGGCCGCAACGGCATTGCAGAGCCGGTCGGCGCCGAGCCGCGAAGGGTCGTCGTAGTGCACCGTCATGCCGGCATCCATATCGCCGGTGATGATGAGCGGCGTCGTGCCGAGAAAGTTTTTTGCCATCCTCCCGAACCCCTTAGTCAGGCGCGGATTCACCGATGAGATGACGACTCCCTCAATGTCGTCCGGGGCGGCCCCGGTTTCCGCCGCGAACGTTCGCACATACACGCGGAGATCCCGGGCGCTGAGCGAGAGCTTGCTCGGCATCCGCCATTCGTCGACCAGTTGATCTCCGCTGAACAGGCCGAGGACTGTGTCGGTGTTCCCGACATCGATTGCAAGAAGCATCGCGGGCCGTCTCTAGGGATGAATGCTGATGTCGCCGGCGGAGATTTTTCGCTCGATCCCGCCGGCCAGGAGAAGCAATCCGCCGTCCGCGGCGAGCCCGGTCGCAAGTCCGCTCACGGTTTGGTTCTCCGTCCTGACCGTCAGGTTCCGCCCGATCGTTCCGGAGTGATTGATCCACTCCCTCGGAATCGTTCCCGACTCATGATCGAGAAGGTCCGGATAACGCCGCTCGAGCCGCTCGAGGAGGGAAGCCAGAACAATATGCAGTTCGAAGGGACGCCCCGCGATGAGCTGGAGGGAGGTTGCGGCTGATTTCAATTCGGGGGGGAAAAGGGTCTGGTTCACGTTCAGTCCGATTCCAACGATCGCCGATGCGACCCTCCCGCGATCGATGCTCGATTCGGAGAGGATCCCGCAAACTTTCAATCCTGCCATGAGAACGTCATTGGGCCACTTGCACTCAAGGGTCAAACCTGTGAGGGACCCGATCGCCTCAGCCACGCTCAGGGAAGCATAGAGCGATATCAGGCCGCTCAATTCCGCAGGCAGACCGGGCTTCAAAATGAGAGAGAAGGTGAGGTTCTTTCCCTTCTCCGCGCTCCAGACTCTCCCCTGCCGTCCGCGCCCTGCGGTTTGCTCGCCGGCGACAACGACCGATCCCTCCCCGGCCCCGGATTCGAGGAGAGACCGGGCGAAAGAGTTTGTTGAATCGACGGTATCAAGGGAAATGATCTGTTTTCCGAATCTGGCGGTCTTTGTCCCCTTCTCGGGTCCGGTCATCAGGATTTGAATTTCCGCATCGATTCTTTGAGTGAACGTTTCCGCCAGATCACCCCGATGGTAGCAAAAAGGGTGTCCAAAGTCAAGGATTCGCAACCCGTCTTTGGCAGGAAGAAGGTGCCAAATCCGTTCAAATTCGCTGTCAGATTGACAGTATGGCAGACCGGAAGAGGGCGTCCGGAACCCCCGACATTTGCAAGTCCTTCATATTCGCCCCAATTCCGCAGGGGCGCCTGGCCGGGATCTCTGGCACGAGTGTTGACTCTATGAATGTAGGCAAATTATGGTTTTCTTTCCCGGAGTACGAATCCCACCAGGGGAAGATCTACACTTTTCATAAGGAGAACAAGTAATGGCCGGTAAAATTATTGGCATCGATCTGGGAACCACCAACTCCGTCGTCGCAGTGATGGAAGGGAACGACCCCGCCGTGATCGCAAATTCGGAAGGTGCCAGGACCACACCCTCGGTCGTCGCCTTTACCAAAGGGGGCGAGCGATTGGTAGGCCAGGCTGCGAAGCGGCAGGCCGTCACAAATTCTCAGAATACGGTTTTTTCGATCAAACGGTTCATGGGCCGTCTCTACAACGAGGTATCCGAAGAGATGAAGCTTGTGCCGTACAACGTCGTCAAGGGGGACAATAACACGGCGCGTGTACAGATCGGGGACAGGGTCTATTCGCCCCCCGAAATCAGCGCGATGATCCTGCAGAAAATGAAGCAGACCGCGGAGGACTATCTCGGCGCGAAGATCACCGACGCCGTGATCACCGTCCCGGCGTATTTCAACGACGCGCAGCGGCAGGCGACCAAGGAGGCCGGTGAGATCGCGGGCCTCAACGTCCGCAGAATCATCAATGAGCCGACGGCCGCGGCGCTCGCGTACGGACTCGACAAGAAACACAAGGATTCGAAAGTGGCCGTCTTCGATCTGGGAGGCGGAACGTTCGATATTTCAATACTCGAGCTGGGGGAGGGCGTCTTCGAGGTGAAATCGACAAATGGCGACACCCACCTTGGCGGAGACAATTTCGACCAGCGGGTGCTGGACTATATCGCGGATGAGTTCAAGAAGCAGGAAGGGATGGATCTGAGAAAGGATCCGATGGCGCTTCAGCGTCTCAGGGAAGCGGCCGAGAAGGCGAAGATGGAGCTCTCGCAGCTCCTCCAGACGGAAGTGAATCTCCCGTTCATCACCGCCACCGCCGACGGTCCGAAGCATCTCAACCTGACGATCACACGGGCAAAGTTCGAGCAGCTGGTCGAAGACCTCGTGCAACGCTGCGTGCCGCCCCTTGAGAAGGCGCTCAAGGACGCAAACCTCAACCCGAACCAGATCGACGAGGTCATACTCGTCGGCGGGATGACCAGGATGCCGAGAGTCCAGCAGCTCGTCAAGGATACGTTCGGCAAGGAAGGGCACAAGGGGGTCAACCCGGACGAGGTCGTTGCGATCGGCGCGGCGATCCAGGGTGGAGTTCTGTCGGGCGATGTCACCGATGTGCTCCTCCTCGACGTCACTCCGCTGACTCTGGGAATCGAAACGCTCGGCGGCGTTACGACATCGATGATCCCGGCGAATACAACGATTCCTACGAAAAAAATGGAGGTCTTCTCCACGGCTTCAGACAACCAGCCCTCCGTGGAGATACATGTGCTGCAGGGTGAGCGCCCCATGGCAATCGACAACCGGACGCTCGGGAGATTCCATCTCGACGGAATCCCGCCGGCTCCGAGGGGAGTGCCCCAGATCGAAGTCACTCTCGATATCGATGCGAACGGCATGCTGCACGTCAACGCGAAGGACAAGGCGACCGGGAAGGAACAGAGTATCCGGATTACGTCATCGAGCGGCCTGAGCAAGGAAGAGGTCGCAAAGATGAAATCGGACGCGCAGGCCCATACCGCCGAGGATCAAAAGCGGCGCGAAGAGGTCGATACGAAAAACCAGGCCGACACGCTCGTGTTCCAGACTCGAAAGCAGATGAAAGAGTTCGGCGAGAAGATTCCGGCCGAGATGAAGGGGAAGGTCGAAGCCGCCGCAGACGCCCTCGACGCCGCAGTGAAGAGCGGGAACATCGTCGACATCCGCGCGAAAATCGAGACCCTCAATGCGGCATGGAACGAGGCATCGAGCGCAATGTACCAGCAGACGACTGCCGGCGCCGGGCAACAGGCCGGTCCGCAGCCCCCTCCGGGCACGGGCACCGGAGCCCCCGAGGGTGAAGCAAAGGGAAAGAACGGCAAAGCCGTCGAGGACGCATCATTCGAAGTGGTGGATGACAAGGACAAATGAACTTCAATAAATTCACGATAAAATCGCAGGAGGCGATCCAGGCCGCCCAGGAGATCGCCGCGAGCTACTCGAACCAGTCGATCGAGCCGGAACACCTTCTCGCGGCGCTCGTCCAGGACAGCCAGGGGCTCGTCGTCCCGATCCTCAGGAAGATCGGGTCAAACCTCGACTATATCAGAATCAAGACCAACGAAATCGTCGAGAAACTGCCGAAGGTGACGGGCAGCGCCGCCGGAAACCAGCATCTTGGCCAGGCGTTACAGCAGGTCTTCGACGCGGCCCGGAGCGAGGCGCAGGCACTGAAGGATGAGTACGTCAGCACAGAGCACCTCCTCCTCGCGCTGATCTCCGGCCGGGGCCCTGCGGCCAAATTGCTCGCCGACCAGGGTGTGACGAAGGATCAGGTCTACAAGGCGCTGAAAGAGGTCCGGGGGAATCAAAGGGTGACCGATCAGACTCCGGAGGAGAAATACCAAACCCTGGAGCGCTTCGGGCGCGATCTGAATGACCTCGCCCGGAAGGGAAAGCTCGACCCCGTGATCGGACGCGATGAGGAAATCCGCCGGGTGCTGCAGGTTCTCTCGCGCCGGACGAAGAATAACCCGGTCCTCATCGGCGAACCGGGAGTCGGCAAGACCGCGATCGCCGAAGGAATCGCCCGGAGGATCGTTCAGGGCGACATCCCGGAGAACCTCAAAACAAAGAGAATCATCGCTCTCGACATGGGCTCGCTCGTCGCTGGGACAAGCTTCCGGGGACAGTTCGAAGAACGGTTGAAGGCTCTGCTGAAGGAAGTGTCGGAATCGGAGGGTGAGATCATTCTGTTCATCGACGAGCTTCATACGCTCGTCGGCGCCGGATCGGCGCAGGGTGCGGTCGATGCCGCAAATATGCTGAAGCCGGCCCTGGCAAAGGGGGAGCTGAGGGCGATCGGCGCCACGACGATCGACGAATACAGGAAGTATATCGAGAAGGATCCGGCGCTCGAACGGAGGTTCCAGCCGGTCCTGATCGATGAACCGGGAATCGAGGATACCATCTCGATCCTCCGCGGCCTGAAAGAGCGGTACGAGGTGCATCACGGAGTGCGGATAACCGACGGCGCCATCGTGGCCGCCGCCCAACTCAGCTACCGGTATATCAGCGACCGGTTCCTCCCGGACAAGGCGATCGACCTTGTCGACGAGGCGGCCTCCAAGCTCCGGATCGAAATTGATTCGATGCCGGAGGAACTCGACGAGATCGAGCGAAGGATCAAACAACTCGAGATCGAGCGGGAAGCGATCAGGCGGGAGAAGGACGAAGCGACGAAGTCGCGTCTGGCCGGGATTACACGCGAACTTGCGGAATTGCAGCAGCAGCGCTCGGAGTTGCGCGCCCACTGGCAGAACGAAAAGGAACTGATCCAGTCGATCCGGAAGATGAAGGAAGAGATCGACCGGTCGAAGACGGAGGCGGATAAATACGAGCGGGAGGGAAATCTCGCGCGGGTCGCCGAACTGCGGTACGGAACGATCGCCTCCCTCGAGAAGGACCTGAAGGCGGCGAGCGCGAAGCTGGCTTCCGCCCAGCAGGACAAGAAAATGCTGAAGGAGGAAGTCGATGCGGAAGACATCGCGGAAATCGTGGCCCGGTGGACCGGAATTCCGGTGAGCCGGATGCTCGAAAGCGAGAGGACGAAACTTCTTCACCTCGAAGAGCGGTTGCACGAGCGGCTGGTCGATCAGGAAGAGGCGGTCCGCTCGGTGAGCGATTCCATCCGCCGAAGCCGTGCGGGCCTGCAGGATGAGCAGCGTCCGATCGGATCGTTCATGTTCCTGGGGAGCACCGGGGTCGGGAAGACGGAGCTTGCGAGGGCGCTGGCCGAGTTTTTGTTTAACGACGAAAACGCCCTTGTCCGGATCGATATGAGCGAGTATATGGAGAAGTTTTCGGTCTCCCGTCTGATCGGGGCTCCTCCCGGCTACGTGGGGTATGACGAAGGGGGGCAATTGACGGAGGCGGTCCGGCGCAAGCCCTACTCGGTGGTCCTCCTCGACGAGATCGAGAAGGCGCACCCCGAAGTGTTCAACCTCCTCCTTCAGGTGCTCGACGAAGGGCGCCTCACCGACAACAAGGGCCGGACGGTGAATTTCAAGAACACGATCATCATCATGACCTCGAACCTCGGATCGCACCTGATCCAGCAGAAACTTGCGGGGCATGCGGAAGGGAACGGCCAGCTCGAAGCGTTGTACGACGGGCTCCGTGCGGAGTTGTATGAGATGCTCCGCCAGTCGATCAGGCCGGAGTTTTTGAACCGGATCGACGACATTATCCTGTTTAAATTATTGAGCAGGGAGGATCTGCGGAAAGTGGTCGATCTTCAGCTCAAGCGCGTCCAGGCGATGCTGATGAAAAAGAATATCACGCTCGAGCTGACCTCCGACGCGAAAGACTGGCTGGGCGAACTCGGATACGACCCCTCCCTCGGGGCAAGGCCGCTGAAAAGGGTCATCCAGAAACACATTGTGAACGAGATTTCAAAAAAGGTGCTCTCGGGCGAGATCAACGAGGGCGACGTTGTCAAGGCCGGCCTCAACAAGCAGGGCCTGATCGAGTTTACGAGAAAGAAACATCCCGCCGCTGTGGCGGCAGCCCTGTAATCCCCAGAACGTCTCTAGAGGATTCGGTAGCCGCAGCCTTTAGGCTGCGGTCCGCGACCTTTAGGTCGCGGCTACCCTATCCAAAGCCCGCAAGCTGAAGCTTGCGGCTACCGATGCCTCGGGCTTGGTAGGCGCGGCCTTCAGGCCGCGTTTGTTCGGACGACAGACGAGATCCTTCGCGGAGTTTACACTGAGCGAAGCGAACGTGCTCAGGATGACATTCTCCCCCCGCAAGCTAAAGCTTGCGGCTACCTCCGTATTTTCGTATTTTCCACCAGCATCACCACACTCAAAACCCTTAAGGAAGCATGATTTCTCTTATTGTCCATGGTGGCGCCTGGGATATTCCCGATTCGCTGGTCGAAGCGCACCGGGCCGGTTGTGCGAGTGCTCTGGCGCTCGGGTGGGCGCTGCTCGAGCGCGGAGGATCCGCGGTCGATGCAGTCGAGCAGGTCGTCCGTCACCTTGAGGACAGTGCGGCGTTTGACGCCGGTCATGGCTCCCATCTCAACGCCCTCGGCCAGGTGGAACTCGATGCGAGCATCATGAACGGAAAATCGCTCCGTTGCGGCGCCGTCGCGGCAGTGCATTGCATCAGGAATCCGGTCTCCCTCGCCCGAAAAATCATGGAAGAAAGCGAGCACATCCTCCTCGTCGGGGAGGGGGCGGAACGGTTTGGCAGCGAGCATGGCATCCCGCTCTGCGATCCGCGTGAGTTGATCGCGCCGAGGGAAGAGGCGCTATGGAGGTCTGTACAACTGGACGATCAATATACTTCGAAAAACGCGTTCCGGGCGAACGGCGGCGATACCGTCGGGGCGGTCGCTCTCGACCGCGATGGGACGATTTGCGTCGCTACTTCCACCGGAGGCACGCTCAACAAGTATCCCGGCCGGGTCGGAGATTCCCCGCTGATCGGCTGCGGCTCCTACGCGGACAATGCCATTGGCGGAGTTTCGACGACGGGTTGGGGCGAGGCGATGATCAAAGTCGTCATGGCGAAGAGTGTTATCGATATCATGGAGGCAAACGGGGGAAACGCCCAGGCAGCCGCGGACCGGGGGATTGAGTTGCTCAAACGTAAAGTGGACGGCGACGGGGGAGTGATCGTGCTCAACGCCCGGGGCGAATACGGGGTCGCCTTCAATACCCCGAGGATGGCGAGGGCCTATATGACCTCCGGGATGCGCGTACCGTTCGTGGCTGCATGAATGTCAACTCCCTCGTCGGGCATATTCTTGAGCTGACCGAGCTCACCGATAAAAGCAGCGAGCCGGCGGACCAGGTTGCTTCAAAGTTCTTCCGCCAGAAAAGCTATCTCGGCGCCGGCGACCGCCGGTTTATTTCCGAGGGTTTCTTCGGGATCATCCGGCACCGCAGATTGATCGAGGCCTTGCTTGAGGAGTATGTCCGGCAGAAGCCGCAAGAATCCTCCCTTGATGCTCCCCACGTCCGGTATCTCTCCCTCTACGTCGCGTACTCCCTGCTCGATCCCGTTCGCGGGACAACGACTGCGGAACCCGACCCGGGCCAATCCTTCCCTCACCGGATCGACGCCCTCTGGAACTCCTTCTTCCCCGAGTCCGACCTCGCTTCCTACATTCTCTGGCTGCGTGAGCACCGGAGGCTTGATTTTCTTCCGGAGAGCGGACCGGGCGGAGAGCTCCTCCGGCTTGCGGTGGAGTATTCCTTCCAGGACTGGATGGTCCGGGAATGGGACCTCCAGTTCGGCGGCGATCTGGAGAAGTTGCTCCGGTCCCTGAATACGCCGGCGAAGCTGACGCTCCGCGTGAACGGCTTGAAAGTGGGGAGGGAGGAGTGCCGCAAACGCCTGGCGGGGGAAGGGATTGATACCGAGCCCACGGCGTTCTCTCCTGCGGGACTCGTTGCGTCAAAACGATTTAACTCGCAGGCCTCGGCCGCGTTCAAAGATGGGTGGTACGAAGTGCAGGACGAAGGGAGCCAGTTGATTTCACTGATCGCAGAACCGCAGCCGGGGAGCATGATCCTGGATGCCTGCGCGGGCGCGGGTGGGAAAGCGCTCCATCTGGCCGACCTGATGAAAGGGAAGGGGACGATCTTTGCCGCGGATGCGGGGCGTTCACGGATCGACGAGCTCGATCAGCGCGCCCGGAGGGCAGGAGCGAAGAACATCCAGGCCGTCACAGAGGGGCATTCCCTGCCGGATGTGTTTCGGGCGGACCTGGTCCTCGTCGACGCCCCTTGCACGGGGGCCGGAACGATCCGGCGGAACCCATGGATCAAGTGGCGCGTTACAGAAGACTCGGTGGCGAAGTATGCGGAGAAGCAGCGGAACCTGCTCCACGCGAACAGCCGGTTCGTCAAAGAAGGGGGAGTAATGATGTATGTCACCTGCTCGTTGCTCCGCGGAGAAAATGAAGAGGTCGTGGGGTCGTTTCTCGCCGCCCATTCCGGATTTCAGGTGGAACGGATCGAGCCGCGCGCTTGCCCTCCATCGATGATTACGCCAGAAGGCTTTGTAAAAATGTTGCCTCACGATGCAGGCACAGACGGCTTCTTCGCCGCGAAACTGGTTCGGACGCCATGAATTTTGCTTCTGGAACGCCCAATTCGTAGATTAAAATTGCATCCCTTGAATGTCTCAACTTCCCGGCTTCCGCAGAGGTATCCGATATGAAACGATTTGAACTTCTGGTTCTGCTTGCGCTCCTTTTAGCCGATTGCTCCGGGAAATCGGACGTGCAGCTTTTCCAGGAAGGCACTGCCGCCGAGGAATCCGGAAATTTCCAGGTCGCGGCAGACAGGTACGAAGAGGTCGTCAAACGCTTCCAATCGAGCGCGTACGCGGAAAGCGCCCTCTACCGGGCGGGCCTGGTGTACAATAACGACATGCACGACCCCGCAAAGGCTGTCGGGGCGTACAGGAGATTCTATGAATTCTTCCCGTCGAGCAAGCAAGCTCCGACGGCGTTGTTCCTCTCCGGGTTTTTGCTCAACAACGAACTCCATCAGACCGATAGCGCGAAACTTGCCTATGAGATGTTTTTGAAGAACTATCCCAAACACGACCTGGCGGCTTCGGCAAAATTCGAGCTCGAAACTCTGGGGAAAGACCCCGGACCCCTGTTGAAAATCGACACCGCAGCCGACAACCGGAGCCGCACCCATCCCCCGCCGCAGGCGTCGTCGCAATGACACAAACGGTTCAGGATTACAGGAAATACCTGCAGCCCGACGTCGTCGCGCGACTCGCGAATATGGAACTCGTCGCACGCCTCGTGGTCGAGGGATTTATCACCGGCCTGCATAAGAGCCCGTACCACGGTTTTAGCGTCGAATTTGCCGAGCACCGGCAATATATGCCGGGGGACGAGATCAAGCACCTTGACTGGAAGATCTACGGCAAGACCGACCGCTACTACATCAAGCAGTTCGAGGAAGAGACAAACCTCAAGTCCTACATCATCCTGGATGCGAGCCGCTCGATGTCGTATTCCTCCGAGGGGCGGATGTCAAAGCTCGAATACGCGTCGTATGTCACGGGAGCGCTCGCGGAACTGATGGTGCAGCAGCGGGACGCGGTGGGTTTCACGATCTACGACGAAAAAGTGCGCACGTACATGCCCCCCCACGCGACCAAGTCGTATCTGAAAGAAATCCTTCGCCAGCTCGAGACGCTCCAGGCGGGCAACAAGACCGGCACCGCCGACTCGCTCCACGTCATCGCCGAGCGGATCAAGCGCCGGGGCCTCGTCATCATCCTCTCCGATCTTTTCGACCGCCCGGCAGAAGTGATGAGCGCCTTGCGCCATTTTCGCCATAAGAAAAATGAAGTGATCGTGATGCAGATTCTCGATCCGCTGGAGCGGAGCTTCGCCTTCGGCCGCGACGCGGTCTTCAAGGACCTCGAAACGGCGGAGGAACTGATCACCCAGCCGGTGCACATCCAGAAGGCCTACCAGCAGGAGATGAAGCAATTTCTCGACTCCTACAAGAGAGAATGCCGGGAGAATAATATCGATTACATCCTCCTCGACACCTCGACACCGTTCGATGTTGCGCTCTTCGAATACCTCCACAAGCGGCAGAGAATCGGCTGAGCTGACGCCCGGAGGGCCGCAGTACCCATTCACGTTCGTTCACAACCGGAAATCAGGTGGAACAGGATAAGCTCATCGTTAAGGGCGCTCGCGTCCATAACCTGAAGAACATCGATGTGGAAATGCCGCGAGACCGGCTGATCGTCATCACCGGCCTTTCGGGCTCCGGCAAATCGAGCCTCGCCTTCGATACGATCTATGCCGAGGGCCAGCGCCGGTACGTCGAAAGTCTTTCCTCCTATGCCCGCCAGTTTCTCGGACTCATGGAGCGGCCGGATGTCGATTACATCGAGGGGCTGAGCCCCGCGATCTCCATCGAGCAGAAGACGGTTTCCCACAATCCGCGCTCGACGGCGGGCACCGTCACGGAAATCTACGATTATCTCAGGCTTCTCTTCGCCCGCGTGGGCGTGCAGCACTGCACGAACTGCGGCCGGGTCGTCCAGAAGCAATCTGTCGATCAGATCATCGACGCGATCATGGAGTACCCGAAGGGGGCGAAGATCCAGATCCTCGCCCCGGTGGTCCGGGGAAGAAAGGGACACTACCGGGAGCTGTTCGAGGAAATCGTGAGGGACGGCTACCTCCGCGTGCGGATCGACGGGGAGGTGAGGGAAATCGGGAAAGCGATGCAGATCGACCGGTACAAGGTTCATGATATCGAGATCGTCGTCGACCGGCTCGCCATCAAGCCGGAGATGCGGTCGCGCGTGGCAGAATCGGTGGAGAGCGCGCTCAGGATGGGATCCGGCCTGGTGATCGTGAACCGCGGCGAGGAAGGGAAACCGGCTCCCGACGGGAAGGGCGCGCGCGGCGATCAATTGTTCAGCCAGCACCTCGCCTGTCTCTATTGCGGCCTCAGCTACGACGACCCCGCGCCGAACGCATTCTCCTTCAATTCGCCGTACGGTTGGTGCCCGGCCTGCACGGGTCTGGGCGAGACACAGGAGTTCGACGTCAACCTGATCATTCCGGACGAATCGCTCAGCATCAACGAAGAGGGCCTGGCTCCGCTCGGGAAGCCGCGGTCCACCTGGCTCTGGACTCAGGTAAGGGCTGTCGCGAAAAAGCACGGCATCGATCTCGACACGCCCATCGGAAAGATCCCCAAGAAACTGCGCGCGATCCTTCTTGACGGCGCGGGGGATGAGAAATTCGAAATGCCGTACACCTACTCAAGCGGCCGAACGGTGATCTACCGCCAGCGCTACACCGGGCTCATGGCGATCCTCAAGCAGTATTTCATCGAGACGACGTCGGAGGGGCTCCACCGCTGGGTGGAGTCGTTCATGAACACCAAACCGTGCGAGACGTGCGGGGGCGGACGCCTCAAGAAAGAAAGCCTCGCGGTGAAACTCACGGACGCGAAGTCGGGGAGGGAGGTCAACATCCGCGACGTGGTCAAGCTCTCCATCCGCGACGCCTCGGCTCTCTTTGACTCGTTTTCGCTGACCGAACGTCAGCTTCTGATCGCGCATCAGATTCTCAAGGAAATCAAACAGCGCCTCCGGTTCCTCCTGAACGTCGGGCTGGAGTACCTGACGCTGGACCGCTCGGCCAGGACCCTCTCCGGCGGCGAGGCCCAGAGAATCCGGCTCGCGACACAAATCGGCTCCCAGCTCGTCGGGGTGCTCTACATTCTCGACGAACCGAGCATCGGTCTTCACCAGCGAGATAACATCAAGCTCATCTCAAGCCTCAAGGAGCTGCGCGACCTCGGGAACACGGTGATTGTCGTCGAGCACGACAAGGAAATGATTCAGCAGGCGGACTACGTCGTCGACCTCGGACCCGGGGCGGGAGAGCACGGGGGCCATGTGGTCACCGCCGGAAGCCCGGACCGGCTCAGGATGAAAAATGAGACTCTGGCGCTCTCCGGAAACGGCAGGACCGGCGTTTCCTATACAGCCCTCTACCTGCACGGCAAGCGAAGCATCGAAGTTCCTCCCACCCGCCGGAAGGGGAACGGCATGTTCCTCACGCTGAAGGACGCCCGCGGGAACAACCTGAAATCCGTCACACTCGAGATCCCCCTCGGAACTTTTGTCGCCGTCACCGGTGTCAGCGGGTCGGGGAAGTCGAGCCTCATCACGGAAACCCTCTACCGGATTCTCTCGAGAAAGTTCTACAAGTCGAAGGACGTCCCCCTCCCGTACGGGTCGATCGACGGGCTCAAGCAGATCGACAAGGTGATCGAGATCGATCAGTCGCCGATCGGCCGCACCCCGAGGTCGAACCCCGCGACCTACACGGGACTTTTCACTCTCATTCGGGACCTCTTTGCCCAGCTCCCCGAAGCGAAGATCCGGGGGTACCAGGTCGGGCGCTTCAGCTTCAACGTCAAGGGGGGAAGGTGCGACGAATGCGAGGGGGACGGTGTGAGGAAGATCGAGATGAACTTTCTCCCCGACGTCTACGTCCTCTGCGAGGTCTGCAAGGGGAAGCGTTACAACCGGGAGACCCTGGATATTCTATATAAAGGGAAGTCGATCTCCGACGTCCTGGAAATGACGGTCGAGGAGGCAGTCTCTTTTTTCAGCGAAATTCCGAGGTTGCAGCGGAAGCTCCGGACCCTGTACGATGTAGGCCTCGGGTATATCAGGCTCGGGCAGCAGGCCACGACCCTCTCGGGAGGCGAGGCGCAACGGGTAAAACTCTCCACGGAACTCTCGAAGGTGGGGACCGGAAAGACGCTCTATATACTGGATGAACCGACGACAGGACTGCATTTTGAGGATATCCGGATGCTCCTCTCGGTCCTCTCCAAGCTCGCCGATCTGGGAAACACCGTCGTGGTGATCGAACATAACATGGAGGTCATCAAGACGAGTGATTGGATCGTCGACCTCGGCCCGGAAGGTGGCGAGGGAGGGGGGAAGATCATCGCCGTGGGAACCCCGGAGCAGGTCTCCCGCGTAAAGGGGTCCTACACGGCGGAATTTCTCAAGCTTGAGCTCGCTTCGCCCTCATAAATCGCGGAATTAGTTGACTTTCGACAGCCGAAGGGGTATATTTAGCCCCATGAAACGTTTAATTCTTCCCATTCCGGCGGCGTGTAAGCGATGAATAAGGCCAAGACGATCCTGTTCATCGAGGATGAGGAAGAGCTTCTCAATACAATCGGCAATCTGCTCCGGGATATAGGGTACGAGGTTATGGCAGTCCTCGACGCCGAGGATGGCCTGATGAAGATCGAAGAGACCACTCCCGACCTGATCCTTGCGGACATCAAGCTGCCGGGGATTGACGGGTTTGCGTTCTTCAAACAGGTGAAGCAGGATAAGCGGTTCGCGGCGGTCCCGTTCGTTTTTTTGACCGCCTACAACGACCTGAAAGCGATGCGCTTTGCGAAGGAAAATGGAGCCTCCGAATATATCACCAAGCCGTTCGACTTCGAGTACCTGATCGCCCGCATCAAGGACCTCCTTCCCCCACCGTAGTACTCCTCTCCAGAGATTTTACCCGAAATGCGCGTTTCCCGCAGGAAGGCGGGGATGGCCGTGCCGCATAAGACCGGATCCGGTGATATTCGTCACCATCTCCCGCCGGGCAAACGCGTATCTTCCTGATGAAGCTGTTATTGGGTCAACGAACGCAGGAGTCGCTGAAGCAGAATGGATAACGAGCATACAACGGTGAAGTTTCTCAAATGGGTGGGCCTCGTCGCGCTTGTCTCGCTCCCCCTGGTGGTCTTTCTGAAAAAACGGAAGCCGCAGGAATCCGAATTCCCCAACGAAGACGATTCAAACATCTTCGCCTCCGAACTGAAAGAGTAAGCCCTCCGTCCCCGGCCGCTGCCGGGATCAGAAGTTAATCAGATTTTTCGGATCCTCACTCTCGCGCCAACGCCAGCTGGTGTGTTTTTGGCATTTTCCCGGAGGATACTTCTTGTTGAAGTATTCCACAGTCCGTTCCGGACAGAACGGCGTGGCGATCTTCTTCGTATCGGTGCAAATGGTGTCAACCTCGATTCCATCCGGCTGGACGAATTCGGCCGGTGCCATCCCGATCTCCTTATCCTCATAGACATACTTCATGAAGCGTCCCCAGATGGGGGCGGCGGCCCTTCCTCCCTGGCCGTCGGCGTTCGTAAAGTGAACCGTCTTGTTGTCGAACCCGACCCACACCCCGGCTGTGAGGTTCGGCGTGAACCCGATAAACCATGCGTCGGCAAATTCCTGCGTCGTTCCGGTTTTTCCGGCGGCGGGTCCCGCATAATAGAGCCGCACGCGCGCGCCCGTCCCTCCGTTGACGTTGTCCTTCATCATACTCGTCATCAGATACGCCGTCTCGGGGCTTAAGACCTCACGCTTGTTCGGCTGGTTCTCTTCGAGGACATTTCCGTCCTTGTCCTCGATCCTGAGGATGGAGCCCGGCTCCACGTACACCCCCTCGTTGGGAAACACGCCGTAGGCGGCGGTGATTTCAAGCGGCTGCACTTCTCCCGTGCCGATGGCAAGCGACTCGTAGGGCGGGAGGTCGGACTTGATCCCCATCCGGCGGGCGTATTCGATCACCTGTTTCACCGGCGCGATTTCCATGATCGCCCTGATCGCGACGAGGTTGATCGACATCTTGATCCCCTCCCGGAGCGTGCTCTTGCCGCCGAAGAGGTGGTCGAAGTTTTCGGGAGTCCACCGTTTGCCGTTCGCCATCACAAGCGTGACCGGCTGATTGAGGAGCTCGAAGCAGGGAGGATAGCCGTTGTCGATCGCCACTGTATAAACGAACGGCTTGAACGCCGACCCCGGCTGGCGGTGGATCTGGGTGACGTGATTCAGGCCGTACTTGAAGTTCTTGACGTTCGCTCCCCCCACCATCGCCACGATATTCCCGTTGTGGTGATCGATCGCGACGAAACCGACTTCAATCCGGGCGGCGGCCTTCTTCACCGAATCGATGAACGCAGGATTTTTTCGAAAAGCGCGCGCAATGCTGTCGCGTTCGCCCGCATCCGCATCCCGGTATTCCTCGGAGGTCCGGATCGCCATCGAGACCGCCTGGTCGGCTTCGGGCTTGTGCGCCTTCCAATCCCATTGCTTGTTGAACGATCCCTGGTACTCCGGGATGTGCTCCCGGACCGCCCGATTGGCGGCCCGTTGCATCCGGCTGTCGAGCGTGGTATAGACCGAGAGCCCGTCCCGGTAGATGTCGAACCCGTATTGGTCCGCCTTCTGGAGGAGCTGCTGCCGAATCCACTCCACGAAGTGGGGGGCGATGCCGGCCGTCAATTCTTCGTCGAAGGGACGGAACTCTATCGCGTCGTCCTTGGCGGCCTGGGCTTTTTCGCTCGTCAGGTAGGAGTATTTCACCATCTGATCCAAGACGGTGTTGCGGCGCTCGATGCATCTCTGGTAATGCCGAAGCGGATCGAACGTCCCCGGGCCTTTCAGCATTCCGATCAGCAACGAGCCCTCGGCAAGCGTCAGGTCGGAGGGATTCTTTCCGAAGTAAATCTGCGCCGCGGAGGCGATGCCATAGGCGCTTCGCCCGAAATAGGCGACGCTCAGGTACATCTCGAGGATTTCCTCCTTCGTGTAGTTTCGTTCGATCTGGATCGCCGTGATGAACTCGCGGATTTTCCGGGTCCCCTTCCCGAAGACCGATTCATTCGGATCCTTGAGGTCGTAGAGATTCCGCGCGAGCTGTTGGGTGATCGTGCTCGCCCCCTCTCTCAACCGGAGCGAGAAGACGTTTTTGACCATCGCGCGGACGAACCGGGGCAGATCGACACCCCAGTGGTCGTAGAAGTTCTTGTCCTCGGTCGCCACGAGCGCATCGATCAGCTCCTTGGGGAGGTCCTTGTAGGCGACGCGGGTCCGGTTCTTGATGAAGAACTGATCGAGGATTTCACCGTCGCTCGAATAGACCTTGGTCGCCAGTTCTGGCTTCGGATGTTCGAGCTGCTCCAGCGAAGGGAGGCCCGAAATCAGGAACGCGGTGTAGATCCCGAGAAGCCCGATCAGCACCAGCCACCCGCCGAGAAGGAGTTTTCGCCTGTTTTTAAAGATGCCCTGTGTTGTCATACCGGTTGCCCCTGTCTCCACTGCTTCAGTTCGATTCTTCCCCCGGCCATCGCCGCATAGGTATTATGCCCGATCCAGTCGCCGAGGTTGACATACACGCCGCTGCCGATTTCCACGCAAACCGGGGAATGCCGGTGCCCCATCACCACGATATCGAATCCTTCCCCGATCTTCTTCCGGGCGAAGGCCAGCATGCCGTCTTCCTCGCCGTATTCCTTGCCCGACGTGTGCTGCCGGCTCTTCCGGGACGAGGAGCGGGCGATACTGACGCCGATGTCGGGATGCACCCAGGTAAACAACCAGATGCTTAACGGGTTGTTCAGGATTTTCTTGAGGATTCTGTACCCGGTATCCTTATTCGAGAGCCCGTCGCCGTGATGGATCAGAACCTTCCTCCCGTCGATCAGCGTCTCGATCGGGTGGTGATACGTCTTGATCCCCAATTCTGATTGAAAATAATCCTTCATCCAGTAATCGTGATTCCCCGCAAGATAATGGACGGCGATTCCCCGCTCCGTGCATTCATCCAGCTTTGCGAGAAGCCGGTGGAACCCTTTCAGGATCACCGTCCGGTATTCGAACCAGGCGTCGAAGAGGTCGCCCACGATGAAGAGCTGGTCGGCGTCTTCCTGGATGCCGTCCAGAAAGGCGATGAGCCGGTTCTCCTTCTGCCGTTCTTCTTCCCGCGATCCGAGCCCCAGGTGGGCGTCGGAGATAAAATATGTTCTTCCCATCAAGCTCTACTTTGCCGCCGGTACCGTCAACGAGAACGGCTGTTTGAACTTGCTGCACCACCCTTCGGAATCCGAGCAATAAAAGTAAGTGAGAGTTCCCTTGATCGTGAGACCGGTGGGCTTGGACGGCCCGGCCCTATTGAGGAGCTTGTACTTCTGCACGATCGCCTTCGAGGTGTCGAGATAGGGAAATTTCTCCATCGCAGGCGTTTCAAGCGTGTCCGCCGCTTCGACCCGTGCGGAGGAATCGAACGTGACGCTCATCGGCGGGGTCAGGTTGATATGGATCCCTTTCCTGGGGCGCAGGTTGAACAAGATCGCCCCGGATGAGCCGTCGCGCGGGGTCGCTTTCCTGAGGGCGGCCGAAAAAGTGACGTAGATGTTCGCGTTTGTCGGGCTGACGCCCGTGCTCGCATGGGGGCTGACAAGCAGAAGGGAAAAAATTATTACGGCGGCGATTCTCATACTTTCTCTACCCTAATATAAGCATTTTGAGGAACCATTTCCCTGCTGTTGTGTTTACGGGCACGCGACCTAAAGGTCGGGCCTACCGATGCCGAGGACTTGGTAGCCGCAGCCTTCAGGCTGCGGTCTTTTTCCCGCCATGGCACAGCCCCTCGATCGAAAACCCGCAAGCTAAAGCTTGCGGCTACCTATACCCCGGATATCGTTGCGGCGCGCCTCTCTGGGACTCCCTGCAGAACAATCAGTCCGGCGATGAAAAAGAGCCCGATCGCGAGTGCGGCAAGGCGCTCGTTCGTCAAATCGGCGACCAATCCATAGATAAACGGACCGACGACTGCGGAAGCCTTACCACATAAACCATCGTAAAAACCGAAAAATTCCCCTTCACGCTCCTTCGGCGTCAAGAGGGCCATCATGCTCCTGCTCGCCGATTGAGACGACCCGATCGCTATCCCCGCGCCAAGCGCGACGACGTAAAACACGGCGACCGTCGTTACGAAATACGCCCCGATGCTGATTGCGATCCAGAGGACGAGCGTGATCGAAATGGTTCGTTTGGGCCCGAGCCTGTCTGTGATGAAGCCGAAGACGAGAGAGCCGAGGACGGCGCTCGTTTGGACGACGGCGAAAAAGACGATGATCTCGTCGTCGCTCATCTTGAGGACCTGCGCCGCGAAGATTGCGGCGAAGGCGATAATGGTGAGGATGCCGTCATTATAGACGAAGAATGCGATCAGGAACCTGGCGATCTCCGGATACTCCTTCGTCTTGAACAGCAGGACGAACGTGCGCTTTGCCTGCCTGAAACCCCCGGAGACGTAACCGCGGGCAGAGGCATCCTCTACGGCCCTCCCGGGCTCAGGCACAAAGAGAAACATGGGGAGTGAAAAGAGGAAGAAAAAGGCGGCGGCGATGACGAACGACAAACGGACATAGAACAGGTAGTCTGCGTCTTCCGCGCCGGGAAGGACCGCCCGCACGATCAGAAGGACGGCGAGGGCTCCCGCGTACCCCATGGCGAATCCGTATCCGGAGACTCTGCCGTACGAGTGTTCGGAGGTGAGCGAGGGGAGGAAGGCGTCGTAGAAGACGAGGCCTCCTTCGAACCCGATATTGGCGAGGATAAAGAGGAGGAGCCCGGCGAGCACCATTCCCTCGCCGACGAAGAACAACAGCGCGGTGCAGACGACGGAACCCGCGGTGAAGATGAAAAGAAAACGCTTCTTATTGTGCGAAGAGTCTGCCGCGGCGCCCAGAGGCGGCGAGATCGCCGCGGCGCAAATCATCGAAAGGCTGACGGCCAGGCCCCATAACCAGTGTCTTCCGCCGGCGACATGGGATGTAAAGTACCGCGAATAGATGACGGTGACGATGATGACCGAGAACGCGGTGTTGGCGAAATCGAAAAGCGACCACGCGAAAATGACGGCCCGCTTCCCGGCGGCCGGTTGATTCGGCATGAGCTTCAGGCGGCTGGGTCGGGCGGGGGTCCGGTCCGGCCCGATTTCTGTGAGGCGTTTTCGTTGATGAGCCCCCGCCCGGTCTTCTTGAGGCCGCTATTCTTCTTCAGCTCGTCGAGGATGGCGTCAAGAATGCCGTTCACAAATTTTCCGCTCTGTTCGGTGCTGAAGGTTTTCGCGACCTCGATCAGTTCGTTGATCGTGACCTTGGGGGGAATATCGGGGAAATAGAGGAACTCGCAGATGCCCATCTGGAGGAGCAGTTTGTCGATGACGGCGATCCGGTTATACTCCCAGTGTGACACCTTCGCCCGGATCCGGACCTCGATTTCCTCCTGGTGGCTGACGACCTGGTCGATCAGCTTCTTCGCAAAGTCGAAACTCTCCCTGTCGCCCCGGATGTCACCGAGCACATTCTCCACCACGGAAGAGATCGGCTCTTTGGAGATCTCGTAGGCGTAGAGCGTCTGGAGGACTTTTTCGCGGGTGATCCGGCGCTTATAGACCGTCATCTCGCTTCGCCGCCCCCGCGGGGGCGGCGCTCAGCCGATTTATGCCGTCCGGACACGTTCATCCCTTCGCGTGGTCGAGGTCTCCCATTCTGCCCGAATACACCGAGTTCCCGGCATAGAGGTTGCGAATATGGGTGATGCTCGCGATGCGCTCCTCGGCGAGATGGTTGGAGGCTTCGTAGGGGGGGATCTTTTGCTGCTTTGCGATGTCGAAGATTTTCGTCATCGTGCCGTAAATCCCCTCCGCCTGTTTCAACGCGCGTTCGCGCGGGTAGCCTTCGAGTTCATTCGCGACGCTCATGAGGCCTCCGCCGTTGATCGCATAATCGGGGGCGTAGAGAATTCCCCGGTCGATCAGCATCCGCCCATGTTTCGTTTCGTCGGCGAGCTGGTTGTTGGCGCCGCCCGCGACGATCTTCACCTTCAACCGGGGTATCGTCTTGTCGTTGATGATCGCACCGAGGGCGCAGGGGCAGAAAATGTCGGCTGGGACGTCGTAAATCCTCTCCGCCTCGACAAAATTGCCGCCTGTCTTTTCGGCGAGGGTCTTTGCCTTCGCCTCGTAGAGGTCGCTGATAAAGAGCTTTGCTCCCTCCTCGGCGAGAAAACCGCAGAGAAAGCTGGAAACGTGGCCGGCCCCCTGGACGGCGATCTGTTTTCCCTTCAGCGAATCGCTCCCCGTCACTTCCTGGAGGCAGGCTTTGATCCCGTGGTAGACGCCGACGGCGGTAACGGGGGACGGGTCGCCTCCGCCTCCGAGCGCCCGGTCGATTCCGGTCACATACTTCGTCTCCATCCTCACCCATTCCATGTCCTGCACGCTCGTGCCGACATCTTCGGCGGTGATATACCGTCCGCCGAGGCCCTCGACAAAGCGGCCGTAGGTCCGGAAGAGGGCTTCGGTCTTGTCCTTGTTGGGATCGCCGAGGATCACCGCCTTGCCTCCCCCGAGGTTCAGTCCGGCGACCGCCGCCTTATAGGTCATCCCGCGAGAGAGACGGAGCGCATCGATCAACGCCTCCTGATCCGAGGCATACGTCCACATCCTCGCACCCCCCAATGCTGGCCCGAGTGCGGTGTTGTGTATCGCGATGATTGCGCTGAGGCCGGATTCCTTGTCCGCGCAGTATACCACCTGTTCGTGGTTCCTCTTGCCAATTTCCTTCAGGATGTCCATAGGAGAAGGGACCCGGATGAGTGTGATGGATTGCTCTGAAAAAGCAGTCCTAATGTAGACAAATTCCCATAGGAAGGCAAGGAGACGGAGTGAGGGCATTGGCTCCCTTTCCAAGGATATGTCATCCTGAGCGCAGCGAAGGATCTCTAGCGCTCGATCGCGAAGATCCTTCGGTCGCTTCGCTCCCTCAGGATGACAATGCGCCACCCCCAAAAGAATTCAATCCGAATTATTTGTAAATTAGACGCCTATGAAGAGAGGTC
Source organism: Bacteroidota bacterium (assembly GCA_036522515.1). Lineage (NCBI taxonomy): Bacteria > Pseudomonadati > Bacteroidota > Bacteroidota bacterium. The sequence continues at coordinate 236,913 of DATDFQ010000056.1, forward strand.
AGGCAGTCACTACGCTCTTCCTCGACATCGGGGGGGTCCTCCTTACAAACGGGTGGGATCACCAGGCCAGAAAACGGGCGGCGAAGGCGTTCAGGATCGATCTAGATGAGATGACCGGTCGCCATGAACTGATCTTCGGTCCGTTCGAAAAGGGGGAGCTCACTCTGAATGAATACCTGCGCCGGGTTGTGTTTTACCGGGCACGGCCCTTTACACAAGAGCGCTTCCGGGCATTCATGTTCGCGCAATCCAGGGCGTATCCCCGCATGATCGGGCTCGTCAGCGCGCTCAAAGCGCGGTTCGCCTTGAAAATCGCCGTGGTGAGCAATGAGTCGAGGGAGTTGAACGCCTACAGGATTCGAACGTTCGGGCTCGACCGGTTCGTCGATTTTTTCATTTCCTCCTGTTATGTCCATCTCAGGAAGCCCGAGGCGGAGATCTTTCGGATGGCCCTCGACGTTTCCCAGACCCCCGCAAACCGGATCGTTTATATCGACAACACTCCTTCGTTTACGCGGCTTGCGCAGCGACTCGGGATGCGGGGGATCGTTCACACGACGTACGGCTCCACCCGCGCGAAACTTGCCTCCTTCGGATTGAAACTTGACTAGCGCGCCGAAAAGTCCGTTATCCCCGGACGAACTCAGAAAGATGAACGCCTACTGGCGGGCAGCAAATTACCTCTCGGTGGGGCAGATTTATCTGTACGACAATCCGCTTCTCCGGGTGCCGCTCAAGCCGTCACACGTGAAACCGACATTGCTCGGGCATTGGGGCACAACGCCGGGTCAGAACTTCGTCTATGTGCACCTGAACCGGGTCATCAAGAAACACGACCTGAATATGATCTACATCTCCGGCCCGGGTCACGGCGGGCCGGCGCTGGTGGCGAACACCTATCTCGAGGGAACGTACAGCGAGGTCTATCCTCATATCACCCGTGACGAAGATGGCCTCAAGAAACTCTTTACGCAATTTTCCTTTCCCGGCGGAATCCCGAGCCATGTCTCCCCGGAGTGTCCGGGGTCGATTCACGAAGGGGGGGAGCTTGGATATTCCCTCAGCCACGCGTTCGGGGCGGTGTTCGACAATCCGGACCTGGTTGCGGCCTGCGTCGTGGGAGACGGGGAGGCGGAAACGGGGCCCCTGGCGACAGCCTGGCACTCGAATAAATTTTTGAACCCAGTCACGGACGGAGCGGTCCTCCCGATCCTCCACCTGAACGGGTATAAGATCGCCAACCCCACCATTCTTGCGCGCATCAGCCGGGAGGAACTCGAATACTTCTTTCGAGGCTGCGGATGGATGCCGTACGTCGTCGAGGGGGAGGAGCCGGAGAGCATGCACCAGAGCATGGCCGCCGCCCTCGAGAAGGCGGTCGGGGAGATCAGGCAAATCCAGGCCGGCGCCCGGAAGAACAACGACACGAAGCGGCCGGCATGGCCGATGATCGTTTTGATATCCCCGAAGGGCTGGACCGGCCCGAAAGAGGTCGACGGAGCGCAAGTGGAAGGGACCTACCGCTCGCACCAGGTTCCGCTTCAGGTTGATGCGGGCCATCCGGGACATCTCGAGCGGCTCGAATCCTGGATGAGAAGCTACAAGCCCGAAGAACTCTTCGACGAACGCGGAAGATTCCTATCTGAATTGGCAGAACTCGCCCCCACGGGCGAGCGGAGGATGGGCGCAAACCCTCACGCCAACGGGGGAATCCTGTTGCGGGATCTGCGCATGCCCGATCTGTCCCTCCACGCGGTGAATGTCCCCTCGCCGGGCTCGGTCCAGGCCGCCGACACGCAAGTACTCGGAAAATTTTTGCGCGACATCGTGACGCTCAACCGGGAAGGGAAAAACTTCAGGATCTTCGGGCCGGATGAGACCCTCTCGAACAGGTTAAGCGCGGTCTTTGAAGTGACCAATCGCCAATGGCTCGCCGGGGAGGTCCGGAGCGACGAATTTCTTGCCCCCGAGGGCCGCGTGATGGAAATGCTGAGCGAGCACCAATGCGAAGGCTGGCTGGAAGGGTATCTCCTCACGGGGCGGCACGGCCTTTTCAATAGTTATGAGGCTTTCATTCATATTATCGATTCGATGTTCAACCAGCACGCCAAGTGGCTGAAGGTCACCCTCGGTTTGCCCTGGCGCCGGAAGATCGCCTCCCTGAACTATCTGCTTGCCTCCCACGTCTGGCAACAGGCCCACAACGGCTTTACCCACCAGGACCCCGGGTTCATCGACCACGTGGTGAATAAGAAGGCTGAGGTGGTGCGCGTCTATCTTCCACCTGATGCCAACTGTCTCCTTTCGGTCTGGGATCATTGCCTCAGGAGCCGGCACTATGTGAATGTGGTCGTCGCGGGGAAGTACCCGTCCTACCAGTGGCTGACGATGGGGGCGGCGATCCAGCATTGCGCGCGCGGGATTGGCATCTGGCGGTGGGCCGGCACCGGCGGAGACGCCGAGCCGGATGTGGTGATGGCCTGCTGCGGGGATGTACCCACCCTGGAAGTTCTCGCCGCGGTTTCGATCCTCCGTGCTCATCTGCCGGAGCTCAAGATCCGCGTGATTAATGTCGTCGACCTGATGAAGCTGCAACCGGGCACTGAACATCCCCACGGCCTGAGCGACGGGGAGTTCGACGCGCTTTTTACCAAAGACAAGCCGATCGTGTTCGCGTTCCACGGTTACCCGTGGCTCATCCACCGGTTGACGTACCGCAGGACGAATCATGGGAATTTACACGTGCGGGGGTATAAGGAAGAGGGAACGATTACGACGACGTTCGACATGACGGTCCTGAACGACCTCGACCGGTTCCATCTCGTCCAGGATGTGATCGACCGGCTGCCGCAACTGGGCGCCGATGGGGCGAGGCTGAAGCAGATCGCCGGGGAACGGCTCGTGGCGCACAAGAAGTACATCGTGAAGCACGGGCTCGACCTCCCTGAAATCCGTAACTGGAAATGGAACCTCTCCTAACCCGGACACCCCTCACGGATCTTCCCGCATGGATGGCCCTCCGGGCGCATCTTCCGGAAATCCGCCGACTGCATCTTCGGACACTCTTCGCCGACGATCCAACGAGGGGCGGGCAGATGGCGGCGGAAGCCGCCGGCGTTTACCTCGACTACTCGAAACAGCTTGTCACAGCTCAAACACTCAAACTTCTCCTGGACCTTGCACGCGAGTCGGACCTGCGGACGAGGATCGAGGCGATGTTTCGCGGGGAAAAGATCAATACGACGGAGAACAGGGCGGTGTTGCATGTGGCGCTGCGCTCCCCGAAGGGCGGATCGTTCATGGTCGACGGCGAAAACGTCGTTCCGAAGGTCCACGCCGTCCTCGACAAGATGGCCGGTTTTTCAGACCGGATCAGAAATGGCGAGTGGAAGGGGTACACGGGCAAGCCGATCCGGAACGTCATCAATATCGGCATCGGAGGGTCCGACCTGGGGCCGGTGATGGCGTACGAGGCACTGCGCCATTACAGCGACCGCGGCCTCACAGTCCGGTTCGTCTCCAATGTCGACGGAACCGACATCGCGGAAGCCACCCGCGACCTGAACCCCGCGGAGACACTCTGCATCGTCTCCTCGAAGACCTTCACGACGCTCGAAACGATGACCAACGCGGTGAGCGCGCGCGACTGGGTTCTCAAGGCGTTGAACGACCCGTCCGCAGTCGCGCGGCATTTCGTCGCTGTCTCCACCAACGCGCCGGAAGTGGCCCGGTTCGGAATCGACACCGGAAATATGTTCGGGTTCTGGGATTGGGTCGGAGGGCGATACTCGATGGACTCTGCGATCGGGCTTTCGACGATGATCGCCGTCGGCCCGGCACGATATCGCGAGATGCTCGACGGATTTCACGCGATGGACGAGCATTTCAGGACTGCCCCGTTCGAAGGCAACCTGCCTGTGCTCCTGGGTTTGCTCGGCATCTGGAACACCGATTTCCTCGGCGCAGAGACAGCGGCGGTGCTTCCCTACGAGCAGTATCTGAAGCGATTCCCCGCCTACCTTCAGCAATTGACGATGGAGAGTAACGGCAAGCATGTGACGATCGACGGGAATGCCGCGGAATACGAAACGGGGCCGGTCTATTGGGGTGAGCCGGGAACCAACGGCCAGCATTCCTTCTACCAGTTGATTCATCAGGGAACCAGGCTCGTTCCGTGCGACTTTATCGGCTTCGCGCGGCCGTTGAACGAGCTGGGGCGCCACCATGACCTGCTCCTCGCCAACATGTTCGCCCAGGCCGAGGCGCTCGCGTTCGGCAAAACTCCGGGCGAAGTCGAAGCCGAAGGGACGCCGGCCTGGCTGGTGCCCCACCGGACATTCGAGGGGAACCGGCCCTCGACGACGATCCTCCTGGAAAAGTTGACCCCCCGGGCGCTCGGCGCACTCGTGGCTCTCTACGAACATTGTGTCTTCACGCAGGGGGTGATCTGGCGGCTTGATTCGTTCGATCAATGGGGAGTCGAGCTGGGGAAGGTGTTCGCAGGCAAGATCATCTCTGAACTTGAGAGCAAACCCGATCCCCGTCTCGATCACGATAGCTCGACGAACAACCTCATCCGGCGTTACCGGAAGTTGAGGTAGCTCACTTCTTCTGGCGCTGTGTCCGGTAATTCTGGTACTGCACCGATTTCTTCACGCGCCGCAAGTCCGATTTTTCGTCCTTCACGCTGTCGGAGTACGATTCAAGCTGCCGGAGTTGTTCCTGGATCATCGGCGCAGCCACCGCGCTCATGCTCGCCGCTTCCGAGCCTCCCAGGGCGGCCTTCGCCTGATTGAGTTCCCGGCGGGCATCGTCCCGGCGGCCTTCGTCGAGCGCACGCATGGCTTTCTCGACTGTCCGTGTCGAAACGGCGAGGTCGGCCTTACCCTGCGCGTCCCAGTCCCTGCCCCTTAAGAGCTCCGCCGCGTCGTCGCTATAGTGCACATCGACGGAAAAGCGGGGCGGATATTCTCGCGACTTCCGGCGCCCGCCGTCGTACGTCAGGACCCCGCGCGCCGCACAGAGAGTCCCGGCGCTTTCGGGAATGTTCATCTCCAGCGTGTACTCGCGGCGGTCGTTCGAATAGAGATCGCCGAGGTTCATGATCCATCGATCGCCCTCGTGACGCCAGGAGCACCCGATGACGTCCCGGATCTCGACGCCTCTTCCCGGTGTGATTTCGATGGATGCGTGTTGCGCGATCACCGAGGTCAGTCCGCTGAATTCATGCTCGAAAATGGAGGCGAGCTGGCGGGGGGTCTCCACATAATAGTAGTTGCCTCCCCCGTGTTCCGCGAGGCCGAGCATCAGGTTTTCGTTGTACGAGAGGCCGACCCCGATCGTGCTGAGTGAAATGGCGTTGCTGGCGTAGCGGCTCGAAATGTCGTTCAGTTCCGAAGGATTTGTCGTTCCCCTGTTCGCGAGCCCGTCGGAGAGAAGGAGGACGCGATTGACGCACTCAGGCCGGAAATTTCGCTGGATCTGCCGGAATCCTTCGACCATCCCTCCGCCCAGGTTTGTCGATCCGCGGGGGTAAATCCCGCGGAGAAGGTCCTTGATCCGGTCCCTGTCCCGGACCTGCCGCAGGGGGAGGAGCGTTTCGATCTGGTCGTCATAGATGATGATCGAAAGGTAATCCTCTCCCGAGAGCTGGTCCAGAAGCGAGCAGATCGCCTGTTTGGCATACTCCAGCTTGTTGTCGTCCGCCATCGATCCGCTCCGGTCGAGAACGACGGCGAGGTTCATCTGGCGCCGCACGTGCGAGGGCCGCTCGTCGGGGCCTGTCGCGAGCTGGATCTGCAGATAGACGGTTCCGCCGTTGTGCGGAACGCAGGCGGTGTTGAGATGCCCTTCGAGAACGATCCCTCCCCCGGGAGGCGGAATAGGCGGAGAAGACATGGCCGGCGACGACTCTATCGCCAGAGTCAGCAAGAGGGGAAGCAGGAGCCATAGAAGGGCAGGTGCGGCCGTGCCGCGAAATCTGATGGGATACATGGGAACCTCCGTTTAGTGAGTACAATGGGTCTATGCGTTGTACTCACCGAAAGGCGGGAATGTTCCCGTGTTGTTGTCATCCTGAGCACATTCGCCTCGCTCAGTGTAAACTCCGCGAAGGATCTTGCCCTGTGGAAGGGAAGATTCTTCGCTTCACTTCGTTTCGCTCAGAATGACAATAGGGTTTTGGGTGGGTTCCTTTACGCCTTCGGTTTCCGCAGATGCAGTTTCTTCCACATCGCATCGGCGAGGTCGTCCAGGCCCTCGCCGGTGACGGCGGAAATCGGGATGACCGGGATGCTTTTCTTGAACCCGATCTTCGCGACGCTCCGCTTCAGGGACGCGTCGGCCAGGTCCATCTTCGTGAGGGCGATGATCTGCGGTTTCTTTGCCAGCGCCGGATCGAACGAATGAAGTTCGTTCAGCAGCACCTTGTACCGTTCCTTCGGCTCATCGTCCGTGCATTCGATCAGGAACACAAGAACCCGTGTCCGCTCGATGTGGCGCAGGAATTCTATCCCGAGCCCTTTCCCTTCATGCGCTCCCTTGATGAGCCCGGGCATGTCCGCCACGACGAAGCTCTGGAATTCCCGGTACCGGACGAGTCCGAGGTTCGGGATGAGCGTCGTGAACGGATAGTCCGCGATCTTCGGCTTGGCGGCGGAAATGCGGGAGATCAGCGTCGACTTCCCCGCATTCGGAAATCCGACCAGCCCCACGTCTGCGAGGAGCTTCAGCTCGAGCTGTATCGCCCGTTCCTCCCCCGGGGTCCCCTTCGTGGCGGTCCGGGGGGCCTGATTGGTCGATGTCGCAAACTCCGAATTCCCCCTTCCCCCTCTCCCGGCTTTCGCGATGACGATCTCGTCGTCCAGATCGACGAGGTCCGCGAGGATCTCGCCCGTCGCCGCATCTTTAATGATGGTTCCCGGCGGCACCCTGAGGACGATATCGTCCCCGCTCTTCCCCGTTCTGTTCGCTCCGCTTCCGTGGCGCCCGTACCCCGCGGTGTAGGTCCTCCGGTAGCGGTAATCCATCAGGGTCGTCAGCTGCACATCGGTCCTGATGACGACATTGCCTCCGTCCCCGCCGTTCCCGCCGTCGGGGCCCCCCTTCGGGATATACTTTTCCCTCCGGAAGCTGACGACGCCGTTCCCGCCGTCGCCGGCCTTGACGGTGATGGTTGCCTGATCAATGAACATGAACTCTCCGGTTCTACCTCTTCGGTTGGAATTGTTGGGAGATGAGCGTAACGAACCGCTCCGCCTCCGGGGAATAGGGGTCGACGTCGTTCCTGATCAGAATCTGGTCGATGAACTTTGAAGCGTCCTTCCACGAAGTGAGCGCGCCGATCGAATCGACCGCGGAATCGAACATCGATTCGTCCTGATTGAATATTTTCCGGACGAACCGGCGCCGTTCCCCCTCGCTGATCGAATCCATGATCGCGAGCCTGCGCTTCCCCGCATCGTGCTGGATCGCAAGCGCTTCCGGCCCGGTTGCCGCGGCCGCCTGCGCGTCCGGCTCTGTTTTTGCCTCCCATTTTTCGACCTCGAACGCACCCGAAGTTCTCCGCACCTCCTCGAGAAGTTCCCCCAGGGCGCGGAGCGTCAGCTCCTGTTTCCCCTGGCTCGCTTCCCCCTCCAGCCGTGTCGTGACGGAACTCAACCCCTTGTCCTCGAAGTAGCGGATCAGCCCCTTGACGGGGAACGGCTTGGAGCCCGTATTCTTCGGAAAGTCGAAGAAATCGTAAATCGGCGACATCACCCGCGCCATCTCGTCTCCCGCTTTTCTCCGGATATACTCTCCGTCCATCCTCGAGACGAGGCTTGAGAAGTCGGCCTTCGTGAACGACGCCACATTCTTATCCTGGACGTAATGCGTGATCAGGTTCCTGAGATACTCGTAGGGGCCGAAATGCTTCAGGAGTCTGGCGAGCTTCGTCGAGGAGATCGTCCCGTCCTGCTCGAAGAGGGCGTTCGCGAGGGTCCACTGGGGACGGATCAGAAAATTCCCCAGCATGTGCACGGCTTCGTCGAGGCGCTGCAGGTATTCGGCCCGGCGGTACGAATAGTGAAGGACGAGAACGGATTCGATCTGGTTCTGGAGACTCTGGATCTCCGGATGCCCGTAATTGAAGCGGCTTCCCTTGCGGTAGCTCCGGAGCTCTTCCGCGAGCATCGCCTCCACGTCGGCGCGGAAAAACGTCTTGACGGGGTAGGGGATATCCGCCGCGAGAATGTCTTTCACGAAGACAGATTCGGCGCCGGCGATGGTACGCTGGCTGACGGTGCTGATGATGGCGTTGGTTTCCTGTTCCAGCATGGCGCGTGTGGCTCCTATTTGATCAGCTGCTTGACGCGGTCGATCTCTTTCTTCGCCGCGCCCTTGAAGGTGGCGTCGATCCCGGGACGATCGATGATCTGTTTGTACATTCCGAGGGCCTCGTCGTACTTCGACATTTTTTCATACGACTGCCCCGCCATGTAAAATGACGTGGCCGTCCAGTTCACTTTCCCCTGCCTCGAAACAAGATAGGGGACTTTCAGGAACTCCAAAATCGCCTGCTGATAATCTCCCTTGTAGTAGTAGGCCTCCCCGATGTCGTACCGCAGCTCCGCTTCGAGCAGGCTCCCGGCTTCGCCGATCAGATTCTGAAACTGAAGGATGGCCTGGTCGTAGTACCCCAGTTTGGTATAGAGAGAACCGATCTTGATTTTCTTATCGAGGATGCTCTCGTCGTTCGGATACCGCTCGATAAAGTCACGGGCGCTTTTCATGGCGGCGTCGTAGAGCTTCGTCGATTCGTAGGCGTCGATCAGGTTGTTGAGCGCGTAGGGGAGGATGTCGCCCGCGCTCCCGGGGGAGGCGGCGATCTTCTGGTAGTACCGGATCGCGTCTTCGTACCGCTCGGCGTTGAAGTGCATATTCCCGAGAGAGAGCTCGGCCCGCGGAACGACGTCCGAAGCGGGGAAATTTTTCAGGATTTCCATATATCCCTTCGCGGCATCGTCCAGTTTATTCGTCACTTCCGAAATCTTCGCGAGGTAGTAATACCCCCACGGGCCGAACCGCGTCTCCTTATAGTCGCCTGCGATCCTCTTGAAAATCTTCCCCGCGGTCTGATAATCCTCTTTCCTGTAGCAAGCCGATCCGCGTTCGTATTCAAATTCCGCGCGGTAGGGGTGGTCGTCTCCGAACTCTTTGCCGAAGGTCTCGATGAGCTTGTCCGCCTCCTGAAGCCTGCTCTGTCGCAGCGTTGCGACGATCACCTTCGCCCGGTACGTTTCCTTCACGCCCGTGCTGTCCGATGTTTGAGCCAGTTGTCCGTACTGCTTCGCCGCCTCGGCGTATTGTTCGGTCTGAAAGAGCAGATCCGCAATGTCCTTTGAGGCCAGGGCAACCCCGCCGATGGATGCGGCTTCCTTGAAATACGACGACGCGGCCTGGGCCCTCCCCTCGAGGCGGGCCAGAATGCCGAGCGCATAGAACGCCCTCCCTGCGAGTTCGCCCGTCCGGTTCGTCTGGAGATAATGCGTGTAGGAACGGATCGCCGATTGGCGTTCTCCTTTTTTGTCATACGCTTCCGCCAGGTAGAAGAGGTTACTCTCGTCGGCCGAATCCGGGTACGGCGAGGTTTCAACTTCCCGGCGGAGGGCGTCGTACTGAGTGATTGCCCCGGCGAGATCTCCCGCCTGCACCTCTGCCCGGGGAAGGAGGGTCGCGGCGCGATCCGCGAACTCCGTGTAGAAAAACTCTCCCGAAATCCTTTTGAGGAGAGGGACTGTGAGTGTGTCGTTTCTTCGCCGGGAGAGATCCGCAAGAAGCCAGAGCGCTTCAACAGTGGAGCGGTCGACCTCCGGCCGCGCAATCGCCCGCCTCCAGCAAACGGTTGCCGAATCCTCGTCCGACCCGCCAAAGGCCTTTCCCCGCTCAACAAGGGCCCGGCCCGCGATCTGCGAAGACGGGGTTGCCTCCAGCAGCGAGCCGAGTGTCCGGAGCGCCTCCGCCGTATCATGCGAGGCAAGAGCGGCAATTCCAAGCTCGAGGAGAACCGTGTCCCGGTACCGGGATACCGGGTACTGCTTCACGAAACTTCGTGCGTTCGTCAGGATGCCCGCAGGGAGCGCCGCGTCGTTCCTGAGCCGGTGGGCATAGTAGGCGGCCTCCTCGGATCGCCGGCTTTTGGGATATTGCCGGACGAACGCCTCATAGGAAGCGAGAGCTGCGGCGGCGGCCGAGGAGTCGGTTTCCGCAAGAAGGTGGGCCGAGCGTGCCTGGAGGAACGAGGCGTTCGCGAGGCTCTCTCCCTGGACGCCTCCCGCGATGGCCGTGGCGAACTGTTTCGCCGCGGTTTTGTAATCCTTGAAATCGTTAAAATAGATGTCTCCCATCTCGAGCGCGATCTCTGCCTTCGATTTATCGGTGATCGATTCGCCGACAACCCGGGCCAGTTTTTCCATCCCCCCGTCGCGGTTCTTGATGTAATGATTCTCGATATATTCGATCCTGCGATCCACGATCCCGCTCTGGTCGCTCGCCGGAAACCGGTCCCGGAGATCGCGGTATGCGATCAGAGCGCCCTCGTAATCGCCGAGTTTTTCGCGGCACTCGGCAGTCCTGATCATCACATCGGTGATACGGCGCGACTGGGGGAATTTCTCCGCGATCCTGTCGAGGACAGCGCTTGCCTTCCGGTATTCCCCCTGGCCGGAGTAATAAAGGTCTGCCAGCTCGAGGAGAGCATCCGGGATGTGAGAATCCCAGCTGTAGTTTTCCCCGTACGTTTCATAAAACTTGGAGGCGTCGGCGAACCGCCGCAGACCGGCAGAAGCGCGGGCGCCGAGCAGGATCACCTTTCCCCTCCAGAAGGAGGGAGTCTGGCCGATCATGGTTCGTGCGATCCCGATCGTCTTTCCGAAATCTTTCTTCGCATACGCGGCCCGCGCGGCTCCCAGCGACGCCTCCTGGCTGTGTGCCCAGAGGGGAGTCCTGACGGGATGCTCGAACGACTCGAGAGCCGCCCCGTACTCGCCCAGCGCAAAATAGCATTTCCCGGCCTCGTACGTGGCGTCGTCCTTCAAGAACCGGGTCGTGTCTTCCGACGAGACGACCTGCTTGAAATATTCAATCGCATTCTTATAACGGCGCGCGTTTTGTTCGAGCATCCCCATCTCATACGCGACGCTCGCGCGGATGAGCGGCTGAAGCTGTTTCCGGGCCAGCAGGGAACCGAACGTCGTCGAAGCGTCGTCAAACAGCGCTTCCTTCGCCTGCAATCTTCCAAGCGAGAAGAGAGCGGAAGCCTTGATCCCTTCGGGGGCATCGCCCTCGCTGACACGCCGGGCTTCCTGTTCCGCCAGCTCCATTTGCCCGTCGTCGGCGTAGATGTCGGCAATTGCGAGCCGGGCCCTCAGCAGGCTCTTGCTGGAAGGATAATCCTGAATGATCGAGCGGAGTGCCTGTTTTGCGCTCTCCTTTTTACCGGTTCTGCGGTAGATCTCCGCTGCCTTCAACAGGGCTTCCGGGACCAGGGGGCTCTTGGGGTGGAACACCCTCACCCGCTCGTATGCGGAAGCCGCCTCGTCGTCGTTCTGCATGGCAAGAAAGGCCTCTCCGACGTTAAACCAGGCCTCCGGCGCCTTCGGATGATCCACGTACGCGAGCGCGAAGTTCTGAAACGTGATCCTTGCGTCGTCGTACTTCATCAACTTCATCTGGGTCAGCCCCAGGTAGAACCGGGCTTCGATTCCGTCCGCGGTATTGGGATATGCGGCGACGAAATTCTTGAATTGCTGGAGGGCCAGATCGAACATCCCGTCTCGGAAGAGGCCCAGGGCCATCTTGAATTCGGGATTCTCCTTGGTTTCCTGGGCTCTGGCGCGAGAGGGGAGAGAAAAAAGGAGCACAAATCCGAACAGCACCGCTCCGGTTGCGATTACGCGATGAATCCCTGCTATCGTATCAGGCCTGCGCCGATTCATTGTCCTGAAATGAGACTCCTAGGAAGAAATGCCGGGATGGGTTGAGAGCGGCTCGCGATCCTCGATCCAATGCCGACGAAAGATAGGATTAATTTGTGAGTTGTGCAAGGTTTCGGGGGTTTGAGCTTTCCCGATTCTATTGCATTTCAACGTAATACTCCGCATATTGAACCATTGTCATGAAGATTCTTTTCGCTCTCATGCTGATACCCCTCGTCTCAAGCGGTCCGGGATGCTGTAGCCGGGAGACGGCCCAAAAAGCGCCCCAGGAATCAGATGCGGCGGGCCCGGCCGGCCGCGAAGCGATCGTCCGTGACCCGCACCCACCCCCCCCGGAAGAAACAACTCTCAAGCGAAACGGAGCCTCCGTCTCTGCTCTCGTGGAATCCGTTTCAGTCCTCGGGGACGACATGTATACTCTTTTTGTCCGGCTCGATTCGGCCGTCGCGATCGAAGGGATGGATTCTCCCGCGGTTCAGGGGCAATGGCTCACTCTCTCACCCGGTTACGTGCTCGATGAGAAGGGACAGATCGACCGGTCGAACGAGCGGAACAAGAGGTTGATGAGCCTCCGGTCCTTGAAACAGGGGGATCAGTTCAAAGGCAGGATCACCCTGGAGAAGAAGAACGGCTGGGTGCTTGTGGATGTTGAGCAGTAACTATTCCAACTCGATCAAATACTTATGAAATCGAAGATTCTTTCACTCATTGTAGTTTTCATTGCATTCCTGACGGGGTTTCAGGCGGTCGTCCAGTACGGTTCGCGGCGGGCCTCCGGAACGATCGATCCGGCCGGGAAGGAACAGCTTGAAGCGACACATGCCTGGCAGGCGCTGAGATGGTACAACGACCAGCGTGCCTATCCCACGGGGCGAATTCCGGCCGATTGGCGGGAAAAGGCGCTCGTTCACGTCGCGGGGAATAACCTGATGAAGACATTTTCCGAGAATTCGGTCTCCTGGACCAATGTGGGGCCGACAGCGATTGGCGGACGGGTCCGATCGATCGTGATCAATCCTCTCAATCCGAATACGATCTATTGCGGGTCCGTGAGCGGAGGAATCTGGAAGAGCACCAATGCCGGAGGATCGTGGTTTCCGACGAGCGACGCCGCGGCGAATCTTGTCATCGGCACCATGGTGATTGATCCGACCGACACAAACACGATCTACGCGGGGACAGGCGAAGGGTATTTCAACGTCGATGCCCTCCGCGGCGCCGGCGTGCTGAAATCGACCGACGGCGGCGCACATTGGAGCCTCCTCACCAATTTTGCGGGCGCGACCTCCCCGAATTTTTACTATTACATCAATAAACTTGTCATCCGGTCCGACGCGCACAACACGCTCTACGCCGCCCTCCTCGGCGGGATCTGGAAAACGACCGACGGCGGGACCAGCTGGACAAAACTGACGATCGCAACGGCTTCGACCGGATGCATGGACCTCGTCATCAATCCCGTCGATAACAATACGCTCTACGCGGCCTTCGGATTGTTCGTTTCCGACGGGGTGTACAAGACCACGAACGGGGGAACCTCGTGGTCGAAGCTTACCAACGGCTTTCCCTCAACTGCGACGAAGTTCGGCAGGATCAGCCTGTCGATCTCAAAGCTCAATCCATCCACCCTCTATGCGTGTCTCGCGGATTCGAATTACTACACGCACAGCATCCAGAAAACGACCAACGCCGGAGCTTCCTGGTTCCCGATCGCGACCCCGTTCGATAATTCGGGCGCGGTGAACGGGACACACCTCGGCGGCCAGGGATGGTATAATAATTACATCGCCGTGAGCCCCATCGATTCGAACACGGTCTTTACCGGGGGAATCAATATTTTCAGATCGACAAACGGCGGGGCGGCTTGGACCAGGGTCAGCGACGGGTATGGGAACCCTTATGTCCACGTCGATCAGCATGCGATCGCGTTCGATCCGAATGTTTCCTCCGTCGTTTACTTCGGGAACGACGGGGGAGTGTTCTGGACCGCGAACGGAGGAGCCTCGTTCGCTCCGATCAACAACAATCTGGCGATCACGCAGTTTTACAGCGGGGCCGTGCATCCGACCTCGGAAATCTATTACGGGGGGACGCAGGATAACGGCACCCTGAGGACCACTTCGCCCCCGACGTGGAGCGTCGCAGTGACGGGGGACGGCGGAGCGACGGCAGTCGATTTCACGACCCCGACGACGGTCTACTCTGAATATGTCTATTTGAGTATCCTTAAATCGACCAGCTCGGGGAGTCCGAATTCATGGGCGAAAGCGATGAACGGAATACCGACAACGGGGTCCAATTTATCGGACGGGACGTCCGACCGGTGCGAGTTTATCGCCCCGCTCGTCATGGATCCCACAAACTCTCTGACGCTGGTGGCCGGCACGTACCGGATATTCCGGACGACCAACGGGGGAGCGAACTGGAGCGCCATCAGCGTCGACCTGACCGGCGACGGTTCGGGGAGCGTCGGCTCTTCCGGCTCCGTCGTTACCGCCCTTGCGGTCGCCAAATCCGCGTCGTCGACGATTTACATCGGGACGAGCGGTAGCGCGGGAACGGCCTCGCGGGTATGCGTCACGACGAACACGGGTAATTCGTGGTCCGACGTCACGAAAGCGCCGCTGCCGAATCTCTACGTGAAATCGGTCGCAGTCGACCCCGCCAACAGCAGCCGCGCGATCGTCACCTATTCCGGATATGGGGCGGGACATGTCTTCCTGACGACGAACCGCGGCTCGTCATGGACGAATATCAGCGGGGACCTGCCCGATCTTCCCGTCAACACGATCGTGATCGATCCGAGCAATACCGGCCACTGGGTCATCGGCACCGATCTGGGCGTCTTTGAGTCGAATAACGGAGGCTCAAACTGGATTCAGCAGAATAGCGGGCTGGCAAATGTTTCAGTCTCGGACCTGGATCTTCGCGGCGATCTCTATCTCTTCGCCGCCACCCACGGCCGCGGGATGTTCAAGACGACGGCTCCGATCAACGTCGCTGCGCGTGTCCATCTGACGCTCTCCGTCCACCAGAACCCGGCCCTCTCCCAGTATCTGGACATCTACGTTCTTTCGGATACCGCCCTCCAGGGCCCCCCGGCCCTTGCGGTGGGCGGCAACACTCTCACCGTTGCGCAGACATCGGCGGGTGTCTACCGGGGGAGCTATCAGTTGACCGCGAGTGGAACCGTTACGATCACGGCCTCGGCGCTTGATCCGGGCGGAAACACGCTCTCCGCACAACGAACATTCCAGGCGACGTTACTGAAGCAGGGGGTGGCGCAGACGATATCGAGTCCCGAGGGAGATGCTTCCGTCTCCGTGCCCGCCGGAGCGCTTACAGAAGATACATGGTTCACGGTCGTCCCCGGCGAGAACGCCGGCGGCGATATACGCAGCCGCGTCTTCACGGTCGGTCCGGCTCGCGAATTCCAATCACCGCTCACCGTTTCGATGCGTTACGATCCGGCATGGGTGGCGGAAGGCCGTGAGGGGTCGCTCAACATCGTCCGGTCCGACGGCTCGGGCTGGGTGCCCCTCGAGAGTCGGGTGGATGTACAGCACCGGAGTGTCAACGCGCATGTGAGCTCGCTGGGAACGTTTGCGGTGGCGGTGAACGGAAATGCGGGTGCGGGAATCACCCCGGAGACGTTCCGGCTGGCCCAGAATTATCCGAATCCGTTTAATCCCGTCACGTCGATCGAATACACGCTCCGGGAACCTGCACACGCCCTGCTCCGCGTCTTTGATGTCGCGGGCCGGGAAGTGGCGACGCTCGCAGACGGGAACGAACCGGCAGGGAATTATCGCATCTCCTGGGACGGCCGCGGCCGGGGGGGTGAAGCGATGGCCAGCGGCGTCTATTTTTACCGGTTGAGCATTCTCCAGTCTGGCAGGACCACCTACACGTCGACAAAGAAGATGTTGCTCGCGCGGTAAGCGTTTTGTAGTTCACACGAAAACAGGGGAGGGGGGGGCGCAAGACATGGACTGTTTAATCCGGGGGCGAATGAACTATTCCCTGTTCACGATTTCCTCTCTGGTCTCCTTCTTCATTTCTTCCATTTCCTTTGTCGTCGCACAGGAGCCCCGGATCGAGTTCGAACGCGTCTCCATCACGCAGGGATTATCACAATCGGAGGTGAACTGCATCCTCCGCGACCGGCAGGGCTTCATGTGGTTCGGGACCCAGGATGGATTGAACAGATACGACGGCTACACCTTCACCGTTTACCGCCACAACCCCTCCGATTCAAATTCCATATCCGACAACTATGTGACGGCGCTCGCCGAAGACCGCGGGGGAAACCTATGGATCGGGACGCAAAACGGGCTGAACGAGTTCGACCCGGGACGGGGCCGGTTTCGGACGTTTGTTCCACCCCCCGGCTCCGGCGGCGGTCCGGCGGGCAAGTTTATTTCCTCGATCTGCGAAGATTCGGACGGGGGCCTGTTCGTCGGATCGCTTGGCGGAGAGTTGTACCGTCTTGAGACCGCCCGGGGGAGGTGGTCGCCGGTGCGGTGGGATTCTGCCGCCGGAGGGGGGACGGGTTCCGCGGCTGTGCTTGCGATCGCGGGGGACAGGGAAGGAAAGGTCTGGGTCGGCACGCGGGGAGAAGGGCTCGCGGAGCTCGACCGGTCGGGTGGAATCCGGGCCAGGTACCGGCACACCCCCGGGCTTGAGACCAGCCTGAGCCATGAAATTGTCCAGTGCGTGCTGGAAGACCGGCGGGGGAATTTCTGGGTCGGGACCAGCCACGGACTCAACAGGCTCGACCGCCGGTCGGGGAAATTCAAGCGCTACGCGTTCGGCCGCGATCCCCGGAGCGTCTACGCGAACTATATTTTCTGCATCTTCGAGGATCAGACAGGCGCCCTCTGGGCGGGGACCGACGAGGGAGTGCAACTTTATGACGCGGAACAGGATCGCTTCCGGCACATCGAGAGCAGGCCCGAGGACCCGGAGGCGTTGAGCGACGACGCGATCATGTCGATCTATGATGCGGGAGGGGTCGTCTGGTTCGGCACGAAACGGGGATTG
Organism: Bacteroidota bacterium; assembly: GCA_036522515.1. NCBI lineage: Bacteria > Pseudomonadati > Bacteroidota > Bacteroidota bacterium. Next base: position 253,931 of record DATDFQ010000056.1, read on the forward strand.
AACAAGTATTGCCGTTACAGGAAGAAATTTCAGAATTACAGACATCGTCCCGGGGAACAGAATTCGCTCAGCGATAACAAGGTCTGGTCCGTCTACTCCGACCGCGAGGGTGTCCTCTGGGTCGGTTCGAACGGCGGGCTCGACGCGATCGACAGGAAATCAGGCCGGACGGTCCATTATCGCCACAACCCCTCCGATCCGGCGAGCCTGAGCAATAACAGCGTCATGTCGATTCTCGAAGACGAGTCGGGGGTGATGTGGCTCGGGACCTGGGGAGGGGGGCTGAACAGGTTCGATCGAAAGACGGGAACCTTCAAGCGCTTCATCCGCCGTGCAAGCGATTCGCTCTACTCCAGCGATAACACCGTCGTCTCGATGGCCGAGGACAAGAACCGGACCCTCTGGCTGGCAACGTACGGGGGGATGGCCGCGTTCGACATCGGGGAAGAAAGATTTCGGAGCCCCGGGAAGACGGCCCCCGGGTGCGCAGAATTGTTTCACGATCCGGTTCGGGTGGTGAGGGCGGATTTGCATGATAGAATCTGGGCGGGAACGTCACAGGGACTCCTGGCGTTGGATCTTCGCTCGGGGTCGTGCACGGCGTTCCGGCACCATCTCCCCGATCCCTCAACGCTGAGCGACGACCGGGTCCTGTCGATGGGGGGATCCGGGGACGACCGGCTCCTTGTCGGGACGGAAGAGGGCCTGAACCTCTTTAGCCCCTCGAGCGGCGCGTCCATCCGTTTCACCGTGGCAAACGGATTGCCGAACGACGTGATCTGCGGAATTCTCGAGGATGCCCGCGGCAATCTCTGGATCAGCACCAACAAGGGGTTGGCGATGCTCAATCCCGCGACGGGGAAAGTCAGGACCTATGACATGGCCGACGGACTGCAAAGCAACGAATTCAACGAATGGGCCTCGTACAGGAGCGCCTCGGGAGAACTCTTCTTCGGCGGCGTGAACGGCCTGACCGGCTTTTTCCCGGACAGTCTGGGGGAGAATCCACTGATCCCGCCCGTCGTCGTGACCTCTCTGAACGTCGGCGGCCGCGAGGCCGGATCGGGACAACCGGTCTCCGACACGAACGGGCTTGATCTGTCGTACAGGGAGAACAGCCTCTCGTTTGAGTTTGCGGCGCTCGATTACACGAAACCCGAAAAAAATCAGTACGCATACATGCTCGAAGGATTCGATCAGGATTGGATTTATTCCGGGACGAGGCGTTACGCGAGTTATACGAACCTCGATCCGGGAACCTACCGGCTGCGCCTCAAAGGGAGCAACAACGACGGGGTCTGGAACGACGGAGGATTCTCGCTCCGTCTCACGATCGCCCCGCCGTTCTGGCGCACATGGTGGTTCCGGGCGACCGCGATTCTCTCTCTCCTCTGGCTCTCCGGCGCCGGGGTCCGGGCCCGGCTGAAGACAATTCGAATGCGGAACGAACTCCTGGAGGTGAAGATCGCCGAGCGGACGGAGGAGCTGGCACAGATCAACCGCGCGCTCCAGGCGGAAGTCGGCGAACGCAAGCGGACGGAGGCCGAGCTCCGCAGGTTGCAGCAGCATCTCGAGCACCAGGTTCGGGAAAGGACCGCGGAGCTCTCCAACACAGTCTCATCCCTCGAACAGCAGGCCGCAGCCCGCGGGATCGCGGAACAGAATCTGCTCGCGTATCAGGAAAAACTACGCTCGCTCGCATCCGATCTCTCGATGACCGAGGAACGGGAGCGCCGCCGGCTCTCGAGCGTCCTCCACGATTCGATCGGACAAACCCTCGCATTCTGCAAAATCAAACTCGGATCGGTCCAGCGCTCCGCGCGTCTCGCCGGTTCGGACAAACGGTTGAGGGAGGTCCTCGGGATGATCGAACAGTCGATCTCCGACACCCGCCGACTGACGCTGGAGCTGAGCCCCCCGATACTCCACGAGCTGGGTCTCGTCCCGGCGATCGATTGGCTCTGCGCCCGCATCGCTGAACAACACGGCTTGCGCTTCGACGTGGAGGACGAAGCGGGCTCCCCGGAGCCCGAACCGGACATACGGATCCTGCTCTTCCATGCCGTGCGCGAGGTGATCGTCAACGCCGTCAAGCATGCGAAGGCGAGCCACGGAAGCATCCGGATCTTCCGCGCGGACGGTTCCTTCAGCGTTCAGGTGGAAGACGACGGAGGCGGCTTCGATGCGTCGCTCCTCCAGGATCACCGGACGGGGCACGACGGATTCGGGCTGTTCCACATCCGGGAGAGGCTTCACTCCCAGGGGGGGACTCTGGAAATCGCCTCGGCGCCCGGCCGGGGTACAAGAGTGTGCCTGACCGTCCCGCTCCGCCGCGGCGTCGAACAGGGGAGGGGATTCACCGCATGAGCATCCGCGTCCTCATCGCAGACGACCATAAGATCGTGCGGGAAGGGCTCCGGAGCATCCTGCAGCACGATTTGAAGATGGATGTTGTCGGGCAGGCGGAAAACGGGAGGAAGACGATTGAGCTCGCGCGGGAGTTGAAGCCCGATGTCGTGATCATGGATATCAGCATGCCGGACCTGAACGGGATGGAGGCCACCAGGCTGATCCTCGAAGAGAGTTCGTCGATCAAGGTCGTCGCCCTCTCGATGCACTCCGACGAGCGCTTCGTCTCGGAAATGCTGAAGGCGGGAGCTTCCGGATACCTCCTGAAGGATTGCGCGCTGGACGAACTGGACCGCGCGATACGCACAGTCCTGAAGAATCAAACGTATATCAGTCCCGCGATCGCCGGCACCGTCGTCAAGGAGTACGTCCACCGGCTCGCCGCCCGGCGGCCGTCGGTTCTGACGTCGAGGGAACGTGAAGTGCTCCAAATGATCGCGGAGGGGAAATCCGCCAAACAAATCGCCTATCAGCTCAAGGTCAGCATCAAGACGGTCGAGGCCCATCGAAAACATATCATGGAAAAACTCGATATCTACAGCGTCGCTGAACTGACGAAGTACGCCATCCGGGCAGGCGTCACCTTCCTGGAGAGATAACCCCCCAACTGTCATCCTGAACAAACAGATGTGTCATCCTGAGCGAAGCGAAGGATCTGCTTTTTCATGGACGGGGATCCTTCGGTCGCTTCTCTCCCTCAGGATGACAATGTGGTTTTTACCTTAGCTCGGTGAAAGATATTGCGTTTTTGTAGGGGCGAGGCATGCCTCGCCCGTGCTCGGGTTTTACCACTGTCCTGATACTATCGGTAGCCGCAGCCTTCAGGCTGCGGGCTTCACCCCGCGATGGATCTCAGGTTTTTCGAACCATCGATTCAGGTTTTCCCCTATTGAACTCCCTCCCGTAGTATCGTATCTTGGACATGTAATCAGAATGAACGCCGGCGCCTGAACGAAGCGGCTCAAGTTCAACGAGAGTGATTCTAACCGTGAGTGCTGCGGGTCTGTGGCTACCACGGGAGGCGAAGGCGGATGTGAGGGGCACGCGTCCGCCTTGCAGTCAAAATGTCCCGGTGAGCAATCGCCGGGGCATTTTATTTTTTTTTTGGTCCGGGCGTGATGCCGTAACTCTGATTGATCTTTATCGTGCGGGAACAAGGCTCTTCAACACCGACCGCACCAGACGGGGCTGGAGCGAGTCGGTGGTGGTCACCTTTCCCAGTCCCGCTGGAAGCACAAACCTTGCTTTCCCTTCCCGCCCGAAGATGGCCCCGATCAGGGAGTCCATCCGGATGAACCCGAGATCGGGCCGGAATGCGATCCGTTCCAGCAACCGGTTGATTTCTTCCCAGGCCGGTTTGTCGATGACTCCCGCCGCCCTGGCGATCGCGAGCTCCCACCGGAGCCCGACGACGACCGCCTCGCCGTGGTGCAGCCTGAAATTCGACAATTCCTCGAGGACATGGCCGATCCTGTGTCCGAGGTTCAACACCATCCTCCCCCCTTCGGGACGCGTCTCCCGCTCGTCTTCAGAAATCATCGCGGCCTTCAGCATGTTGCAGCGCACGACTGTCTCCTCGAGGATCTCCGGATCCAGCCGCACGATCGAATCGAGATGCGCGTCGATGAACGCATAGATCCCGGCGTCGAGAATTGCGTACTTCAACACCTCCCCCAATCCGCAGATGAGCTCCCGGGGGGTAAGCGTCAACAGGAGATCGATGTCGGAGAAGACAAACTTCGGCTGGTAGAACGTTCCGACGGCGTTTTTCGCAAGGGGATGGTTGACGCCCACTTTCCCCCCGAGCGCGCTCTCCACCTGGCCGAGGAGCGTGGTGGGGATCTGCACGAACGGCGTGCCGCGCCGGTAGTTTGCTGCAACAAATCCGGCCACGTCGCCGACCACCCCTCCGCCGAAGGCCGCGATAGCGGAACCTCGCCGGTGGCCCGCCCCGAGGAGTTGCGTGGTCATCGTGTTGAAACGGGAGAGCGACTTCTGCCGCTCACCGGCGGGCATGAGGAGGGGGATGAACGGGATTCCGGAACGCCGCAGGATGCCGGATAACCGCTTCAGGTGCCGGGAGGCGACGTTTCTGTCGGACACAATCGCGATCCTGGACGAAAGTTTGTGCGAGGAGAATTTCCCGGGAAGATCGGTCAGAATCCCCCGCCCGACGTAGATCGGGTAGCTCCGCTCGCCGAGCTCGACCGTGATCGTGCGCATGAGCGGCCGCTACTCCACAAGCTGGTTGATCGCCCGCACGATCTTGTCGACCGTGAGCCCGACCGGCTGGTCGCCCGTCACGATCGTGAGATCGGCCTGCTCATAGTAGGGCGCGCGCTCGGTCATCAGGAACGAGATCCTCTCGCGGAGGTCCGATTCGCTCAGGCGCTCTCCCTCCGGCGTCAGGAGGAGGGGCCTGTTGGTCTTATGCCTGACCCGCCGCAGGATTTGATCCACGCTCGCCATGAGATAGACGAGTACGCCGGAAGACTTCACGATCTGGAGGTTCGCCGTGTTTGCGATGGTTCCGCCGCCGAGGGAAACAATGCAGCCCTCCAATCTGCTCGACTCCCGGAGGAGCCTCTGCTCGGTTTCGCGAAAGTATGTTTCACCGTGGTCCGTGAAAATATCCGACACTTTCTTCCCGGTGACCTGTTCGATTTCCGCGTCGATATCGCGGGAGGTGTACCCGAGCGTGTTGGCGAGGATGGGCGCGATGGTGCTTTTACCGCTCCCCATAAAGCCCGTCAGGTAGATGAGGTTCTTCCTGCGCCTGGTCATGCCTCAGAAATGAACGACAATCCCGAGGGTCACCGTCATGCCGTCGATGCTGACCCGGGATTGAAGGGGCGCCTGGTCGAGGAGGATGGTCCTGCCGAGATAGGTGGTGGTGAGGGTTTCGAACCGGTTGACCGTTTCGAACTGAACGTCCCGGAATTTCAGGTCGCTCCGGAGAGAGACCGCCGGCCTCAGCCAGTACTCGATTCCGCTGAGCACATGAATGCCGTAGCCGGTGTTTCGTTCGACCGTGGGCGCTTCGGCTCCGCCCAGGCGGTAACTCCGGGTCCCGAGATAAATTCCGCCGCCGCCCCCCATGTAAATTTGAAGCTTCGAGTCTCCGAGGGGAATCAGAAAGTACCCGGAGAGCTCTATCGGGATTGCGGTGAAGCCGTCCTGGGCGGGGATCGACGTCGTGGAGGTGACGGGGATGGAGACGGTTCCGTTCTTGGAGATGTACTCTGCGCTGAGCCCGACCTGCACGCGGAACTGGTCGAAATTCCGGCGCAGATCGATGCCGGCGCTGAAGATGTCGTCGAGGGGAAGGAACTGGCTCCGGATGATCTGATCGGGATCCTCGGGGTGATGGAACAGCTTTGAGGAGGAAATGAAGGTCCCGAACAGAGCGATGCTATAGGGTTGTTCCTGCGTGAACGCGGCCGCCGGGGTGAGAAGAAGGGCACAGAGGGCGGCGATCCCGGGGTGGCGCACAGGAAATCTCCTTCATCCGGATTTTGGGAAGGTCCTACTTGTAAAACTGGTCGCGGTTGTCGACGATATCCGCGCTTTTCTTCAACTGGTCCGACCAGTCGGTCAGGAACCGGGTTCTCTTGTCCGTCATCAGTTGGCTGCGGATCGCATCCTTCTGGCTCTTGTAGAGCGTGGAATCGAACGGGGTCTTGTTCACGATCCTCGCCAGATACACGCCCCGCTGCCCTTCGATCGGTTTTGAAATCTCACCGGGCTTCAGCTCGGAGATCCCGCCGATGAAACCAAGGTCGCGGCCGAGACCCGGAATAAAGCTCCCCATCGCGAAGGGGGGGAGGTGCTGCACGCTGAGACCGGGCTTTTTTTGCGCAATCTTCTGCAGGCTGTCCGCGCCGGAGGCCGACTGGCGCAACTCAAGCGCCATCGCCTTCAGTTTCTCCATCTTCTTCTCGTGACGGAGCTGGGTCTCGATCGAAGTTTTCAGTTCGTCGAACGGGCGGATTCCGGCTTCTTTGACTTCCGAGATCATGAACACGGCGGTCCCGGTCTGGACGCTGAGAGGATCGCTGATCGCGCCGGCCTTTCCGCTGAACGCAAACTTGTTGACCGCGGAATTCATACCGACGCCCGGAATGATTCCGTTCTTGACGAAGGGAGGAGTCTCGTTGATGGAATACTTGTTCTTCTCCGCCTCCTTCGTGAAATCACCCTGCTGCGAGAAATAGGAGAGTTCCTGCGCGTGCTGCTGGAGGTCGCTCTTTGTCTTGGAGCTGACCGCGATCGCCATATGGAGGTCCGCGATCTTCACCTCCCGGTTATCCCTCGCGACCACCTGGATGATGTGGTATCCGAACTGCGTGCGGACGGGCCCGATGATCTGTCCCGTGCGCGCCTTGAATGCCGCCTCGTCGAACTGTTTCACCATGCGGCCCTTGCCGAACCATCCGAGATCTCCCCCGCGGGCTCCCGAGCCGGCGTCCTTGGAATATTTCTTGGCGAGGGCGGAGAAATCCTCCCCGCGCTTCGCTCTCGCGTACAAATCCTTCGCGGTCTTCAGGGCCGCCACGCTGTCGTTGTTCTCGATGTTGACCAGGATGTGACGCGCGTTGATATAGTCGTCCTTCCCCGCGCGGATGTCGAGCACTTTGATGAGATGGTATCCGTCGCCCTCAAGTGTGGGGCCGATCAGGTCTCCAGCCTTCGCGCCGAAGACCGCCGTGTTTCTCGGTTCGGAAAGTTCGCCGCGCTTGAAGTACGTCTCGGAGATCGGTGTTTCCGAGTAGGTCTTTGCGAGGTCCAAAAAGTCCGCCCCGGAATTCGTCCGTTTGACGATGTCCTTCATTTCCGCCAGCACGCCGTCGGAATCGGCGCGCGACGCCTGCTCGAAGAACAGGACGTACTTGAGCCGTCTCGAGGCATCGACTTTGTATTCGCCCGTATGATCGTTGTAGTACCGCCGGAGCTCGTCGTCGGAAACCTTGACTTCGTCGTCCTTCACGAGGACCGCCGGGTCGAAGAGGATGTAATCGGCTTCGCACCTGATGTTCTGGTCCGTGAACCGCTGGAGTATCTCGTCGTCGGTGACCCGCACGCTCGCGAGAACCGTGCTCTGCAGCTTTTCCCGCAATCTCTGTTTCCGGAGAAAGTCTTCGACGGTCAGCAACTGCTTCTTGTTGCGGGGATCGAGGAGGGCGGACTCGTAGCGCTGCCGGTCGAAGGTGCCCGTGGAATCGACGAATTGCGACCGGAGGAAGTCGGGAGGATTATCGCCCCGGACCCAGTCGATCAGTTCCTGGTCGGTGACGCTGATATTAAATTGTTTTGCCTGTTCGTCAAAAAGACGCTGCTCGACGAGCTGGTTCCAGACCTGGTCCCGGATGTTTCTCAACTGGTTTTCATCCGGCTCGGTGCCTGTCTGGGTCTTCTGATTATCCGACATCTGTCGGACGATTTCGGAGAAATCCTTGTAGGAAACCGGATCACCGTCGATTTTTCCGACTTCGAGGCCGGCCTGGGTTTGCTGGTTATGCCTGCGGCCTGTGATATCCATTCCCCAGTCCAAAACGATGTAGACGACGAAGAGTCCCGCAAAGACGGAGAAAAAGGTCGTCAGTCTTTCTCGTATGCTGGTCATTAACGGCATGAAAAGGGAGTCCTTACGTGAACGATGGTCGATTCTAGCACAAAATATACGAGAAAAATGGCTTAGAAGCAAAAAAACCCCATCCATCTCTGGACGGGGTCCTCTCGCCAAGCCTCAAAAAGCGGGTTCTTCAGTTCCCCGCCGCAGGTTTCGCTTCCTCCACCTTTGAAATCATGATCCCCCGGACGCCCGCTTTGGTCCTGACAATTCCTGTCGCTTCGACCTGATGGGCGACATGCTCCAGAAGGACCGCGTTGGGTCCCGTGCTATGATCATCCGGGAGGACTGACACATAGAGCTTCCCGTCCTTCGTGAGAATGCCGAGCGGAGTTCCGGCCTTCGCGCACGCCTCGGCGCACGACTTGTGGCCATCCCCCATCCCAGAGTCGCCATGCCTGAGATAACAGGACACGTCCACAACCTCACCCTTGACGGTGGTTTCCTTCTCCTTCGAGGCCATCTTCGCATCGCTTTTTGCCGCCTTCGGAGTCCCCTGCGCGTAAATCAGGCCGACTGCACAGGCGAGAACCAGAACGAGTAGGATTAATGCAGTTCGTCTCATGAAACGCTCCTTGAAATAGTGGTGGATTCGAGTGAGTTGCGGGATATCAATGTGTGTTCCGGAATTCCAGGTTTCTCAAGAATAGGAACGAATCCCCCTCCGGGGAAGTTCCGCACGCAATTGATACAGTGCGACTGCCCGGAAGTATCTCAGTCTGGCCATACTTCAACCCATCTCGTCATGCTGACACGTTGTTGGTCAGCATCTTTAAACGCTTTTAGAAAGATCCCGACCTAAAGCATGTCGGGATGACGAGATAAGGTGAAGGGGAAACCCTACTGGATATCCTTATTTTTTGACATAGATATAGAGTTCCTGACCGGGTTTGACGCCGATCGACTTGAGCAGGTTCCATTTCAGGATCTGTTCAACCGTGACCCCATACTGCTTCGCAATCGTGGTCATCGTCTCGCTTTTTTTGACCGTGTGAACCGTCAGATCACCCTCCTCGTCGGTTGCCGTCCCGGAGGATGAAGTTTTCGGCTGCGCGGCGGGTGCTGTCTCGGTTTTCTGGCCGGCGGGGCTCGGAGACCGGCCCGTTGTGCGTGTTCGCTTCGGCGCCGCGGAGGAGTCCTGCTTCTGCGACTCGGCGGTCTTCTGGTTCTTCACACCGGGGGCGGGCACGTTCTGGCTGGTCTCAGCCGCTTTCCGGGAGGCCGGAACAGGGATGGGGGGTTTTTCATCCTCCGTAATTTGCGGAGGAGCGCTCACCGCCGGTTCCTTCTTCGCGGCGACACTTGGATGCGGTTTTGCGGGGAACGCCGCTTCCTCCACCGGCTTCAGTAATTGCTGCGCCGTCCACTTGCTGACCACGAATAACTGGGGGGTGTTCGAGACCTGGACGTAGTACCTGGACGAGTCGGGAGGCGCCGGGAAGAGACTGATCGTGACGTCCTCGGCCGCATGAATTCCGAGCGCGGCCGGATGCGTCTGCATTTTCATCAGAGAGTCGACAAAGTCGTCGGCGTGTAGGTTCGCGAGCTGGTTGAGCGTGGAACTCATGCCGGCCGCGTCGAGAGTCTTCTCGGCCGATCTCCATCCCGAGCTATCGCGCTGAAACCTGGTTTCCTTGTTCGCCACCGTATAGGTCAGCTGTTTGACCGATTCGGAGGGAATGGAGACGATCGATTTGTCGCGCCATTCTTTCACTTCCTTGTTGATCGTCCAGGTGTCGAGTCCCTCTCCGAGGTAGACGTCCTTCGAGGAAGGGAGGCGGAAGTAAACCTCCGAGAAGGAAGGCCCCATCTTGCCCACGACCAGCGCGACCGGCTTCCCCGAGCGGTCGGTCACAGAGATTCTTGTCCCCGTACTGTCGACCTGGAAGATGTTCTGTTTCTCCGGATTGGAGGAGATCAGGCTCCCCACCCTGAACTTGGAGAGCCCGCTCAGGAGCTGTTTGATCGAGGTCGCGTCCGCGGCATACCGGAGGGGCGAGGTGATCATCCATTTCCCGCCCACATTCTCGATCGTCACGGACTTCCCTTTCTGTTCGATCTCGATCTTGACGACGGAGGCGGAGTCGACCTTCACGTTGAGGTCCGAAGGCTCATAACTCGATTCGTGTTCCTTCTGCGAAGGCAGGAGAAAGTAGGTAACGGCTCCCAGCACGAGCAGGAGGGAGATCAGGATGATCGTTGACTTGTTCATGCGTTACAGTCCTCTCGATTCGAGTCGTTTTCGCTTCGATATCCGCATTCGCCATCTCACGACGCCGACAAGGATCACGAGAAGGGGAGGTACGCCGAGGTTGATTCCCTTCAGCAGGGTTTTGGTTCCTTCGCCGGTCTCGTCGAGCGGCTTGCTGCTGTTGTCGCGGGCGCGAATCGAGGCAAGCCCGATGTCGTCCGCCAGCCAGTCGATGAGATTGCTCGCAAAGATAAAGTTGTCCTTGTTCCCCCCGGAGAGCTGATCCTGAAGAAAATCGCCGTCTCCGACGACCGCTATTTTCGACGCCCTGCCCGCGACGAACCTCCCGGTCGTGTCGATCTGATTCCGCACCGTGCTATCGATGAGGACCGGCTTGCCGGAGAATGCGCTCATGAAGGATCCCTCGACGGTCACGGCCAGAGGGATTCCCGCCTCCTTGAACATGTCCGGCGTCATCTGGACAGTCGGGTTGATGACAAACACGTTCTCGGCCCTGCCGCTGTGGCCCGAGGATTTCAGGAGAACGCGGGGGGTCAGGCTCTTCGGGCGGGCAAGGCTCGTGTCGATCGAACTGGCGAAGTAGAGCGTGACCGACCGCAGGTCCTTGACGACGGGGCTGGTGCGGTCGAACTCGCTCGCATTGGGGAGGTAGTAAAACGGCACCTGGTTCTGCATGACCATGAACCCCGCCTGCTGGCTCACGGTCACGTACGCGCAGTTGACATCCCGGACGAGGTCGGTGTTGACGCGCACCCCGTACGATTCAAGCATGTCGTCGATGTCGAGGTTCAGCGGACGCGCCTGCTGCGCCTGCAGCGTGGCGTTCACCTTGTTGAGGAGGAACGCGATCTTTCCCCCCCGCATGAGATACTGGTCGATGAGGAATTTCTCCCAGCTCTTGAACGGCTTGTCCGGTGCGACGACGGCGAGCACCGAAAGGTCGGCGGGGATCGCCTTGCCGCCGGAGAGATCGACGTTCGTCACCGAATACTGTTTCGAGAGCATCTCCTGAAGACGGCTCATCTGTTGCAGGGAGGGCTCGCCGTGGCCGGAGAGGAATCCGACCTTCTTCAGTTCCTTCGAGGTGAGCTTCTTCATCGCGGAACTGATCTCGTATTCCAGGTTGGAGGTCGATTGGACGACCGGCAGGTGCTCCTGCTTGTCCCCGAAAAGGAACACGAGCCCCATGTACGCCTCCTGGACCTGCAGCCGGTCCTCCTTAAGGACCTGGATCTGTACCGGCGGGACGCCGTAGCGCTGGGCTTCCTGCTTCAGCTCCTCTTTCTTGCTGGGGTCGATGAACTCATATTGAAAATTCCCCCCCGCGTAGGCCCGGTATTCGTCGAGCTGGTCGTTGAGGTAGCGCTTGTTGTTCTGGTATTCCGGAGGGAGGTCCGAGCTGAAATAGACTTTCACGAGAAACTTGTCGTCGAGCGATTTGGCGAGGTTTCTGCTGGCGTCCGAGAGCGTGTAAATCTTGTCCTGGGTCAGGTCGATCCGCTTGAACAAACGGAGCCCGGCGACGTTGAGGACCACGATCACCCCGAGGGCGAGCAGGAGACGGAGGATCGCCTCGCGGCGGTTCACAGGCGATTTCATCACGCCCACCTCCGTTTCTGAAGCACCACGGTCGCAAGCAGCAGGGAGAAGCCGACCGCGGAGGCGTAATAGACCAGATCGCGGGAGTCGATGACTCCCCGCGCGATGTTCGAAAAGTGATAGTCGATGCTGATGAATTGCAGGATGCTCCCGATCGGGATGATCCCGACAGACGTGGGGAGGTAAAAGAGCACCTTGTCCAGCATGAAGAGGACAAACACGATGAAGAGGCTGACGATAAACGCCACCACCTGGTTTTCGGTCACCGAGGAGCCGAAGACGCTGATCGCAAGAAACACGCCGCCGACGAGCAGAAGTCCGAGATATCCCCCGATCACGGAGCCGGCGTCGAGGCTGCCGACCGCCGCGACGGTCCCGTAGTAGCAGAGCGTCGGGAGGAGGGTGAAGAAGTAGAGCGCCCATGCCGCGAGGAACTTCCCGGCGATGATTTCGCCTTCCTGGATGGGTTTCGTGATCAGGAGCTCCAGCGTGCCGGATTTCTTCTCCTCCGAGATCAGACGCATGGTCATCGCGGGGGCGAAGAAGAGGAGGAGGAACGGCGTCATCTCGAACACCGTGCGGAGGGTGGCGAGATTGCTGATGAAGAGGTTGCTCGTGAAGAACCACCCGAGGATCACGAGATAGACGACGATAACGATGTACGCGACCGGTGAATTAAAAAAAGAGCGGAGCTCCTTCAGAAAAATGTACTTGATGTTGTGAAAATTCATTTGGCCGGATCGGAAGTAAGTTGACGGAAAATATCCTCGAGGCTGGTCTGTTCGCGGTGGAGCTCGAGGAGTCCCCATCCCCTCTGGACACAGAGCAGGAAGAGGTCTTTCCGGATATCCACCGCCCGGGAGGTCGCAATGCTCATTTTCTTCACCCCGTTCCGCTCCTCGAGCAGCGAAACGGTCTCGATGGCGGGGATCGCCTTGACCTGCATGGAAACCAGATCGAACGGCTCGCCGTCGGCGACTTCGACCTCGAACACCACCTTCTCGCCGCCGTGCAGGCTGCGCTGCAGGTCCTCGATCGGTCCGTCCGCGACGATTTTTCCCCGGTTGATGATCACGACCCGGTTGCAGGTCGCCTGAACCTCCGGGAGGATGTGGGTCGAGAGGACGACGGTTTTTTCCTTCCCGAGGTCCTGGATCAGCTTCCGGATCTCCACGATCTGATTCGGATCCAGCCCGCTCGTCGGTTCGTCCAGGATCAGGACCCGGGGATCGTGGATCATGGCAGCCGCGAGCCCGACTCTCTGGCGATACCCTTTGGAAAGCTGGCTGATATCTTTGTGAATCATTTCCCCGAGGCCGCAGATCTGCACCATTTCCTTCAGGCGCCGGGGCACCATGGCCTTCCCGACTCCGAGCAGTTGCGCCGAGTACTCGAGGTATTCGAGCACGTTCATATCCAGATAGAGGGGGTTTTGCTCGGGCAGGTAACCGACGAGGCGGCGGACCGCCAGGGATTCAGCCACGACATCCATCCCCTCGACCTGAACGGAGCCCGAGCTGGGCATGAGATAACTCGTGATGATCCGCATCGAAGTCGTTTTCCCCGCGCCGTTCGGACCGAGGAAACCGAGGATCTCGCCGGAGTGAACCTCGAAGGAAATATCGTCGACCGCCTTCGCGTCGCCGTAATACTTCGAGAGATTGCTTACGAGAATAGACATCGTACTTGCGTGATGTTAGCGAAAAAGAAAAGAAACAGATCGGGGTTCAATCGAGACGAAAATATGATTAAATTTCCAGAAAGAAGCAAAAAAACCTACCGTTCGTAGATCCCCGTCATCTTCGCGGATGCGATGATTTTCCCTTCGAGGGCCTTCCCAAACGCCGAAAGGGAGATGTTTGCCGCGAGATCCAGCGACTCCACGTTGAGCGCGTGGAGAGTCACTATATAGGGATGGGGACCCGAGCCCTTTGGTGGCTCCGGCCCGCCGTATCCTAACATTCCATAGGTATTATAGAGTTCCTTCGAACCGGGGGGCATTGAGGCGCCGGAAGCTCCCTCGGCCAGCCCTGAGGCAGACCGTGGTATGTTCACGGCAATCCAATGCACCCAGTTGTTTGCAACGGGATGGGGATCTACAATCGACAACGCGAACGATTTTGCCTCCGGGGGAACATCAGTCCACGCCAGGGGGAGGGAGATATTCTTTCCGCCTGTCACGCCCGGGTGGGCGTATTTGGTGGGAATTGGTTTTCCGTCTTGAAATGCGGATGAGGAGATGCGCATCGAATTCACCCCCCGCGAAGAACTCCCTTAGGGTTTCCCCGTTTTGAAACTCGCAAGAGCCCGGTCGACCGTCTCGTAGGTGTCAAAGACTTTTACAAGCTGGGTCATGACGAAGAGGTTCTGGACTTTCCCCTCCACGCGCGCAAGGCGCAAATCGCCTCCGGAGTTCCGAACCGTCGTCAGCGCGGCAATCAAGGTTCCGAGGCCGGAACTGTTCATATAATTAACCCCGCCCAGATCGAGAACGACCTGCTTCACCTGGTCGCTGCAAAGGCTATGGATCTTCTCGCGAATAGTCGTCGTGTCGGGCTCGCCAAGCAGGTCGCCCTTCAAGCTCAGGATCGCGACATTATTCTCGATTTTTTCTTTGATCTGCATACTATTCCCTGGATGGTTTCAAATGAAAACACGACAATGAGAGATCAATCATACAAAAACCCTGACATAAAGTCAACTTGGCGATGGGGCAGGCAATGCCGTGCTTTCCTCATTCCCACGCTCTGCGTGGGAACGCCGTTCTGCGGCGCTCTGCGCCGCAACCAGGTCGGGACGCAGAGCGTCCCGGTATGCATTCCGCCGCGGAGCGGCGGAACGAGTAGATGACGTAGGGGCGGGGCTTGCCCCGCCCGGACCGACAGATGATCCGTAATCAGCCCGGGCGACGCATGCGTCGCCCCTACTTCGTAAACAGCTCCACATACTTGTACCCGGAGCCGGTATTGAAAACGACCACCCGGTCGGAGGGCGCGATGAACCCCTGCTGCCTCAATTTCCGGGCCGCAGCCACGCCGGCTGCCCCTTCCGGACAAAGGAAGATTCCCTCGAGAGCCGCAACCCGCGCCATCTCGGAGAGAAGGTCCGAATCCGGCACCGCAACGGCGCAGCCCTTGCTCTCGTAGATCGCCGCGAGGATCATCGCATCCGCAAAAGCCTTCGGGACCCGTAGTCCCGATGCGACCGTTTGAGCTCCGTCCCAGAACGCGGATTCAACCTTCCGTTCGTCGAAAGCGCGGACGACCGGGGCGCAGCCGGCGGCCTGGACGGAGACCATCTTTGGCCGTTTGGAAGAAATCCACCCGAGCGTTTCCAGTTCGTTAAACGCCTTCCACATTCCGATCAATCCTGTCCCCCCGCCGGTAGGGTAGATAATCACCTCCGGCAGATCCCACTCGAATTGTTCGGCGAGCTCGAAGCCCATCGTCTTTTTTCCCTCGAGCCGGTACGGTTCCTTCATCGTCGACATATCGAACCAGTTTGTCCCCGGCCGGAGTTCGTTCATACGCTTTGCCGCGTCGCTGATGACGCCCTGGACGAGCTCGACGCGGGCGCCGAAGAACGAGGCCTCCCGGACATTCACAAGAGGCGTATCCCTGGGCATGAAGATGTGGGCCGCGATCCCCGCCTTCGCCGCATAGGCGGCGAGCGCGCCGCCGGCGTTTCCGGCGGAAGGCATCGCGACCTCCCTGATTCCGAGTTCCTTCGCCCGCGAAACCGCCAGCGAAATTCCTCTCGCTTTGAACGAGCCGGTGGGGTTGAGGCCCTCCTCCTTGATGAAGAGCCGGTCCAACTCCAGTTCCGTTCCCAGCCTCGCGGTCCGGAGCACGGGGGTCGATCCCTCCCCGAGCGTGATGACAGCCGAGTCGTCGCTCACCGGGAGGAGTTTCCGGTATTTCCACAGGCCCCTCTCATGGGAAGCAAAGTCCCGGCGGGGAAGCTCCTTCCGCGCGGCGGAGAGGTCATACTCCGCAACCAGCGCCTTGCCGCATGCGGGGCAAACCGTCTGAACAATGTCTCCGGGGAGGGTCTTGTTGCAGGCACTGCAGCGGAGATGGGTGAAAAATGTGTTGCGCACGTGAAAAAACCTCAAAATGGTAGGCTAATATAAACCGCCCCTCTCTCAGATGCAAAGGAATTGCCTCCGGGGGGTAGTGACTAAATTTGTCTTTGTCATCCTGAGCGTAGCGAAGGATCTCCCTCCATTTTGAAAGCCAAAAGGCCAGATCCTTCGGTCGCTACGCTCCCTCAGGATGACAAATAACGGGAAAATGCATCGCCACCGCCCTCCGCGGCGGGAACTATCGGCGGGAGGTGCCTGTTCTGGTAGGTGAAACTCATCCTCCTACGTATGGCTAGTGAGATGGTGGATTAGGTACGGTGGATAGGCAGAGGTGAGTTCGAACCGCCACACAGCGTGAAATTCAGATTTTGTGTGGCGGTTTTTTTTATGACCCCGGCGAAACCGGGGCAAAAAAAAGGGCCGCCATGGTTTCATGGCGGCCCTTGTGTTAAAACGGGATTAATCGGTGATGATCACAAGGTACTGATCCTGCCAGAACGCGGTCGGTTCGGCGATCGTGATCATCGACTGGTTGTTATCGACCAGCGTTTTCGTGTAAAACTCGGGGCTTCGTTTCGGAATGACCTCGTCGATCTTTCCGTTCACCTGGATCGTCCGCTCCTCAACCTTGTTGATCGGGGTGAAGTATTTCGGGTCGACGCCACTCGCGAGAATGGTGGACGAACCGAGCAATCCCCAGAGGAAGCCGCCGTCTTTGGCGATGATCCCCTTCTGCTCCAGATCCGAGCGCTTGCCCACCACATAATAGGCGGTGTTGATCTTCGTCGTTTGAGCCGTGATCACGGCTTCCTTCTCCGTCACCACCCGGGTCTTCTCGGCCACATCCGATTCGAGACCGTGCACTTTCGTTTCGAGCGCTGCGATCGACTGCTCGCGGTCTTCGATTGTCTTCTTCAGAGTTGCGACCATCTTCCTGAGTCCGGAGAACTGGGTCCTGTAGGAGGCCATCTTTGCCTGGACATCGGTCAGCTTTTTCCTGTTTGCGGCCATCGACTCATTAATGGTGCTCAACTGGGTAAGGATCCGCTGGCGGACCTCGCGGTTCGTAGCGTGTTTCCCCGTTTCGAGTCCGCTCGTTTCCGACGCGATCATTTTTTCGCCTGCGCGCACCCCCTCCAGATTGGCGTAGATCTCGTTGATCGATTGAGTGACAGTATCGATGTAGGCGTCACGCGATGAAATGTCCGCGGAAAGCTCACTCGACTTATTGCGCAATTCCGCATTCTGTCTCTCGAGTTCGTCGGTTCTCCCGGTGCAGCCCCCGATAATGACCGCAACGACTATGAGCGAAAGATATTTTGTCATCGGTGTTCTCCTTCTCAAATGCGTTAGGTTGATGGACAAGGCTCGGAACAACAATACTTTCGGCCGATGTGTTCCGACCCAGGTTGACTAGTCTCTGGCAACATAGTACAAATAGAAGGAGTCAGTGTCCAGTTAAAAATAGTTCATACTGGGCGCTCTGCTAGGAGCTTGTTAATCCGGTGAATTTTTGCTATCTTTCATCCCATTTTAAAAAAAAATTAACTTTGCATCATTCAAAATTGTCCGGAATGGTGCAATTTGTTTTGGATCTGAAGCACTTTTTTCGAACAGCACGGACCGACACTATTGAAAGCGGGGATCATCGCGGCCGGAGACGGGAGCCGCCTCAAGTCTGAAGGAGTTTTGTCCCTGAAGCCGCTGGTGGAAGTGCAGGGCGTCCCCCTGATCGAGCGGCTGATCCGGTCGTACATCGGATCCGGCGTCGAGGAAATCGTTTGCATCGTCAACGAGTCATCCCTGGAGGTGAAGCGGTTCGTGGAGTCGAAGGGCTTCTCCGCCCCCGTGAAGTTTGTGGTTCAAACGACCCCGAGTTCGATGCACAGCCTGTTCGCCCTCGCGCCGCACCTCGAGGGCGGGAGGTTTCTCCTCTCGACGGTCGATTCCATCTTTAACGCGGGCGAATTCGGCAGGTTTTTGGAATACGCCCGGTCCCCCGGGGCGGCGGAAGGAGTCCTTGCGGTCACAAATTTTGTGGATGACGAAAACCCTCTCTATGTTGAGCTCGATCCGTCCTGGAACATTCTCTCCTTTGGACGGAAAAGCGAACAACCCGGCGGGCCTGCCGGCCCTGTCACGCCCCGGGGGCCTGCGGGCGTCTACGGAGGCGGCCGGGGAGCGGCTTCCCTTGATTTCCCCTGGGTCACCGGGGGGCTCTATGTCCTCTCGCCGCGGGTTTTTTCCGAGATGGATGCCGTGTTGAAACTGAACGTCGGCCGCCTGCGAAATTTCCTCGCTCATCTGGTGAACCAGGGATACCGGTTGGAGGGATACCCGTTCTCGAGGATCGTCGACGTCGATCATGCGGACGATATCCGCGCGGCCGAAGAGCTGCTGAGAACCGCCTGATCGTGGCCGGGCTCGCGGGTTACATATCGCCGGTGCAGGGTTTCAAGAGGTCGCTTCTCCGGCTCCAGGAATACTCGCTCTTTCTGTACGAAAACGTCCGCTCCCTCGGCTCCGTCTGGAGGTACCGGCGCGACACGATGGAGCAGATGTACCTCATCGGAGCGCAATCGTTCATGATCGTTTTTCTCGCCGGCCTCTTCATGGGTATCATCATGTCGATCGAGGGGGGCCACCGGCTCGAGACGTTCGGCGCGAAGTTGCTGGTGGGACGAACCACGTCGCTCGCATTGATCCGCGAGCTCGGTCCGGTGATCACCGGGCTCATGCTGGCGGCGAGGACCGGCGCAAAAAACGCCTCCGAGCTGGGGTCGATGCAGGTGAGCGAGCAGATCGACGCGCTGCGCGCCTTCGGAACGAATCCGGTCGAGAAACTCGCGATGCCCCGCCTGGTCGCGGCGCTGATCATGTTTCTTCCTCTCACGCTGGTCGCCGATCTGGTCGGGATCCTCGGGGGGATGTTCGTATCGGATCTCTGGCTTCACGTCGACAAGTCCTTCTACTGGCATTCCGCGATTTACGACCTGAAGCTGAAGGATTTGATCGTCGGCTTCGCCAAGCCCGTCATCTTCTCGTTCTTCATCTCGACGATCAGCTGTTACTACGGCCTCTCCACGACCGGGGGCACGCTGGGAGTCGGAAGAGCCGCCGTGAACGCGGTCGTGGTGGGCTCGATTGTCGTGCTCTTCAACGATTTTATTTTCACCAAGGTCATCTGGTCGATCTTATAAATGATACGTCTCGAACATGTGAGCGTTGAGGTCGAGGGACGCAAGATCCTCGACGATGTCTCGTTCGTCGTGAAGGACGGCGAGACGAAAGTCATTCTGGGCCCGAGCGGAGCGGGAAAAAGCTCGCTTCTCAAGATGATCCTCGGTCTCTGGAAGCCGGACAGCGGGTCGGTGTTCGTCGACGGCACGGAACTGACGCATTTGACCGAGAGGGAGAAGATGCCCGTCAGGCGGCGGATGTCGATGGTGTTTCAGGGGAACGCGCTCTTCGATTCCCTGACCGTGGCGGAAAATGTGGCGTTTTTTCTCCAGGAGCATTCCGACATGCCTCCCGACCAGATCGGGGAGCGGGTGGAGGACTGCCTGGAGTTCGTCAATTTGCCCGAAACGCAGGATCTCCTTCCCGAGGAGCTCAGCGGCGGGATGAAGAAGCGGGTCGCCATCGCCCGGGCGATCGCCTTCAACCCCGAAGTCATTCTCTACGACGAGCCGACGACCGGCCTCGACCCGCTGAATGCGAAACTGATCACGGAGCTGATTATCAGGCTGAAGAAAAAAAGGAACGTGACCTCCGTCGTCGTGACGCACATCCTCCGGGATGCCTTCGCGGTGGGAGACTCGCTCGCCCTGATGAACGACGGGCGGGTCGTCTTCGACGGATCCGCCGAAGATCTTCTCGGGTCGGCCGATTCGTTCGTCCAGAGCTTTCTGTCAGAAATTCGGGAGGAAGCAAACCTGCTATCCCTGCACAAGGAGGGGTCATAATGGATTCCCAGCAACTCCGGTGGTCGAACCTGAAGGTCGGGATCGTCCTGATGATCGGCCTCATCATCTTCGTCTTCATCGTCAGCATCGTGGGCACGGAGCAGAACATTTTCACCTCCACCTACACGGTGAAACTCTTTGTGACGAACGTGCACGGGCTCGTGAACGGCGCGATGGTCACGCTGGGCGGCCTGAAGATCGGATATGTGACGGACCTCCAGTTTCAAACGAGGGACAGCGTGAACGGGGTGGAGGTGACAGCCACGCTCCTGTCGAAGTACCGGGCCTCCGTCACCTCCAGCACGATGGCGCAGATCAAGACCATCGGCCTTCTGGGCGACAAGTACATCGACCTCAGCATCGGGAACCGGAACGAGCCGCCGGTCGCGGAAAATACGTTTATTCCGATCATCGAGTCGTTCGACATCGAAACCGCGGGCCCGCAGTTTAAGTCGGCCCTCGCCGATTTCACCGAATTGATGGGAAGCGCCCGCAGGATCGCCGCGTCCGTTGAAAAAGGGGAGGGGTCTCTCGGAAAACTCGTGAAACGGAACGATGTCGCCCTGGGGATGGAGCGCTTTCTTGCCTCGCTCAACGGGGTGATGAGCGCCGTCGAGAAAAAGAGGGGCCTCCTCGGAGCGCTTGTGTACGACGATTCGCTCTCCCGCGGCGTCTCCGAGGTTTCCTCGAACCTGAGGTCGATCACCGGGCAGATCCGGAAGGGGCAGGGGACCATGGGAAAGCTGATCATGGAGGATGACCTCTACCGCCACCTCTCGTCGTTCACCTCCCGGGCGGATACGCTGATGGCGAAAGCGGCCAGCGACTCGAGCAACGTCTCGAAGTTCATCGGCGACGGAAGATTCTATACCCAGATGAACTCTCTCATGAAGGATCTGAACCTGTTCCTGATCGACCTGAAGGAACACCCGGAACGTTACGTCCACTTTTCGGTCTTTTGATGGGCTTGAAGCTGCCGCTGGCCAAAATCGGTTTCTTTCTCTTCGGTCTTGCAGGATTCGTCTACCTTGTCCTCCATTTCGGCGTCGATCAGATTGCCGCCAACATCAGGCAGGCGGGGTGGAGCCTCTGCTACGTCGTGCTGGTCTGGCTCGTCGTCTACCTCCTGAACGCCTCCGCATGGACGCTGACGCTCGGGGCGGGGGGGTGGAAGATCCCCTTCCTCCGGTTGTTTATCCTGACGGTCTCCGGATTTGCCATCAACTATGTCACCCCGTTTGTGGCCCTCGGCGGGGAGCCCTACAGGGTGAAAGCGCTTTCGCCGCTGCTCGGGACCCAGCAATCGATTTCTGCCGTCATTCTCTACCGGATGGTGCACCTTCTGGGCCACATGCTTGTCCTTCTGTCGGGCATCGTCGTAGCCCTCGCCGTTCTTCCGCTGCCGGTCACGCTCGTCGCCTTGCTGGCATTCGCGGGTCTCCTGATCTGCTGTGTCATTGTCCTGACTGTTCTGGGGCACCGGTATGGCTTCTTCACCAGAGTGCAGTCGTGGCTCGCGAAGACGCCTCTTCTCCGGCGGCTCGCCGGGCTGTTGGGGAAGTACGAGTCCCAGTTGGTCGAAATGGACAGGCGGATCACCGCACCCTACCATCACGCGAGGCCGCGCCTCGTGCTCGCGGTCGCGCTCGAATCCCTCAGCCGGATCTGTATGGGAATCGAAGTCTATTTCATCGTCCGGGGCATCGGGATCGAGATCAGCCTCCCCGAGGCCCTCTTCCTCTATATCGTCTATTCGATCATCATCAATCTTCTCTTTTTTATTCCGTTGAACTTCGGGGCCCGGGAAGGGGGGCTCGCGCTCGGGATGGGAAGCCTCGCGCTGCCGCCTCTGCTGGGAGTCTACATGGGAGTCGTCATGCGCATTCGTGAATTCTTCTGGATCATGCTCGGTTTGCTGTTCATCCTTCTCTCGGGCCACCCCAAGAAGGCCTCGCCGGTGGCTCCCGTATGACGATTCTCCCGCATCTCCTCCTCACGACCGTGGGGGTCCAGGTTCTGGGGCTCGAAGGCAAAGACGTCGCGCTCGCGTACACCTTCGGGTACGGTATCGATCTGGTCGATCATCCGATTAAATTGAAGCTCTATCTCAGGAAGAACGGGAAGAAGAACGAATCGAATTATCACTGGCGGACCCCCCTGCAGGAGCCGGTCGCGCTCCTCTGGATCGTCCCGCTCGGTTTGTATCTGGGGACGTGGGTGCCGGCGCTCTTTTTCGCATCTCATTTTTTTCTGGACTACCTGGTCGGGTATGAAAAACGGCCGTTCTATCCGTTCAGCACTTATTCGACGGAGGGACTGCTCGGCAGATATTCCGACGGAGCGAAGGAGATCTGGACCTGCGCGATCTGCGCTGCGGTGAGTATCGCGCTCGGGTACCAGCAGATTTTGCATTTTGCATCCAACTTGTTTTCCTGAGCGGGCCGATGGGCAGAGAATCAGACGGTTTCCTTAAAATCCCGATTGTCTTCGCGCACGAGAAACTCGGCCTGAGTCCGAACGGAATCTCGACGATCGGCTTCGTGGCCGGGATCGCCGCGGCGGGGCTCGTGGCGGCCGGACTCCTCTTGCCCGGGTTGATCGTGATGGCGGTTTCCCAGATTATTGACGGATTGGACGGGGGGGTGGCCCGCCTTTACAACCTCCAGTCGCCCACAGGCCGGACGCTCGAAACCGTCTACGACCGGTTGAACGAGCTGGCGATCCTGCTCGCCCTCGCCTACACGGGGTATGTCACCTATACGATGGTGGGACTTGCTTTCATCGCGATCCTCCTCGTCACAATGCTGGAGCCGCTCTCCGGATTCGATCCCGGATTCAAGCGCTTCGTCATTTATTTCGGCTATGCGGCGACGCTGCTTTTTCATCTCCGCGGGTTTCAGATTGCGCTGGAAGTCATCTTCTTCGCAAACCTCGCGGGGTTTGCCGTGGGAACGATTCTGGTCGACTACCGCCTCCAGGAGGAAATCGACAGGCAGTCGATGCTCCGGCGCGTACGGGAGGTCGAAGCCGGCATCGCTCAACCCCCCGACGATCCGCCTTCGTTCCTGTCGAGGCTGTTCTCATGAAACTTCGCCTCGCAGGCATTCGAAGGAAAACGGAGTTTTCGCCCAACCATGTGGTGAACGACCTCCTCATCATCAACCAGACGGCCGATGCCCTGAAGGAGATCGGCGCCGAGGTTGCGATGTACGATGAAGGGGTCATTACGCCGGAAACGCTGAAGGAAGACCTGATTTTTTCAATGGCGCAGGGCCCGATCGGGTCGCAGACCCTTCTCAAGATAGCAAAGCGGGGCGCCCTGATCATCAACTCGCCCGAAAGCGTCATGAATTGTTACCGCATCAGCATGATCCGGATTCTGCCGGCTGCCGGGATCCCCTTCCCGAAAAGCGTCGTCGTATCGACGGACTCCGACCTGAATCCACGGCAGGCCGGGTTTACCACCTCCCGGGTGTGGGTCAAGCGGGGCGATGTGCATGCCGTCCATAAGGAGGACGTTTCCCTGGCAAACACCGACGAGGAGGAGCTGACCCTCCTGAAGGAGTTTCACCAGCGCGACATCAGGGAAGCGGTGTTGCAGGAACACCTCGACGGCGACACGGTCAAGTTCTACGGCGTCAACGAGAGCGACCTGTTTCACTGGTACTACCTGAACGGCGTCTACCACACGAAGTTCGACGCGGGGCGTTTGCGCGAACTGGCCTCCGCTTCCGCCGTCGCGCTCGGGCTCTCGGTCTACGGCGGCGACGCGATCATCGGAAGAGACGGCGGCGTCACGGTGATCGATATCAACGACTGGCCGAGCTTTGCTCCCATCCGGGAGGAGGCGAGCCGGCACATCGCGCAATTGATTTATCGAAAGGCGACCGAATTCAAGAAGTCGTCCTGACAACCATTTGTCATCCTGAGGAAGCGTAGCGACCGAAGGATCCCGGTCCACGAAGAGAGAGATCCTTCGCTGCGCTCAGGATGACAATCAAATTTCGGTAGCCGCAAGCTTTAGCTTGCGTGTTTTTAAAAGGATTGAAACATAACTGAGGTTACGGACACAATATGAGAGAATTCAACCATGACAACCACTGAAACACTGCCAAAGAAGGCATCGGTGAAAACCGCGATCCCCGGGCCCAAATCGAAGGAGATTTTCGATTTCGAACAGAAATATATTTCCCCCGGCATTCAGACCATTGCGACCCTCTCCCAGCTCGCGATGGAGAAGGGGGAGGGTTGCGTGATCCAGGACGTGGACGGCAACCGGTACATCGATTTCTTTGCCGGTGTCGCGGTGGCGAGCCTGGGCTACAATCATCCCAAGTACGTAAAGGCTCTCCAGGAGCAGGTCGCCAAAATTCATGTTGGAAGTTTCGCGACGAAAGTCAGGGCTGACCTCTCCAAACTCCTTTCCGATCATGCGGTGGGCGACCTGCGCCGGACGCAATACTACAGCGGCGGTTCCGAAGCGGTGGAGGCGGCCCTGCGGCTTGCGAAGTCGTACACGAAAAAGAGCGAGGTGATCGGATTCTGGGGGGGGTTCCACGGAAAAACGCTCGGAGTCGTCGGCCTGATCGGGGACGATTTCAAGCAGCATCTCGGCCCGCTCCCCTTCGGGATCTATAATACGCCCTATGCCGATTGCCGCCGGTGCCCGTTGAACCACACGTTCCCGGAGTGCGAATGGGCCTGCGTGGATTTCATCAAGCTCAAAATGAAGGCGGAGACGACCAACAACGTCGCTGCGATCATCGTCGAGCCGATCCAGGGAACGAACGGGAATGTGGTGCCTCCCGCAGGGTTTCTGAACCAGCTCCGGCGGCTCTGCGACGAGATCGGCGCCCTTCTGATCGTCGACGAGATGATCACCGGTTTCGGCCGGACAGGCCGGTTGTTCGCCTGCCAGCATGACGAGGTCGTCCCCGACATCATCACGATCGGCAAGAGCTTCGGCGGAGGGTATCCGATGACCGGGCTCATGTCCCGCGAGGAGGTGATCTTCTCGAAGCCGTTCGCGAATCCGAGCGGCAGTTCGTCGAGCTACGGAGGAAATCCCCTCGCCTCGGCCGCGGCCTATGTCACCGTCAAGACGATTCTGGACGAGGGGCTCGTGGAGAATTCCGAAAAGGTGGGCCGCTTCATGCTCGAGCGGCTGATGACGTTCAAGGAAAAATTTCCCTTCGTGGGGGACGTCAGGGGCCGCGGGCTTCTCATCGGCGTCGAGCTGGTGAAGAACAGGAAGACGAAGGAGAAACTCGACAAGGAAACGTGCCGGACCATCTTTAAAGAGTGCCTGAAACGCGGGCTCATCGTCATGGGGTACAATCCCGATATCCGGATCAACCCCCCGCTTGTCATCGATGAAGCCACCGCGGAAGAGGGAATCGATATCATGGAAGAGGTCTTTACGCATGTCGCGGATCGAAGCAACTTATAAAGCGCGCGACGTCGAAGAGACGATCGACATCTATTTTTACCGGCCCATAGGGTATCTGCTCGCCCTGGGGTGCCGGGCGTTGCGGATCAGCCCGAACGTCGTCACGATCGTCAGCATTTTCATCGGCGTTGCCGGGGGTCATCTCCTCTACTACCGCGACGCTGTCCTGAATGTCTGGGGGATGATCCTCTGGGTCCTCGCGGACACACTCGACAGCGTGGACGGGCAGCTTGCCCGCATGACAGACCACAAATCGCGGTTCGGCAGGATTCTGGATGGCCTCGGGGGAAATATCATATTTATGAGCATCTATGGACATCTGTTCGCACGGCTCGTCGTCACGACCGATGTCTGGTGGCCGCTCCTCGTTCTTTTCGTGATTGTCAGCGCGATGAGCCATTCGGTGCAAAGCGCCCTCGCGGATTATTACCGGAATGCCTACATCAAATTCGTGATCGATCCCGCCAAATCGGAGCTTGACGATTCGGTTGAGGTCCGGAAGGAATTGGAGAGCCTCTCCTTCCGGAAGAACCCTGTCAGGAAATTCATGATGCGCGTCTACCTGAACTATACGGTGGAGCAGGAGGCGTTCTCGAAGAATTTCCAGAAACTCCGCCGCCGTGTGGATCAGGAGTACGGCAGGGAGATCCCGGGATGGTTCGCCGACCGCTACCGCGCGCTCAATAAGCCGTTGATGAAGTACTATGCGATCCTGACCACGAACATCCGCATGATCATCATGGCCGTCTGCGTTGTTCTCGACCGCGTTCCGCTCTTTTTCGCCATCGAGATCGTCGGCATCAACCTCGTCATGATCGCGGTGACGATGTACCAGGAACGGCTCAGCGCCCGCCTCCTCGGGGAAATCGATCAACACGGCCACTCCTCCTGATGCTCGAAGGGGCGATTATCGGTTTTGGAAATATCGTCGTGCGGGGCCACATCCCGGCGTATCTCTCGGACGAAGGCCTCCGCAGCCGGGTGCGGATCAGGGCGGTGCTGGACGTATCGGAGCAATCGCGTCCGGCCGCGAGGGAGCTCCTTCCCGATGCGGCGTTCTATACGGACGCCGGGTCGTTGCTGGAAAACGAGAAACTCGATTTTGTGGACATCTGCACGCCTCCGTCGACGCATGCGGGTTTCCTGAAAGAGTTTGCCGCAAGAGGGATCCACATCCTCTGCGAAAAACCGCTCGCCGAGAGTTATGCGGCAGCCCTGGAAGCGTCGCGGCACATCCGCGAACAGAAGGTGGTGTTCGTGCCCTGCCACCAGTATAAGTATTCGCCTCTCTGGAGATCGATTCATCAGATCATCTCGTCGGGAGGGATCGGCAGCGTGGTGCTTGCCCAGTGCAATGTGTTCCGCATGCAGGCCGATACCGGCACCGCCGGCTGGAATCCGCGCTGGCGGACGGACAAAGCGCACGGAGGAGGGGGAATCCTCGTGGATACCGGCGCCCACTACTTCTATCTTGCCCAGTACCTGTTCGGAGTTCCGGACTCGGTTTCGGCGGTGCTCAGGACCCTCAAACACAGGGAATACGGCGTGGAAGACACCGCCCTCGTCACGCTGGAGTACGGCGGGATGATCATGCAATTGAATCTCACCTGGGCCGCCGCCCTGCGCGCGAACAGCGTGACGGTCGTCGGAACCACCGGGAGTTTGACCTACGACGGTTCAAGGCTGGTGCACGTCGACCAGGCCGGATCCCGCGAGATCCCAATGCCGGACGTGTCGGACAAGAACCAGTATGTCGGCTGGTACGCCTCGCTGCTGAAGGAGTTCCTCGACAGGGTGGAACAGGGAAACCGTTCGGAGGACCTCCTGGATGAGGCCGTGACCGTCATGCAGCTCTTGGATCTGAGCGCGGGCGCCTCCCTGAAGGGGTGCGCGGTGAAGATCGCATGAGGGCCGTCCTCTTTGATTTCGGCGGGACGCTCGACACCGGCGGAGTTCATTGGAGTGAGGTGTACCGGGAATTATACAGGCGCTTTGGAGCCGGAGTCACGGACGGGGATGTGGACCGCGCGTTTCTCTGGTCGGAGCAGCAGCTCCTGCTCGACGCCGGGATCCCGGCTGCCACGTTCCGGCAGACGCTCGGGAAGCAACTCTCCCTCCAATTCGCTTTTCTGCATCTTGAAGGCAAGGACGGCCTTCGCGAGACGATGCTCGATCAATGTTACCGCGATGTGCTTGCCGTCGCCGCGAAGTCGGCCGGCGTGCTCGCGGCGGCGCGTCCCGGGTTCAAGCTCGGGGTCGTTTCCAATTTTTACGGGAATCTCCCGATCGTCTGTAACGAGCTTGGCCTCGGGGCCTTTCTCGACGTCATGGTCGATTCGGCACTGGTGGGTCTCAGGAAGCCCGACCCGGAGATATTCCGGTTTGCCGCCGCCCGGCTTTCCGTGGCGCCCGAAGAGACATACGTGGTGGGCGATTCGTACGAGCGGGATATCGCTCCGGCGAAACTCATCGGGTGCCGGACAATCTGGTTGAGGGGCCCAAGCTGGACGACCCCTTCCTCCACCGCGTCCGCCGACTGGACGATCAGGAATCTCGAAGAGGTCACAACGATTCTATCATCTCACTGAAAATGCGAAAGGAAACCTGAATGAAATCTGTAAAATCCGCCAAATCCGTCTCCTCCCGGAGCGCCGCACAACCGATTCGCAAGCCGAAAGGGAAACTCGGCGTCCTGATCGTCGGATTGAACGGGGCCGTTTCGACGACGTTTCTCGCCGGTGTGATGGCGGCGAGGAAAGGGATCGCAAAGCCGATCGGTTCCCTGACACAGATGGGCACGATCCGGCTCGGGAAACGGACCGAACACCGGTCGCCCCTGATCCGGAAATTTATCGAGCTCGCGAAGCTCGAGGACCTCGTGTTCGGAGGGTGGGATATTCGGGACGAGAATTGCTATCAATCGGCGGTGCACGCCGGAGTCCTCCAGCGCGAGCACCTCGATCTGGTGAAAAAGGAGCTCGAATCGGTGCGCCCGATGCGGGGCGTGTTCGACCAGTACTACGTCAAGCGGCTGAAGGGCTCCCACGTCAAGAAGGCGAAGACAAAATTCGAGCTGATGGAACAACTGCGCGCGGATATCCGGGCGTTCAAGCAACAGAGCGGGTCAGACCGGTGCCTGATCGTCTGGTGCGGCAGCACGGAAATCTTCATCACTCCCAAGGGCGTGCACAACACGCTCAAGAAGTTCGAGGAGGGGATGCGGAAGAACGATGTCGACATCTCCCCCAGCATGCTCTACGCCTACGCCGGATTGATGGAAGGCGTCCCGTTCGCAAACGGCGCCCCGAATCTGACGCTGGATACCCCCGCACTGATGAAGCTGGCGAACGACCGGGGAGTTCCGGTTTCGGGAAAAGATTTCAAAACCGGACAAACCCTCCTGAAGACCGTGATTGCCCCGATGCTGAAGGCTCGCCTCATCGGCCTGAACGGATGGTTTTCCAGCAACATACTCGGAAACAGGGACGGGGAGGTGCTCGACGACCCGGAGTCGTTCAAGACGAAGGAGGAGAGCAAACTTTCGGTGCTGGACGGAATACTCCAACCCGAGCTGTATCCCGATCTCTACAAGGATTTCTACCACAAGGTGCGAATCAACTATTATCCCCCCCGCGGAGACAACAAGGAGAGCTGGGACAACATCGACATTTTCGGCTGGATGAACTATCCGATGCAGGTGAAGGTCAATTTTCTCTGCCGCGACTCGATCCTCGCAGCTCCGATTGTGCTTGACCTCGTTCTCTTCATGGACCTCGCCCACCGGGCGGGGATGAAGGGGATCCAGGAATGGCTTTCCTTCTATTTCAAGAGCCCGATGTTTGCGCCCGGGCTCTACCCGGAGCACGATCTGTTCATCCAGCTCATGAAACTGAAGAACACACTCAGATTCATGAGAGGCGAGGAGCTCATCACGCATCTGGGGCGTGAGTACTACGATTGACCGGAGGGCTTCATGCCTCTGAACTCCTGGAAACGATTGCGTCAATCGTTCGAGTTGAAGAACCCCTGGTGGACCTACCGGAAGGACGACGTCCTCCTGCCCTCCGGCAGGCAGGGGGAATATCACTTTGTGCATGTGGAGGGTTCGAGCATGATCGTTCCGGTCCTCCGCGACGGGACGCTGATCCTGGTAAACCAGTATCGATACCTGGCGGACCGGGAAAGTCTCGAGTTTCCCTGCGGGAGCGTCAAGGAAGGATCGACCTACGACGAGACGGCGCGCCACGAATTGGAGGAGGAGACGGGGTTCGGGTCTCAGAATCTCGTCGCGGTGGCGGGGTTCAATCCCTACAACGGCGTGACGGATGAGATGTGCCGCATCTATATCGCGCGCGACCTTCTCCCGGTGGATTCGCGCCCGGACGACACCGAAGAATTTGAACAGCTCCATCTCACCTGCTCCGAACTTGACCGCAAGATCCGTTCGGGCGAGGTCTGGGACGGCATGACGCTCGCCGCCTGGGCCCTCATCCGGCATCTGGTAATCCCATGAAGCGGCTGCTCCTTCTCGTCTGCCTACTCGCCCTGGCTGCCTCCGGCGGCCTGGGCCAGCGGGTCCGCATCGGCGCGGAGGTGTTGCTCGAAAAACATTCCGGCCTGATCCGGGGCAAGGGGCTCGGCGTCGTTTGCAACCAGACTTCCGTTTTTCCGGACGGAACGCATCTCGTGGACTCCCTTCTGCGTCTCGGGATGAGCGTCAAGGCATTGTTCAGTCCCGAGCACGGGATACGGGGGGATGCCGCCGCCGGGGCGGGCGTTTCGAACCAGACCGATTCTCTCACCGGGTTGAGGGTCTATTCATTGTACGGAAAAACGCTGAAGCCGACACCGGACATGCTCCGCGGGGTCGACGTCCTCCTCGTCGATCTCCAGGACGTGGGTGCGCGTTTTTACACCTATGCGAGCACGATGGCGAAGGTGATGGAGGCCGCGCGGGATGAAGGGAAGAAGGTCATCATACTCGACAGGCCCAACCCGATCAATGGAATCGATATCGAAGGGCCGGTCCTCGACATGTCGCTGATCTCGTTCCTGGGGCTTTTTCCGCTTCCGGTGCGCCACGGCCTGACCCTGGGCGAGCTCGCGCAGACGATCGTGGGCGAGGGGTGGTTGAACTACAATTCGAATGTCGATCTCACGGTGGTGCCGATGGAAGGCTGGAAGCGGTCGATGTGGTACGACGAAACCGGCCTGCCCTGGAAGGCGCCTTCGCCGAACATGAAGACGCTCGCGACGGCGACGGTCTATCCGGGAACCTGCTTTTTCGAGGCGACGAACGTATCGGAAGGGCGCGGCACGCCGAAACCGTTCGAAACGATAGGCGCCCCGAACCTGAACGGAGGAAAAGCCGCTTCCCGGTTGAATGCCCTTCACCTTCCCGGTGTGGCATTCAGGGCCGTCACTTTCACCCCGCAGGCCGACCCGGTCGCCGCTCCGGATCCCAAGTATAAGAATCGCCCCTGCAGCGGCGTCTCCATCCGGGTGACCAACCGCAAGAAGTTCCGTCCTGTCCTTACCGGGGTGATGCTGCTCTCCGTCATCCGGAGCCTTGCTCCCGGGAAGTTCGAGCTGATGCAGGGCCGGCTCGACCGGCTGGCCGGCGATACGATCATCGGAGACAAACTGATGAAGGGGGCGGCCGGAAAGAATATCCTCGACGTGTTCGACACCCAGTTGGATCAGTTCAGGCGCCTTCGGGCGAAATACCTTCTCTATCCGTAGCACCGCTTCCCCCCATCCAAAACGGTTCCTGCTCCTTCCTGGATCCCTCTGCCGATACCTTTAATAATCCGCCGCACTCCCCATGTCGATAGCCGCAGCCTTTAGGCTGCGGTCTTTTTCCTGCCTTGGCACAGCTCCTCGATCAAAAACCCGCAAGCTAAAGCTTGCGGCTACCGATGCCTCGGGCTTTCTCGTTCCCGCGCTCTGCGCCCCCATTTCATTGACATTCAGGCAGATTCTTCCTATATTGAGCACGATTTTTATGAGCCTGATCCGTGAAGATAACCCATGCCACCTGATGATCTACCCGATCGCGCATCGGAGGGTCGTTTTGCAGTCGTTTCGTTCCCGGCCGGCCGTTCGGGGAACCCCCGCACATTTACGTTTAACGGTTGGGGCTTCTCGTTTGCCATCGCCTCCTTCATTCTTGTCGTCGTCGCTCTAACCATCGCCGTACTCGTTTACACTCCCGTGGGCAGCAGTCTACCGATAGCCGATCAGGAACTGGAGAGGCAGTACGGGCGACAAATTGCGGGAATACAGGGGCAGTTGCAGCAGCTCGCGCAGGAAATGAACAGTTTGACAGTCTATAACCTTCGGCTGCGCAAGATTCTCGGCGAGCGAATTTCGGGGAAAGACAGCGTTTTGGAAGCGACCGCGGTTGAGCCGCCCGATTCGGGTTTGCATGCGGTTGAGGGCGCCGGCAAAGCCCTGGTCGACTCGAGGAAAGCAGGGGGTAACCTCACTGCCGGAGAGGCAGCCGGGGTGCCGGGACCGCAAATTTCACGGCGGGATGAGCAGGGACATGCGGAGACGGCCCTTCAGTTGCCTCTCACGATGCCTGCAGAGGGCTACTTCTCGAAGAGTTTTGAACCCGGTGAATTCCATTACGGGATGGACATCGCCGGGAAGGAGGGGAGCGGGATATTCGCAGCCGCCGACGGGCATGTCGTTTTTTCCGGATGGACGTACGATGACGGCTATACCCTTTTGATCGCCCATGCTGAAGGATTTGTGACGGTCTATAAGCACAACCAATCGCTCCTGAAGATCACGGGCGCGACCGTGAAGCGGGGGGACCTGGTTGCGCTGATGGGAAACACGGGCCGGACGAGCTCGGGTCCTCATCTTCACTTTGAAGTGTGGAAGAACGGGATTGCGGATAACCCACAACAGTACTTTTTGACCACACCATAAAGGAGATCAGATCCCAGTGAAAACAGAACCAGGCAACGACGTGTCAAGTATCATCACGGCCGGAACCATCTGTGAGGGGAAGCTCAGGAGTCCGGGGAGTATCCGTGTCGAAGGCCGGATCGTCGGAGAGATCGTCGCGGGGGCGGGCATCTCGATCGGCGGGACGGGTGAGGTGGACGGAAACGTTTCGGCGAAACTCGTGACGATCGGCGGCAAGATCACCGGAAGTGTGCTCGCGCAGGAGAAGCTGGTGTTTGAATCGAAAGCGATCGTTCGCGGCGACATCCGTGCGGCGAAGCTCGTCATCGAGGAAGGGGCCGTATTCGACGGGAAGTGCATCATGTCCGACTCCAAAGCCATGCCGCCGCAGCCGGGCCCGGAAATGAAACAGGATGCGAGGCCGGGGGATCCCCAGGTCAGGCGGCCCGATCAGAAGTAGCCGGCATTGGAACTCCCGCGCGGCGAACACGATGATCCGGAAACCGCGAAGCAGGCGGGGAATCCGGAAGAGAATCGCGGAAGCGCTCTCCGGAACGTCGGGCTCCTCTTCGGCTCCGGAACCCAGCTTGCCATCTCCGTCGCGGTGATGTTTTTCCTGGGACGGTGGGCTGACGAGAAGCTTCACACTGCTCCCTGGCTCCTCATCGGAGGAGTCCTGGTGGGAGTCGGAGCGGGCCTCGCCTCGTTTATCAGGACGGCGATGAGCCTGGATGACCGGGCAAAGCAAGACGACCATCCGGCGAAATGAGAGGCACCGACTGGTCGTTCCCGCGCCAGGTGCTCATCACGCTCCTGGTCGTCGCCTGCGGCGCCGCCTACCCGCTCATGAAGTACGGAACGGCGGAAATCCTGAGGGCTGTCCTGGCGGGCGCGGCGATCACGACGATGAATGTGCTCGCCGGCTACGCGGCGATAGAATATTCGCACGGCAAATCCGCCTCGACATTTCTGAAATACGTCCTCGGCGGAATGGGAGTGCGGCTGATGGCGGTTGCCGCGGTTCTCGTGGCGTTGATCAGGGTGTTCGGGTTTGAGGTCTCAGCCCTGGTCTGGTCCATGGTCTTCTTTTACGTTATTTTCTTAATCCTGGAACTCATGTTCATACAGAAGAAATTCGGAAACAGATGAAATCGTTCACCCGTCGTGCCGTTTAATAGCATGGTTACTGCAGGCCTCCAGGAGCAGGCCGTCGCGGACACCTCCAGGGCGGCAGCCGGGTCCGGAGGGGCCGGCGGCGAGATTTTCGGAGAGCTGCTCAAGCACGTCCGGGATTCGCATGAGCTGGATACGCCGTTCGGAGAGATTCCGCTCCCCCATTTTCACATCGTGACGATCGCGGGCATCCCCGTCGATTTTTCGATCACCAAGCACGTCCTCTTCGTCTGGCTTGCCGCGGCCGTCCTGGCGGCGGTCGCCATCTCCGCGGCACGGAAGAACAGGAACCGGCCCGTCCCGACCGGTATCGGCAACCTCGTCGAAGCGATGCTGGTTTTCGTGCGAGACGAAATCGCGGTTCCGAATATGGGCAGGGGGGGAGTCGTATATATGCCCTATCTCGTCACCACGTTTCTCTTCATCCTCGTCATGAACCTGCTCGGGATCCTCCCCTACGGTTCGAGCGCGACGGGGAATATCAGCGTCACGGCGGGGCTGGCGATCATCGCGTTTGTGGTGATCCAGGTTTCCGCGATACGGACGCAGGGATTCGGACACTACCTGGCCCATCTTACCGGCGGGGTTCACTGGGGGCTCTGGCCCATCATGGTCCCGATCGAAATCCTGGGCCTCTTCACGAAGAACTTCGCCCTCTGCATGCGTTTGTTCGCAAACATGATCGGAGGCCACATCGTGATTCTTTCCTTCATCGGCCTGATCTTCCTGTTTAAAACATACCTCATCGCGCCGGCCTCGATCGCGTTCGCGCTCGGAGTCTCGATGCTCGAACTGTTCGTCGCTTTTCTGCAGGCGTATATCTTCACAATGCTGACCTCTCTGTTCATGGGCCTCGGAATGCAGGCTGGCCACGTCGAACAGGAGGAGCATCGGTCATAAACCACACATCATAAGGAGCAACAGAATGGATCCAAAAACACTCGGTTTTCTTGCCGCCGGAATCGGCGCCGGTATTACGGTGATCGGTGCCGGCCTCGGCATCGGTAAACTCGCCGCCGCCGCCATGGAAGCAAGCGGACGGCAGCCGGAGGCCGCCGGGGCGGTCCGGACGTCGATGCTGATTGCAGCGGCGCTGATTGAAGGCGTGACGTTCTTCTCGCTGGTCATCTGCCTGATCCTTGCGTTGAAATAAGATCACTTCTTCCCATAACCGGCCACACCCTGGAGAATAGCAACGATGCTTGAAGTCAACACGGGATTGATATCCTGGACGATCGTCACTTTTGTTCTCCTGCTGATCGTCCTGCGCAAGTTTGCCTGGAAACCCCTTCTTGAAGGCCTTCAGCGGAGGGAAGAAAGGGTGCGCACCTCGATCGAACGAGCCGAGCAGGCGCAGAAGGACGCGGAGCGATTGATGGAGGAGAACCGCCAGCGGCTTGCCCAGGCGGATCAGGAGAGCCACCGCCTGCTGAGCGAAGGGCGCGTGCTCGCGGAAAAGTTGAAAGCCGACATCGTCGAACAGGCGAACAAGCAATCGCGGAAGATGATCGAGCAGGCGCATCAGGAGATCGAGCGGGAGAAGGAAGCGGCGCTGGCGCAGTTGCGCGACGAGGTCGCAACCCTCGCGATCAAGGCCGCGGAGAAGATCCTCGACGAAACGCTGGACGAAAAGCGGCAGCGCAAACTGCTCGATACCTACCTCGATTCCATCAAGGGGAACTGACCGGGATGGCTGAATACCGGGCCTCGCACCGATACGCGCTCGCCCTCATCGGTGTGGCCGAAGAGAGGAACAGCATCGACGAGATCGGCCGCGATTGCCAGATGCTCGAGCGGCTGGTTTCCGGCCACCGGGACGTCCGCTTGTTTCTCGAGAGCCCCGTCATCAATGCGCACAAGAAACGCCAGATCCTCGAGGAGCTCCTCCGGGGGCGGATCGGGGAGACGATGCTGACGTTTGTATTCTTCCTCGCTTCCAGAAACCGCGAGGGCCTTCTCCCCCAGATCATCGCCGAGTTTTTCCGTCTTCGGGACGACCGGATGGGAATCCTCAATGTGGCCGCCACGGTGGCGGTGGCGCTGACGCCCGCGCAGGAAACGCGCCTGGTCGCGCGTCTCGAAGCGGCGACGAAGAAAACGGTTCGTATGACATATACCCTGGATCCCTCCCTCAAGGCGGGGTTCACCGTCCGGCTCGAAGATACCGTCTGGGACGCGAGTGTCCGTCACGACCTCGAGAATCTTCGGCGGCGATTCCTCGAGGGGGCCGCATAATGGAGCGGAGCACGAGTACAACCAAGAGAAAAAAGGACTAAACCATGGCGGAAGTAAGACCTGATGAAGTATCGGCCATCCTGCGCAAGCAGCTGGCCGGATTTGAAAAAGAGATGGATGTCTACGACGTCGGCACCGTGCTG
Source organism: Bacteroidota bacterium (assembly GCA_036522515.1). Taxonomy (NCBI): domain Bacteria; kingdom Pseudomonadati; phylum Bacteroidota; species Bacteroidota bacterium. The sequence goes on from DATDFQ010000056.1 coordinate 289,747, forward strand.
CAGGTCGGCGACGGGATTGCCCGCGTCTACGGGCTCTCGAAAGTGATGGCAAGCGAGCTGGTGGAGCTTCCGAACGACGTGTTCGGGATGGTCCTGAACCTCGAAGAAGACAACGTCGGCTGCGTGCTCTTCGGCGAGAGCGGGCTCATCAAAGAGGGGGACATCGTCAAACGAACGGGACGTCTCGCATCGATGCCTGTCGGGGAAGGGATGCTTGGCCGCGTGATCAACCCGCTGGGCCAGCCGATCGACGGGCGCGGGCCCATCAAGACCGACAAATTTCTCCCCCTGGAACGGAAAGCCCTCGGTGTCATTCAGCGACAGCCGGTCAAGGAGCCCCTTCAGACCGGGATCAAGGCGGTGGATGCGATGATCCCGATCGGCCGCGGACAACGCGAGTTGATTATCGGCGATCGCCAGACGGGAAAGACGGCCGTCGCCCTCGATACGATCGTCAATCAGAAATATACGCACACCGAGCAGGCGAAGCAGCGGGGAATCAAGCCGATGTATTGCATCTATGTCGCCATCGGGCAGAAGGGTTCGACGGTCGCCTCCGTCGTCGCCAAGCTCGAAGAGTCCGGCGCGATGGAATATACGACCGTCATTTGCGCCACGGCGAGCGATCCCGCCCCGATGCAGTTCATCGCACCCTACGCGGGGGCGACTCTCGGCGAGTTTTTCAGGGATAACGGCAGGCACGCCCTTGCGGTTTACGACGACCTCTCCAAGCACGCCCAGGCCTACAGGCAGGTTTCGCTCCTCCTCCGGCGTCCGCCGGGAAGGGAAGCGTACCCGGGCGATGTGTTCTACCTTCACTCACGCCTTCTGGAGCGTGCATCCAAACTCAACGAGGAGCTCGGCGGCGGCAGCCTGACGGCGTTGCCGATAATTGAAACCCAGGCGGGCGACGTCTCGGCCTATATCCCGACAAACGTCATCTCCATCACCGACGGGCAGATTTACCTCGAGCCGGGCCTCTTCAACTCCGGCGTTCGCCCGGCCATCAACGTCGGGATCTCGGTTTCCCGCGTGGGAGGGAATGCCCAGATCAAGGCCATGAAGCGGGTCGCCGGGCGCATGCGTCTCGACCTTGCCCAGTACCGCGAGCTCGAGGCCTTTGCAAAATTCGGATCCGACCTCGACAAGGCGACACAGGCGCAGCTCCGGCGCGGCGCGCACCTGGTCGAACTCCTCAAGCAGGGCCAGTATGTGCCGATGCCCGTCGAAGAGCAGGTGGTCAGCATGTTCGCCGGGACAAACGGCTACCTGGATGAGTTTCCGCTCGAACAGGTCGGCCGGTTTGAACGGGAATTCCTGGACGTGCTGCGGCTGAAACATGCGGCGCTGCTGGAGGAGATCCTCGTCAAACGGGATCTCTCCGACGAGCTGCAGAAAAAACTTCATACGGTCGTCAAGGAATTTGTCGAAGGGTTCAAGGTCTCCTGACGCACAACCCAGCCTAGAACCATGGCCACACTCAGGGAAATACGGCGCCGGATCGGCGGGGTCAAGAGCACCCAGAAGATCACGAAGGCGATGAAAATGGTGGCGGCGGCCAAGCTGCGGAGGGCGCAGGATGCCGTCATCGCCGCCCGCCCGTATGCGCGGAAGATGAAGGAGCTCCTTACCCATCTCGCTTCGGAAGTCGACCTGACCGCCAACCCCCATTTCGCCGCCAGAGCGGTGAAGAATGTGGCGGTGGTCGTGGTGACGGCCGACCGCGGCCTGTGCGGCGCGTTCAATTCTAACCTGGTCCGCGCCGCCGCGCAGCATTGCCGGGAGCAGTACGGAGCCCAGGCTGCGGCGGGAGGATTGAAGGTCATCTGCGTCGGAAGGAAGGGGTTTGAGTTTTTTGCAAAACATGACTACCGGGTCGCCGGCAAGTATATCGGTGTCTATGCAGGTCTGCAATTCAGCACCGCCCAGGAGATCGTTTCAACCCTCGTGAAATCATTCCTCGCCGGGGAGGTGGACCGGGTGGATATCGTATCGAATGAATTCAAATCCATCGTGCAGCACCGTATCGTCATCGATCAGTTTCTTCCGATACCTGCGGCAAAGATCGATGCTCCGGCCTCTGCAGGCGGACATGCGCCGGCTCCGGGTTCCCCCCGGCCCGCGCCACCCCGTCTCGACTACATTTACGAACCGTCAGGGGAGGCAATCATCTCCGCACTGGTGCCGAAACACCTCAATTTTCAGTTCTGGCGCATTCTCCTGGAGTCGAACGCGGCGGAGCAGGGCGCCCGGATGGCGGCAATGGACAACGCCACTACCAACGCGTCGGAGCTGATCCGCAGCCTTCAACTCTCCTATAACAAGGCCCGCCAGGCGTCGATCACCAAGGAATTACTCGAAATCGTCAGCGGCGCGGAGGCGCTTAAACAAAGCCTTTGAGGTCCGCCGAAATTTACCGGGAATCCTCCGGAATCGGTAGCCGCAAGCTTTAGCTTGCGCGCCCTCCAACCCCAAGGCATCGGTGCTACGACCTTTAGGTCGCGCGCTTGCTTCCCTTTTATTTTTTGAGTAAATTTAAGCCTATTTTGGCGAAGAACCGCCCGGAATATCATTCCGCCGGTGCGGATTGGGCACCAATCCATGGAGCTTATCAGGATCATCTCATCAAGTGTTTGAGGATCTCAGTCAAAAACTAGAACTTGTCTTCAAGAAACTCCGCGGCCAGGGAAAGATCACGGAGTCGAACATCGCGGAATCGATGCGGGAGGTTCGCCGGGTCCTTCTCGACGCCGACGTGAACTATAAGGTCGTCAAGACCTTTGTCGAAGATGTGCAGAAGCGGGCTCTCGGCCAGGAGGTTCTTCGAAGCATCACTCCCGGCCAGCTCATCGTCAAGATCATGTATGACGAGCTGGTAAAGATGATGGGGACGTCGACCGCGGAGCTTAATTTCTCGGCGATGCCGCCCACTGTGATCATGGTTGCCGGCCTGCAAGGCTCCGGGAAAACAACGTTTTGTGCGAAACTTTCGTTATATTTAAAGACGAAGGGGCGTTTTCCGCTGCTGGCAGCCGCGGACGTCCAGAGGCCCGCGGCGATCGACCAGCTTGAGATGCTCGCCGGCCAGATCCAGGTGCCGGTCCTCGCGGAACGGGGCGTGAGCGCGCTCGAGATCGCCCGCCGCTCCGTGGAGCACGCCCGAACGGGGGCGCGCGACGTCGTGATTCTCGATACCGCCGGGCGGCTGCATGTGGATGAAGAAATGATGCAGGAGCTCGAAGCCATCAAGGCGGCAGTCAAGCCGTCCGAAATTCTTTTCGTGGTCGATTCGATGACCGGCCAGGATGCGGTCAACACCGCAAAGGCGTTCCACGACCGGCTCGATTTCCACGGCGTCGTGCTGACGAAGCTCGACGGCGACACGCGGGGCGGAGCCGCTCTTTCGATCCGGGCCGTCGTCGACAGGCCGATCAAATTTGTCGGTGTGGGCGAGAAGCTCGACGCGCTCGAGGTGTTCCATCCGGACCGCATGGCGTCGAGAATCCTCGGGATGGGCGATATCGTCACGCTCGTCGAGAAGGCCCAGGAACGGTTCGACGAGCAGCAGGCGCAGAAGCTCGACGAGAAAATCCGAAAGGCGCAATTCACCTTCGACGATTTCCTCGACCAGCTGCACGAGATCAAGAAAATGGGGTCGCTCCAGCAGGTGTTGAGCATGATCCCCGGCATGAACCGGATCCCCGCCGGAGCCGCGCTCGACGAAAAGGGCCTGGTCTATGTGGAAGCGATCATACGCTCCATGACGAGGGAGGAACGCCACAAGCCGCACATCATCAACGGCGAGCGGCGAAGGCGGATCGCCTCCGGCAGCGGCACCTCGGTGCAGCAGGTCAACAAAGTCCTCAAGCAGTTCGCAGAGATGCAGAAAATGATGAAGACAATTTCGAAAGGCAAGATGCCCCGGATGCTCCAGGGGATGCAGACGCCCCGAATGGGTTGAGGATTACAGAAAGATTCATTAATCATAAGGAGTGCTGAGAGTGGTAAAAATACGTTTGCGCAGGACCGGCAAGAAGAAACAACCGTTCTACAAGATCATTGTGGCGGATTCCCGCGCGTCGCGGATGGGAAAATACATCGAAGCGATCGGGCACTATAACCCGCGCGCGAATCCGATGACCGTCGATGTCGACGAATCCCGTCTTTACCTCTGGCTGAAACAGGGAGCGCAGCCGACGGACACGCTCCGGAGCCTCCTGCAGCGGAAGGGACTCTGGCTGAAGTGGGGGTTGATGAAACGCGGCGCCGATGAGGCCAAGATCGCGTCCGAATTCGAGAAGTGGCAGGGACTGCAGTCCGAGAAACTGCAGAGAGACGAAGAGAGAAAGGCACGCAGGAAAGTGGCACGGAAGAAGAAAAACGCGGTAGAAGCACCTCCTGCTCCGGCGGCATCCGCGCCGGAAGCTGCGCCTGAACCGGCACCCGCACCCGCGGCCTAATTGTGATCTCCGGGGAACACCCGGGATGACTGAGGATTTCGTTGAGCCTCGATTCAATCATATGAGGTGCTTGTGAGCCCGAGAATGCCTGACGATCACTGGAAACTCCGTTCTCATCGAAGGGTATCCCGGGTGGGCACGCGTATAGATCGACGGAGGATCTATGAAAGAATTCGTGGAATATATCGCCAAGCAGCTCGTCGATCAACCGGATCTGGTAGCGATTGAAGAAGAGAGCCGCGAAGAAAGATTGATTCTGAAGGTGAAGGTTGCCCAGCCCGATATCGGCAAGATCATAGGGAAGAGAGGGAGGACCGCCTTCGCGCTTCGCACGCTGGTGGCCGCGGTCGGCAAGAAAGCCGGCAAGCGTGTTTCTGTCGAAGTGTTGGATTGAACGTCCTGACAGGCGCACCGTGAGCCGCCGGGAGAACCGGGGGTTGACTGCCCTGGCAAGAATAACGGGTTGTTTCGGTCTCAAGGGGCATCTGAAGCTTCGTTTGAGCACCGGATCGCCCGGCAGACTGAAAGGTTTGAAAGAGGTGTTCCTCGGGGAGTCCGCGGCGGATTGCGAACCGCTCGAAATCGAGGAAGTGACTGCGGGACTCCGCAACACGCTCGTGAAGTTTCGCGGTGTGAACGACCGGACCTCGGCCGAGCCGCTTGTCGGCCGCTACCTGTTCGTCGAAGAGAGCCGGACGGTAAAGCTGAAGAAGGGATCGTATTTTGTCCATGATATCATCGGATGTTCCGTCGTCACCGCAGACGGGACTCTCATCGGAGAGGTTGAGAACGTGTATAAGTTTCCCGGACAGGATGTGTGGGCGATTCGCAGGGGGGCCGCCTCGGACATGATCCCCGCCGTGAAGGAATTCATCAAGGAAGTCGATCTCGCCCACCGGAGGATCGTCGTGCAGCTCATCGATGGCTTGCTCGAGAGGCCGTGACGCATGGATCAACGGCTTCGCGTGGATATCGTCACCGGATTCCCGGCTCTCGCCGCAGGCCCTCTCCGGACCAGCATCATCCGCCGGGCGAGAATGAAAAAGCTCGCGCAGATCAGGGTGCACGATCTGCGGAAGTACACGCACGACCGGCATCGCACGATTGACGACACTCCCTACGGGGGCGGGGCCGGGATGGTTCTCAAACCCGGTCCGATTTTCGAATGCATCGAGAAGCTCCAGTCTGCCCGCAGCTACGACGAGGTGATCTATATGAGCGCCGACGGGGAGCCGTTCAACCAGAAGACGGCAAACGAGTTGTCGTTGAAGAAAAACATCATCCTGCTCTGCGGCCACTACAAGGGGATCGACGAACGTGTCCGCATGAAACTGGTCACCAGGGAGATTTCGATCGGCGACTACGTCCTGACGGGGGGCGAACTCGCAGCCCTGGTCGTCGTCGATGCCGTGGTCAGATTGATTCCGGGCGTGCTGGGGGACGGACAATCGATGCTCACGGATTCGTTCCAGGATCCCCTGCTCGACGGACCGGCCTATACCAGGCCCCCCGAATTCCGGGGGATGCCCGTGCCGGGCGTTCTTCTCTCGGGCGATCATGATGCCATTGGACGCTGGCGCCAGACGCAGCGTGTCGAACGGACGAAGATCCGTCGCAAAGACCTTTTATCATAACCTGAAGGAATAGCAGCCATGGAGAAACTCAAGCTTGTAGAAGCCACACAAATGAAGACCGACCTTCCGCCCTTCAAGCCCGGAGACACGGTGAACGTGCATGTCCGCGTCATCGAAGGAGACAAGGAGCGAATCCAGCAATTTCTCGGGGTCGTGATCGGAAGGCGCGGGGGCGGCCTCGGAACCACGTTTACCGTCCGGAAAGTCTCGAACGGAGTCGGCGTCGAGCGCATCTTCCTCCTTCATTCTCCGCGCATCGCCAAGATCGAGGTGACGAAGCAGGGGAACGTCCGCCGCGCAAAGATGTATTACCTGCGCGCGCTTGCGGCGAAGCAGATCCGGCAGAAAACCTCGCTCTCGTAGGTTCGCCGGGGCAGGATGAAACGGATCGGCGTCGTTCCTCATCTCTTCGCGCAGCCGCTCTTCTACGGCCTGAAAAGACAGGAAGATCCTCCGGCGTTTGAATTGGTCGAATCCCGTCAGGCCGGGACCGCCGAGCTGGCGATCAAGCTCCGTCAGGCGCAGCTCGACGGAGCTTTCTTGTCTCCGATCGATTATGCGCGGGAGTCCTCCCGTTACAGGATCCTTCCTTCCGTCGGCGCGCGCTCCGAAGGCGAAAGTTCCGCCGTCACGCTCCTCTTCCGTGAGAATCTCCGCCGCGTGGGTTCCATCGCCGTCGACCCGAGCGCCGGCTCGGAGGTCGTTCTCGCCCATCTTATTTTCGCGGAAAAGTATGACAACGTGCCGCGCATCATCCCGACCCCGGCCTCCGGCGAGGAGGCGTTGGCGGGAGCCGATGCGGTTCTGCTTCTCGGCGATTCCGCGCTCCGGGCCGAGGGAAGAAGAAACAAGCTCGACCTGGTCGCCGAGTGGGGCGACCTGACAGGACTCCCGTACATCCATGGCTTCTGGGCCGTTCCCGCCGGGGGGTTGTCGTCCCCCGAGGCGCGAACCGTCATCGAGAGCGGGAAGAAGGGAGCGTCCAACCTGGAGGCCTTCGGGCAGGACAGCGCGTACCTCCGCCGATTCTCCTACGACCTGGACGAGGAATCCCTCGCCGCCCTGGCGGAGTTTTTCAGGATGGCATTCTACCACGGAATCCTGAAGGAAATCCCCGAATTGAACCAGTTCGACCTCGATGGCGAGCCGTCGCCCTCTCTCCGGCTCAATTAGACTCCCCCGATGCTGAATACCCTCACGATCAAGAACTACGCGTTGATCGACGATTTGAATGTCGCCTTCGAGCCCGGCCTGAACATCATCACGGGCGAGACCGGCGCGGGCAAGTCGATCGTCATCGGCGCGCTCGGGCTTGTCCTCGGTGAGCGGGGGGACGCCGATGCGGTCCGCGGAGGCGCCGAGAAGGCGATCGTGGAAGCGTCGCTCTCGGTGGGAGGGAACAAGGGCCTCAAGGAACTCCTCGAGACGCATGAGATCGAGTTCTCGGGCGAACTGCTCCTCCGGCGGGAAATTTCCGTCAGGGGTCAGTCGCGCTCTTTTATGAACGACACGCCGGCCACGACGGGGCTTCTCAAGCAGGCCGGAGACCTTCTCGTCGATCTCCACGGGCAGCACGAGCATCAATCCCTGCTTCGTGCCGGGACCCACATCGGCCTTCTGGACGACTTCGGCGGGTTGGAGGGCCTGGCGGGCGAGTTCCGGGAAGCGTACGGGCACGCGCAAGAGATCCTGAAGAATCTCCGGGATCTTCGCGCGAAAGAACTGACGCTCAAGGACCGGCGGGTTCTGTACGACTTCCAGGTGAGGGAAATCGACGCGGTGGGCCCCCGGCCCGGCGAGGAGGGGGACCTCGAATCGGAGTTGAACATTCTTGAGCACGCCGAGCGGTTGTTCAGCGCGACGGAGCGCCTCTACCAGATGATCTACGAGGGCGACAATGCCGTGCACGACCAGCTCGTGCTCGCGCGGAACGAGCTGCAGAATCTCGCCTCCATCGACAAATCCCTGGAGGAACCCGCCAACGAGGCGGCCGCCGCCGCGGCGATCGTCGATGAGCTCGCGAAATTCATCCAGCGCTATACGTCGCGGATCGAATTCAACCCCGACCGGCTCGAGGAGATCCGAAACCGGCTCGGGCAGCTTGCCCTGTTAAAAAAGAAATATGGCGGATCGCTTGAGACGATCGTCGAGCACAGGGGGACGATCGGAAGAGAGCTCGAGCTGGCCGATAATTTCGAGGCGGAAATTGCGGCGCTCCGGAAACAGCTCGACCGGCAAAAAAACGCCTGCTCGGAAATCGCGCAGCGGCTCTCCCTGAAGCGCCACGAGCTGGCGAAGAAGCTCAACCGTTCGGTCCAGGCGGCTCTTGTCGCGCTCGGAATCCCGCACGCCTCGTTCGAGACCCGGATCGTGCACAGGCCTGCGCCCCCGGGCGACGAGGCGATCGTCACGCTGGGCCGCGAGTGCTTCGACGCGACCCCGAAGGGGATCGACGAGGTCGAATTCCATGTGTCGACCAATGCCGGCGAGGAACCCAAACCTCTGGCGAAGGTGGCCTCCGGCGGCGAGATCTCGCGCATCATGTTGGCCCTCAAGATGATCCTCGCGAAATCCGACCGGCTTCCCCTCCTGGTGTTCGACGAGATCGACGTGGGAGTGAGCGGCCGCATCGCGCAGGCGGTCGGCCGGAACCTGAAGAACCTCTCCCGGTTCCATCAGGTCATCGCGATTACCCATCTTCCCCAGATCGCCGGCTTCGCGGACACGCACTATGTGGTCGAGAAGGTTGAACTCGACGGGCGGTCGTCTTCCCGGATGCGCAAGCTGGAGCTCGGGGAACGGATCAACGAAGTCGCAAAATTGCTCAGCGGGTCGGAGGTCACCCAGAGCGGCCTGGAGAGCGCGCGGGAACTGATGGGGCTCCTGCCGTGACCCTCAGGATCACGAATACGCTCACGCGCCGGAAGGAAGAGTTTACCCCGCTCGTCAAGGGTCAGGTGGGCATGTATGTCTGCGGGCCGACGGTCTACGGGCATTCCCACATCGGTCACGCCAAGAGCTATGTGTCGTTCGACGTCATCCTCCGCTACCTCCGGTTCCTCGGGTACAAGGTCCTTTATGTCCAGAACATCACCGACGTCGGGCATTTAACCGACGACGCGGACGAGGGAGAGGATAAGATCGAGCGGCGCTCGAAGATCGACCGGATCCACCCGATGCAGCTTGTCGAGACGTACACCCGCAGCTATTTCGAGGATATGGATGCCTTGAATGTGCTGCGCCCCGACATCTCTCCCCGAGCCACCGGGCATATCATCGAACAAATCGAGCTCGTCAGGGAGCTGATAGCGAAGGGTTTTGCCTACGAGGTGAACGGCTCCGTCTACTTCGACGTCTCCCGTGACAAGGAGTACGGCAAACTTTCGGGCCGAAGGCTGGATGAACTCGAATCCGGCACCCGCGTCGAGGTGAGCCCGGAAAAGCGGCACCCGAACGACTTCGCCCTCTGGAAAAACGCCGGGACGGGCCATATCATGCAGTGGCCGAGCCCCTGGGGCTCCGGTTTCCCCGGATGGCACGCCGAGTGCTCCGCGATGGCGATGAAATACCTCGGCGAAACGTTCGATATTCACGGAGGCGGGCTGGACAATCAGTTTCCCCATCATGAGTGCGAGATCGCCCAGAGCGAGTGCGCCACCGGGAAGCCGTTCGTCCGGTACTGGATTCACAACAACCTGGTGACCGTCGGCGGGCAGAAGATGGGAAAGTCGCTGGGGAACGTCATCTCCCTCAAGGACGCCTTCCGGAGGCACTCGCCGTATGTCGTCAGGTTCTTCATCCTTCAGAGTCATTACAGAAGCACTCTCGATTTTTCGGATGAAGCCCTCGACGGCGCCGCGAGGGGCCTGGAAAAACTGGTGAACACGGTGCGAAACGTCCGCGCCGAACTCGGGAAGAATGGCTCGGGCGCTTCACAAGCGTCCGCAGCCACGGAAATCGATCCCGCGGGCGTCCGGACCAGGTTTCTCGAGGCGATGGACGACGATTTCAATGCACCGCAGGCGATCGCGGTGCTCTTTGACCTGAGCCGCCAGGTGAACAACGCCCTCTCGGGCGGGACGCTCCCGGCTCAGGCGCTCGAGGCGGTCCTCCGTTTGTACGAGGAACTGGGCGGAACGATCCTGGGGATTCTCCCGGGC